>NZ_JAAYXO010000212.1 GCF_012515855.1 Gordonia sp. (in: high G+C Gram-positive bacteria)
AATCGCTGTTCGGCGCCATCTTCCTCGATCACGGGATCGAGGTGTCCAAGCGAGTGATCATGAATCTCTTCGAGCCGATCATCGAGCGCTCCGGGCGCCTCGGTGCCGGCCTGGACTGGAAGACCTCGCTGCAGGAACTGTCGGCGGAGCGCAGCCTGGGGCAGCCGCAGTATCAGATCACCTCCACCGGGCCTGACCACGACAAGGAGTTCACCGCGGTGGCCGTCGTCGGTGGTGCGGCGCTGGGGCAGGGCGTCGGCAAGACCAAGAAGGAAGCCGAGCAGAACGCTGCCGAGCTGGCGTGGAAAGCCCTGCGCGACCAGGCCGATCAGTGACTGATCGTCGTGCCTGAACTCCCCGAAGTCGAGACGATCCGCCGAGGCCTTGCTGTCCACCTGAGCGACCGCGAGGTTCGCGACGTCGAGGTGCTGCACCCTAGAGCCGTGCGTCGGCATGTGGGCGGAGCCGTCGATCTCTCGAATCGGTTGCGCGGCAAGCGAATCGCCGGCGTTGAACGTCGCGGCAAGTACATGTGGCTGCTGGCGTCCGACTCGACCGACGAGGTCGCGGCTGTCGTGCATCTCGGCATGAGCGGGCAGATGTTGATCGCCGAGCAGGGGAGCGAGGACCCGGTGCACCTGCGGATCCGCGCCGTGCTCGACGACGGTCACGAACTCCGGTTCGTCGACCAGCGGACCTTCGGCGGTTGGCACCTCGACGATCTCGTCGACACCGGGGCCCGCGCGCTGCCGGAGTCGGTGGCGCACATCGCCGCCGACCCGTTCGAGGAGAGCTTCGACGCCGACGCTGTCGTGACTGCGCTGCGTCGCCGTGACACCGAGATCAAGCGCGCGATCCTGGACCAGACCGTGATCTCCGGCGTCGGCAACATCTACGCCGACGAATCGCTGTGGCGCGCAGGCCTGCACGGTCGTCGTCGGACCAAGGGCATCACCCGCGCCGCACTCGGCGAGTTGGTCGGCCACATCACCGACGTGATGGGCGAGGCGATCACCGTCGGCGGAACCTCATTCGACGATCTCTACGTGAACGTGAACGGGGAGTCGGGGTACTTCGACCGATCGCTGAACGCCTACGGCCGCGAAGGGCTGCCGTGTCGACGGTGCGAGACGCCGATGGTGCGCGAGGCGTTCATGAACCGCAGTTCGTTCTCTTGTCCGTCGTGTCAGCGGGCACCGAGGACACGAGTCAATCGGCGCTGATCGGCCCGAATGCGGAGCTGCCCACCCTGCTGGTCGAGTACGGGAGGAGCGTAGCGACGACCACATCGAGACCGCCGCTGGCTGGGATCCGAAGCCGGGAGGTCACGGCAGCACCGATCATCAGGAATGACGTTCGAGTCGGTAGTGCAGGCGAAGGGCTCGGAATCGTCCGACTTTGAGTTCGTGATCGGTCCGGAGGACGCCTTCGTCGTCGACATACACGCGGAACGACTCCCTCAGTGGTGGCTGCGCCGCATACCACTCGTCGCCGAACAAGACCGATACGTACGCGCCGTCCTCGCCGAAGCGCTGAGATCGGGACGTCAGCGTCAGCGCACCGTCCGCTTCGGCGCGCGGTGCCAAGAACACGTGAATGTTGCCGAGTTCGAGCGGGAAAGAGACGGCGACGTGGGGCTGATGCCGGCCGGGCAGCACCGCCGAGCGGTAGAACCCGCTGTACACCGCAGAATCGTCGAGGCGTAGTCGTCGTAGCCAGGCCGCTCCTTGCCGGCGTCCCGACTCGTCGGAGACGATCCGGACCTCGCTCGACATCCCTCGACTCACCGACAGCGGCTCGGTCGGCAGGGCGAGTTGTTCGACGCGTCGACCGAATAGCGCGGCGACCGCCATCCCGCCGGGTGCGAACAGCGGGTTCCACTGCGACCACACCTCCATCCGCCACGCCCCGGTCTGTTCATAGAAGTCGCGCACGGCCGGGTGCAGGTCCGCCGCGTGAAAGTCCGGACCGTCGAGCACTGCCATGTCGTCGAACAAGCCTGCGGTCGGTGACGGCTGAGCGACCATTCCCTGCTTCTCGTAGTCGTGCAGCCAGGCGTCGCCGATCTCGTGCCTCTCGTTGTGCGGTGCGGCGAGGAACGCGAACTCCGGCGTCGACGGATCGACGCGTCGACCGACCGCGCGCCACCACCGACGGCTCATCGGATCCAACACATGCGTCACCGGGCGACGGGTCACTGGTCGGATCCCTCGGCAATCTGCTGTGCAGCGTGTGCACGTCGGTTCCGAGTGTCTTCCAGGAGATGGATCATGCGATGACAGTAGCCAGCGCAATGTCTTGCGGCCCAGTCGATTAGTTCAGTGAGGGGACTGCCGCTAGAGTCGTGCGCGACAGTCGCAAACTGTGACGGCGAGCACCTGGCCGGCGTGAGATCGGGTGGCCGGACGACGACCGAAAGCGAGAACATGAGGAATTCGATTCAACGCAGAACCGTCGGCGTATTCGCCGGTTTGGGCACGGTTGCGCTGCTGACCGTCGGCTGTGGCAGTGCCGATTCTTCGGTGTCAGACTCCTCCAAGACGGCCTCCTCCACAGCGTCGACGTCAGCGCAGGTGTCGGCGCCGGTCGAGTCGAGCACCGACGCGCCGCAGCCGTCGACCTCCGCGGCCAGCCCGGCGACGACGACGGTGAAGGGCGTCGCCGGTCGCGATGCGACTATGACGGGACCGATCGCCGCCCGATATGCCGCAGCCACACCGGCGGAGAAGAAGATTCTCGGGCTGCCGTTGACCGGCGATCACAACGCGGGCACCCGCGACAGCGGCGTGGTGTTTCAGCAGTTCGAGGGCGGCGTGATCACCGCTCGAAACGCTGATGCCGGGACGCCCGCGTATCTCACGTGGGGCAAGATCCGGGAGGCCTGGAACATCGAGCGCGACGCGAGCGGCAAACCGGTGCCGGTCGGGACCAACGGTTCCGCCGGACCCCTCGGCGCAGTCACGAGCGACGTGACCACCGTGGGGAGCACGCAGCAGGCGACCTTCGAGCACGGAAAGGTCACCTACAACACCGCGACCGACAAGGTGACCGTGGTGGTCAACGGTAAAACCGTTCCGTCCGGCCTCTAGTCGACCGAACTCGCCTACGGTTGACGGATGAACACCAGCACTGCAGTTCGCGGATCACTCACGTCACGCCGAGTCGCGGCGGCAGTGGTCGCGTGTTCGGCGACGGTCGTGGCGTTGACCGCGTGCACCGACGAACGGTCAGGGACGACGTCGGGAACGGCGACCGCCTCGCAGGCGACCAGTTCGTCCGTGCGCGGTGACGGACGCGTCGAGACCGTCGCCTCCGGTCTCGACGCGCCGTGGTCGATCGCCTTCCACGGCGACACGGCACTGGTCAGCGAGCGGGATTCCGGGCGGATCCTGGAATTGTCCGGTGACGGGACACCGCGCACGATCGGGACCGTCGACGGTGTGCGGCACGAGAGCGAGGGCGGTCTCCTCGGACTCGCCGTCAACGACGACTACCTCTACGCCTACTTCACCACCGCCGCCGAGAATCGGCTGGAGCGCTTCCGCCTGACCGGTACGCCCGGCGAACTCGGGCTCGGGCCTGCGGAGACGATCCTCAAGGGGTTGCCCCGCGCCGGGCACCACAACGGCGGGCGCATCGCGTTCGGCCCCGACGGAATGCTGTACGTGACGGTCGGCGATGCGGGCGATCCCGAGAAGGCGCAGGACCGCAGTTCGCTCTCGGGCAAGATCCTGCGGCTGACCCCGACCGGTGCCGTCCCCGACGACAACCCGTTCACGGGCTCGCCGGTCTACAGCTACGGACACCGCAACCCGCAGGGTCTGGCCTGGGCAGACGACGGCACGATGTACGCCAGCGAGTTCGGCCAGGACACCTGGGACGAGCTCAACGTGATCGCAGCGGGGAAGAACTACGGTTGGCCGACCGTCGAGGGCATCGCCGGCGACCCCCGGTTCGTGGACCCGGTGCAACAATGGTCGCCCGCCGACGCCAGCCCCAGCGGCATCACCATCGCCGACGGGAGCCTCTGGATCGCCAACCTGCGCGGCCAACGCCTGCGCGAAGTCCCCCTGAGCAACCCCGCGACCGCCGTCGAGTATCTCGTCGATGAGTACGGACGGCTGCGCGATGCGGTGCGGGCACCCGACGGTGCGCTGTGGGTGCTGACCAACAACACCGACGGCCGCGGCGATCCCGGCCCGGACGACGACCGGATCCTTCGGATCGATCCGCGGTGACGCAGTCGCCTGGTCCTGGACGGCCAGACCTCGGAGCGGGACTGGCCGAAGTGGAGTTCCTACGCTGGTACTGGTTGAAGGACGAGTTGGCGGCATTTGCGCGCGAGCGAGGCCTACGGGCGACCGGCAGCAAGGACCAGCTGACGGCGAGGATCGCGGCGTCGCTCGGCGGTCGAGAGTTCGTCGAACCGGCAGCGCGGCCGCGACCGAGCGGACGACAGCTGTCGGGCCCGTTGACCGCGGGCACGGTGATTCCGGCGGGCCAGCGGTCGAGTCAGGTGGTGCGCGCGTGGCTCACCGAGCAGATCGGCACCGGTTTCCACTTCGACGCCGCCATGCGCGACTTCTTCGGGCGTTCGGACGGCACCAAGACCATGCAGGACGCGCTGGACCACTGGCACGCCACCCGCAGCGGGGGCGCCCGCGACATCGACGGACAGTTCGAATTCAATCGATTCACCCGCGCTTGGCACCGAGCCCATCCCGACGGCGCGCGGCACGAACTGCTGGCGGCCTGGCGCGACTACCGCGATCGTCCCGTCGACGAACGCGGTCGTATCTGAGGGGGCCGCCTCCTAGGCAACGCCGCGAGAAGCGGCGGTACCGTGGTTGCGACACGTCACTCGAAAGGCATCACATGACCGACCTGTGGGTCCAACGCACCGGAACCCGTCGCTACACCGGCCAGAGTTCGCGCGGCGCCGAGGTGTTGATCGGTTCGGAGGACGTCGACGGTGTGTTCACCCCGGGCGAACTGATGAAGATCGCCCTCGCGGCCTGCACCGGCATGTCGTCCGACAGGCCGCTGTCGCGACGCCTGGGCGACGACTACGACGCCACCATCCGGGTGTCGGGCGACGCCGATCGGGAGAACGAGGTGTACCCGCGCCTCGACGAGATCCTCGAGGTGGACCTCTCCGAACTCGACGCCGACGCCGCAGCGCGCCTCCTGGTGGTGGTGGAGCGGGCCGTCGACAAGGTCTGCACCGTCGGACGCACGCTGAAGGCGGGCACCGAGGTCACCCTCGCCATCGAGACCGAGTGAACCCGTGAGCGACCAGCGGCTGAGCGCGTGGGTGCACGGCCATGTGCAGGGTGTCGGCTTCCGGTGGTGGACGCGCTCGCGGGCACTGGAACTGGGGCTCGTCGGCTACGCGTCCAACCAGGCCGACGGACGGGTGCTGGTGGTGGCCGAAGGGGCCGTCGACAAGCTGGAAGCCCTTGTGGACGCGCTGCGGTCGGGCGCCACGCCCGGCGTCGTCGACCTGGTCGTGGAGTCGTACGAGCCCGCTCGCGGGGGCCTGACCGGGTTCGTCGAGCGCTGATCCGACGCGCCTCGACCCCCGGTGACGCCTCGACGAGCGCTCCGGGTCGGTAGGCTGATCGGTCGTGCACCTGAAGAGCCTCACACTGAAAGGGTTCAAATCGTTCGCGTCGTCGACGACGCTCCGGTTTGAACCCGGCATCACGTGTGTGGTCGGCCCCAACGGGTCGGGTAAATCGAACGTCGTCGACGCCCTGACCTGGGTGATGGGCGAACAGGGCGCCAAGGCCCTGCGCGGCGGCAAGATGGCCGACGTCATCTTCGCAGGCACCTCGGGACGCGCTCCGCTGGGGCGCGCCGAGGTCACGCTGACCATCGACAACTCCGACGGCGCCCTTCCGATCGACTACTCCGAGGTCTCGGTGACCCGCCGCATGTTCCGCGACGGCGCGGGCGAGTACGAGATCAACGGAAACTCCTGCCGTCTGATGGACGTGCAGGAACTGCTGTCCGACTCGGGCATCGGCCGCGAGATGCACGTGATCCTCGGTCAGGGACGACTGTCGGCGATCCTCGAGGCCCGGCCCGAAGAACGCCGCGCGTTCATCGAAGAGGCAGCGGGCGTCCTGAAGCATCGCCGCCGCAAGGAGAAGGCGGTCCGCAAGCTCGACGCGATGGCGGTCAACCTGGACCGCCTGACCGACCTGACAACCGAACTGCGCAGGCAGTTGAAGCCGCTCGGCAGACAAGCCGAGGTGGCGCGCCGCGCCGCGACCGTCCAGGCCGACCTCCGCGATGCGCGACTACGGCTCGCGGCGGACGATCTGGTCCAGCGCCGCGAGGAGATGGCGCAGCACAGCATCGTCGAGGCCGAAGTGCGTCGGCAGCAGGACGAGGTGGCGGCCGGGCTCGATGCCGCGACCGAAGCCCTCGCCGAGGCGCAGGAACACCTCGCGCAGGTGACGCCGGCGGCGTCGGAGGCCAACCGGGTCTTCTACCAGCTGAGTGCGCTGTCGGAGCGGGTCGGCGGCACCCTTCGGGTGGCAGGCGAGCGCGCCGCACACCTGGCCTCGCCCAGCGTGGCGGCCTCCGGACCCGATCCCGAAGACCTGGAACGCCAGGCCGAAGAAGCGGCGATGACCGAGGCCGAACACGCCGAGGCCGTCGAGGCGGCGGCCGAGCGCCTCGAGTACGCCACCGCGGCGCTGTCGGCGTCCGAGCAGGCGGCGAGCGAGGCCGAGCGCGCCCATCTGGCCGCCGTGCAGGCCGTCGCCGACCGCCGCGAAGGGCTGGCGCGTTTGGAGGGCGAGGCCGCCAACCTGCGTACCAAGGTCGAGTCGGTCGACGGCGAGACCGCGCGGCTGACCGCCGCCATCGAGGCGGCGACGGAGCGGGCGGTGACCGCCCAGGCGTCGCTCGACACCGAGGCCGAGCACGTCGCCGCGCTGGAAGACGGCGAGCGTGATCTCGATGCTCATCACGAGAAGTACTCTGCCGCCCTCGCGCGCGCCACCGAGCTCGTCGAGAAGCTGCAGCTGGAAGAGCGCGAGACGGCACGGGCCATCGCTTCGCTGACCGCACGGATCGACGCGCTCTCGGTGGGTCTGGAGCGCGGCGACGGCGGCGCGTGGCTCATTGAACGGGGGACCGAGGGGCTGCTCTCGCCACTCTCTGAACTGTTGACCGTGGCACCCGGCTACGAGGCCGCGATGGCCGGCGCGCTGGGGCCGGTGGCTGAAGCGGTGGCGACCGTCGACGGACTCGCCGCCGTGCGCGCCCTGCACGAACTCCGCCAGGGCGACGGTGGTCGGGCGGCCCTGATCGTCGGCGGCATCGCCGCCCGCCCGCAGGCGCAGCGGCCGTCGCTGCCCAGCGGTGTGGTGTGGGCGCGCGATCAAGTGGAGGCGCCGGACTCGGTGGCCGGGGCGCTCGACGAACTGCTTGACGGGGTGGTGATCGTCGACGACGCCGCGACCGGGCTGCGCCTCGCGGGCGAACTCGGCGTCACCGGCGTCACCAAGGACGGCGACCGCATCTCGGCCGCGACGGTGGAGGGCGGCTCCTCGAAGCGGCCGTCGACCATCGAGGTGCAGTCGGCGATCGACACCGCGATCACCGACTTGGCCCGAGCCGAAGGTCGAGCGACGCAGATCGAAGCGGACCTCACCAAGGCGCTCAACGAACAGACCGCGGCCCGCGAAGCCACCGAGGGAGCGCTCGCCGCGCTCAACGAGTCCGATGCCAATGTCGGCGCCGCGTACGAGACGATGGGCCGGCTCGGCGCCGACATCCGCGCGGCGAGCGAGGAAGCCGACCGGCTGGTGCGCCAACGCAACTTCGTCGAACAGGGCCGGGCGGAGAACCTGTCGCAGCTCACCGAGGTGGAGGACCGCCTGGCGCGGGCCGTCGACGGGGTGGCCGACGAACCGTCCGGAGACCTCGATCGGGAGATGCGCGAGGCCACGGCGGCCGAGGTGGCGTCGGCGCGATCGATCGAGGTGGAGACGCGACTGACCCTGCGCACGGCGGAAGAGCGTCTCGCCTCGGTGCGCGGCAAGGCCGAGGGGTTGCGGCGGGCCGCGGCCAACGAGCGCGCCAACCGCGAGCGCCAGCGCCGTCAGGATGCCCAGCGACGGTATGCGGCCGGAGTGGCCTCTGCCGTGGTCGAGACCGGCGAGCGGCTGGCCGACGAGGTCTCGCGCGCGGCCGCCGACGCCGCGGAAGGTCGCGATCAACTCGAAGCCGTGCGGTCGCAGCGCACCGCCGAGGTCGACGCCCTCCGCGCGCAGGTCGATCAGCTGACCGGGGTGATGAACAAGCTGCGCGACGCCGTACACCGCGATGAGCTGGCGAAAGCGCAGGCCGCCCTCCGCATCGAACAGCTGGAAGAACAGGTCCTCGAGCAGTTCGCGATCGCACCCGACGATCTGGTCGCTGAGTACGGCCCCGACGTGCCGATGCCGCCGTCGGAGCTGGAGATGCGCGAATACCAGGAGGCCAAGGAGCGCGGCGATCAAGTGGTCGCCCCGGCGCCCATGCCCTACGACCGCGCGACTCAGGAACGCCGCCTCCGCACCGCGCAGAAGGACCTCAAGACCCTCGGCCGGGTGAACCCGCTGGCGCTGGAGGAGTTCGCGGCACTGGAAGAGCGTTACAACTTCCTGTCCGCCCAGCTCGAGGACGTCAAGGGCGCGCGCAAGGACCTGCTCGAGGTGATCGAAGACGTCGACGCCCGGATCCTGCAGGTCTTCACCGAGGCGTACGCCGATGTGGAGCGCGAGTTCGTGCAGGTGTTCGCCACGCTCTTCCCGGGCGGAGAGGGACGACTGATCCTCACCGACCCGGACGACATGCTCACCACCGGCGTCGACGTCGAGGCACGACCACCGGGCAAGAAGGTCAAACGATTGTCGTTGCTGTCGGGCGGCGAGAAGTCGTTGACCGCCGTTGCGATGCTCGTCGCGATCTTCCGCGCGCGGCCGTCGCCGTTCTACGTGATGGACGAGGTCGAGGCCGCGCTCGACGACGCCAACCTGCGCCGCCTCATCTCCCTGTTCGAGCAACTGCGCGAGAAGTCGCAGTTGATCGTCATCACGCACCAGAAGCCGACCATGGAGATCGCCGACGCGCTCTACGGTGTCAGTATGCGTGGCGACGGGATCACCCAGGTGATCTCGCAGCGGTTGCGCGGTGTCGACATCGCGCCCGCCGCCGAGACCAACGCGCCGTTCCATCCGGACGCCGAGCCGCAGACCGTTCCCACTCCCGCAATCGATACCGCTCCGTAAACAGCTGAAGGGAAGCATCCTCCGTGGATACCCAACTCATCATCGGCATCGTCATCGCCGTCGTCCTCGTGCTGGCGCTGGTCGGTGGCACCGGCTTCGCCCTGAGCCGGCGTCGTCGGATCTCGCTGAAGGACGAGGGCAAGACGGCCGAACAGGTCACCGACGGCACCCAGCGTCAGGTCGACCGATCCGGCGGCTACCAGGCCGGATCCGGGTTCAGCTTCAGCCAGGGCGGCGCCGGATCGGCAACGCTCGACCGACCCGAGCCGGAGCCGGTGGTCGTGCCGGAGCCGACGCCGGAGCCCGAGGTAGCGCCGGAGCCCGAGGCGACCCCGGAGCCTGAGCCGACGTCTGAGCCGACGCCGGAACCTGAACCGACGCCGGAACCTGCGCCGACGCCTGAGCCCGAGCCGACGCCGGAACCTGAACCGACCCACGAACCCGAGCCGACGCCCGAGCCCGAGCCGGTGCTCGACGAGATCGCTCCCACCGAAGGCCGCCTCTCGCGCCTGCGCGGACGCCTGTCGCGCTCGCAGGGTGCCATCGGCGCCAGCGTCCTGGGCCTGCTCGGTGCCGGCGACCTGGACGAGGACAGCTGGGAAGAGATCGAAGACACCCTGGTGATGGCCGACCTCGGCACCTCGGTCACCACGACCGTCATCGACCGGCTGCGCGAAGAGCTGGCGTCGGGCAAGGTTCGCACCGCCGACGACGCACGTTCCGCTCTCCGCGCCGTGCTGGTGGAGCAGTTGCACCCCGAACTCGACCGTTCGGTGAAGGCGCTTCCGCATGCCGACCGTCCCGCCGTGATCCTGGTGGCCGGCGTCAACGGCGTCGGTAAGACCACCACCACGGGCAAGCTGGCCCGCGTGCTGGTCGCCGACGGTCGCCGAGTGCTGCTCGGCGCCGCGGACACCTTCCGCGCGGCCGCCGCCGACCAGTTGCAGACCTGGGGCGAGCGCGTCGGCGCGAGCACCGTGCGCGGGAAGGAGGGCGCGGATCCGGCCGCGGTGGCCTTCGATGCCGTGACCACCGGCATCGCCGAGGGTGTCGACGTCGTCCTCATCGACACCGCGGGTCGTCTGCACACCAAGTCGGGCCTGATGGACGAGCTCGGCAAGGTGAAGCGCGTCATCGAGAAGAAGACCGAGGTGGACGAAGTGCTCCTCGTTCTCGATGCGACGGTCGGCCAGAACGGCCTGATGCAGGCCAAGGTCTTCGCCGAAGTGGTCTCGCTGACCGGCGTGGTCCTCACCAAGCTCGACGGCACCGCCAAGGGCGGCATCGTCTTCCGCATTCAGGAGGAGCTCGGCGTCCCGGTGAAGCTGGTCGGTCTCGGCGAAGGCGCCGACGACCTCGCGCCGTTCGAGCCGGGAGCATTCGTCGACGCACTGCTGTAAGCAAACCTTTCGATCCCTCTCAACCATCGCCAAGATCAGTCCGCTCACGACCCTCCGAAGGAAATCTTCCGGCGGAGCGGTCCGAGCGAACTGATCTTGGCGATCCTTTCTTTCTGTCGCTGTAGGACAGCCTCTTGCCGCCCGGATTGAATCGTGGTTCAATTCTTCGTGTAATCAATTGAACCTGAATTCAGTTGTTTGATCGGAGGGAGCAACGGATGGCATATCGACCGACTGCCGCGACCCGCCGCAGTGCCCAGGCCAAGCGCGACGCGATCCATGCTGCCGCGCGGAAGATCGTCGCCGGCGGTGGATTCGCCGCGGCCACCGTCGCCGCGATCGCTGAGGGGAGCGGTGTCAGCGTCGGATCGGTCTACTCGTACTTCGACAACCGGGAGACCTTGCTCGCCGAGGTCTTCCGCGACGCCGCGGAGTACGAGTTCGGCCACGTGGCGCGCGCCGTCGCCGCCCATGCCGGCCACCCCGAGGCGCAGATGCGCGCCCTCATCGACACCTTCGCCGAGCGAGCCCTGCGCGGCAGGCGCACCGCGTGGTCGCTGCTGTTCGAGCCGGTGACTCCCGCGGTCGACGCCGAACGCCTGCGCCTGCGGCAGTCGTATCGCGAGCTCGGCGAGCAGATCATCGCCGACGGCATCGCCGCCGGACGGTTCGCGGAGTGCGACGTCCCGGTGGTCGCCGCCGCAGTGATGGGAGCGATCTCCGAGGCCCTCATCGGTGCGCTGAATCCGGACACCGCCGCGCCGCTCAACGATGACCCGACGGCGCTGCTCGCCACCATCCGCCGCTTCTGCTTCCTGGCGCTCGGCGCCGAACCGCCCGCTCTCACCTGACACCCGTCTCACTTGCGAACCCCAAAACGAACCCCCAGCACTCGAACCCCCGAAGGAGTCGACATGTCCGCAACGCACCAGGTCTTCAATCAGGCGCCGCCGCGCATCGACGTGAACGAGTACACCAGCCACACCGCACTGGTCGAGGCGGTCGGCGCATTCGGCGGCGGATGGGCCACCGACGCCCTCACCGAGGCCGGCGCTCTGGTCGGTCGCGCCGATTTTCAGCGCGACGCCGAGCTCGCCAACACCATCCTGCCCAAGCACCTCAGTCACGACCGCTGGGGCAACCGGATCGACGACGTCGAGTTCCACCCCGCGTACCACCGCATCATCGGCGATGCGATCGCCCACGGCGCGCACACCAGCTGCTGGTCGGATCCGCGCGACGGCGCACACGTGGCCCGCGCCGCGATGTTCATGCAGTTCGGGCAGATCGAGCCAGGCCATGCGTGCCCGGTGAGCATGACGCACGCGGTGGTGCCGTCGCTGCGGCTGGATCAGAAACTGGCCGACGAGTGGCTGCCGCGCGTCTTCTCGACCGATTACCAGCACGAGCTCGGCGGCATCGACCCGTCGACCGGGCGCACGACCACCAAGACCTCGGCGATCTTCGGCATGGCGATGACCGAGAAGCAGGGCGGTTCGGACGTGCGGGCCAACACCACGCGTGCCGTCGAACAGTCCGACGGCACCTACCTGATCACCGGCCACAAGTGGTTCTGCTCGGCCCCGCAGTCCGACGCTTTCCTGGTGCTGGCCAACACGGCGGCCGGGGTCACCTGCTTCGTGGTGCCGCGCGTCCTGCCGGACGGCACCCGCAACGTGTTCAACGTGCAGCGCCTCAAGGACAAGCTCGGCAACAAGTCGAACGCCTCGAGCGAGGTGGAGTTCGACGGCACCGTCGGGTGGCGACTGGGCGACGAGGGCGCAGGCGTCCGGTCGATCATCGAGATGGTCAATCAGACCCGACTCGACTGCATCCTCGGTAGCGCCGCGGGCATGCGGCAGTCGGTCGCTGAAGCGGCCTGGCACGTCCGCAACCGCGCGGCCTTCGGGGCCACCCTGGTGGATCAGCCGGCGATGACCGCGGTGATCGCCGATCTCCAGGTGGAGGCCGAAGCCGCCGTCTGGACCGGTCTGCGCCTGGCCGCAGCGTACGACGACGACGCCGACGAGTCAGCGGCGTTCCGTCGCCTGGCCACGGCCGTCGGGAAGTACTGGGTCTGCAAGCGCGGCCCGAACCACGCGTACGAGGCCCTGGAGTGCCTCGGCGGCAACGGATACACCGAGAACGGCTTCCCGCTGTCGCGCCGTTACCGCGAGCAGCCGGTGATGGCGGTGTGGGAGGGCTCGGGCAACGTGATCGCCCTCGACGTGCTGCGCGCGATGATGCGCGACCCGCTGTCGGTCGAAGCCGTCGACAACGAATTCGAGCGGTCGCTCGGGGTCTACCGCGAGTACGACCTCCACGTGGAACGGACTCGCAAGCTGATCGCGCAGGCCGCCGCCGACCCGCTCGCCGCGCCCGCCCTGGCCCGACGCCTGACCGAATCGATGGCGATCGCGCTCCAGGGAGCGATCCTGATCCGCCAGGCGCCGGAAGCGGTCACCGACGCGTTCATGGCCGGCCGCATCGCGGACCCCGGCCACATGTACGGCGTCCTCGACGCGAAGCTCGACCTGTCGGGGATCGTGGCCCGCGCCTGACGGGAACCGGAGGATTCCGGTGTCGGGTCTGGACCCGTGAGCACGGCAACACCGCCGAAACATTCGTCCGATTCTTTGACGAGTGCGAAACATTCGAGCGACTCAGCACGCAACACGCACCCAGCATTCTGATCGCGGACGTCGAGAGACGACGTCCGCAAGGAGGTGCGACCGTGCAGATTGCATTGCCCGACGAGGTGTTCGGGACAGTGGACGCGGGAAACACGGCGTGGGTGCTGGTAAGCGCGTCGCTGGTCCTGCTGATGACGCCGGCGCTGGCGTTCTTCTACGGAGGACTCTCGCGCGGCAAGTCGGTGCTCAACATGATGATGATGTCGTTCGCGGCGCTGGGGACCGTGACCGTCGTCTACGTCCTGTGGGGCTTCTCGATGTCGTTCGGAAACACGCTCACCGGAACCGGTGACATCGGCGGCGTCTTCGCCAACCCGCTCTCGCTGTTCGGCTCAGACCAGCTGATGCAGACCAAGACCGTCGGCGATGCAACGCATGTCGTCGTCTGGGGTGCGACGGAGATCCCAGCGATGGTGTTCCTGGCGTTCCAATTGACGTTCGCGGTCATCACGGTGGCGCTGATCAGCGGTGCGCTCGCCGAGCGCGTCAAGTTCGTGACCTGGGTGGCGTTCACCGTCCTGTTCGTCACGATCGTCTACTTCCCGCTGGCCCACATGGTGTGGGGCGGCGGCCTGCTCTCGGGAGCCAAGGACTCGATCGCGGCGTGGATGTTCGGTGTGGCCGACGGGGTGGCCGAGGTGGCCCCGATCGACTTCGCCGGCGGAACCGTCGTCCACATCAACGCGGGTATCGCGGGTCTGGTCCTGGCTCTGGTGGTCGGCAACCGTCGCGGCTTCGGCCGCACCGCGTACCGTCCGCACAACATCCCGTTCGTGATGCTCGGCGCCGCCCTGCTGTGGTTCGGCTGGTTCGGCTTCAACGCCGGGTCTGAGCTGGGCGCCGATGCGACTGCCGGACTGGTGTGGGTCAACACCGCGGCTGCCACGGCCGCAGCGATGGTCGGCTGGCTGATCGTCGAATGGATCCGTGACTCGCACGCGACCAGCGTCGGTGCGGCGTCGGGCATCGTGGCCGGTCTGGTCGCGATCACCCCGGCATGCGGTTCGGTGAGCCCGGTCGGTGCGCTGTTCCTCGGTCTGGTGGCAGGCGGCCTCTCGGCCTCCGCGATCGGCCTCAAGTACCGGTTCAAGATCGACGACTCGCTCGACGTGGTCGGCGTCCACCTGGTGTCCGGACTCTGGGGCACCGTGGCGATCGGCCTGGTCGCGAAGGACTCCGGGCTGTTCTACGGACACGACTACAAGCAACTCGCGGTGCAGACCGTGATCGCGCTGGTCGCGTTGGTGTTCACCGGTGTGCTGACCTTCGTCATCGCGATGGTCCTCAAGCCGCTCGGTTGGCGCATCGACCGCGAGGCAGAGCTCACCGGCATCGACAGCACCGAACACGCCGAGAGCGCGTACGAGCCGGCATGAAATCGCTAGCAACTAGTGTCGATCAGGAGAGAAGGGGCAATCCATGAAGCTGATCACCGCAATCGTCAAGCCGTTCACCCTTGAAGATGTCAAGGCCGGGCTCGAGCACATCGGCGTCGTCGGAATGACAGTCAGCGAGGTGCAGGGTTACGGGCGGCAGAAGGGCCACACCGAGGTATACCGCGGCGCCGAGTACGCCGTCGACTTCGTTCCCAAGGTCCGCGTGGAGGTCGTCGTGGACGACGAAGCCGTCGACCAGGTGGCCGAAGCGATCGTCGAAGCCGCGCGCACCGGCAAGATCGGTGACGGCAAGGTGTGGGTGACCCCCGTGGAATCGATCATCCGGGTGCGAACCGGTGAACGCGGACCCGAAGCGATCTGATCTACGCGGCGGCGAGGAAGCGCTGGAGGCAACCTCCGGTGCCACCCTCGCCGCCGCGAGGTCGATCCTGCTGCACGACGACTCACTCACCGGACCGGCTCGGCGCGACGCCGTCGCCGACCTCTTCGAAGATTGGGTGGCAGCGCGCGCCGAGGCGCTCGGCATCGGTGCGCAGAGCGGATTCGCCGTCGTCGCCGTCGGCAGTCTCGGGCGGCGCGAAATGGTCGGTTACTCCGACCTCGATCTGATCTTGGTCCACGACAACCGCTATCCGGAACGCCTCGCCGAGGTGGCCGACGGCTTCTGGTACCCGCTGTGGGACGCCGGGATCAGCCTCGACCACAGCGTCCGGTCCGTGCCCGAGGCCATGCGCGTGACGCGGGAAGACGCGTCGGCGGCCCTCGGCCTGCTCGACGCCCGATTCCTGGCCGGTGACCGCGACTTGGCCGAACTGATGATCGTGTCCGTCCGCAACCTCTGGCGCACCGAGGCGCGCCTGCGGCTGCCGCAGGTGATCGAGACGGCCCAGGACCGGTGGCGGCTGACGGGCGAGATCGCCCACCGCGCCGAACCCGATTTGAAGAGCGGTCGCGGTGGACTCCGCGACATCCAACTCCTCAACGCCCTGGCCCTGGCGCAACTGACCGACGGTCTGGCACGTCTGGATCCGGGAACGGTCGGATCTCCGCTGGCGCAGGCCTACGACCTGCTGCTCGCGGTCCGGGGCGAAGCCCACCGCATCGCCGGTCGCGCTCGCGACCAGGTGCGCGCCCAAGACGCCGACGAGATCGCCGTCGCTCTCGGCATCGCCGACCGCTTCGAGTTGGCACGCAAGATCAGCGACGCCGGTCGGACCACAACCTATGCCGTGGATGCCGGACTCCGCACGGCGCAGAACGCCGTCGGCCGCCGGGGCCTGTCCCGGTTGCGTCGCTTGCCGCTGCGCCGCCCGCTGGACGAGGGCGTCGTCGAGCACAGCGGTGAGGTGGTGTTGGCGAAGTCGGCGATCCCCAGCGGCGATCCCGGGCTGGTCCTCCGGGTGGCCGCGGCCAGCGCTCGGAATCGGCTGCCCATCAATGGTCCGGTCCTGGAACGCCTCGCTCGCTACAGCCCCGAGATGCCCGAGCCGTGGTCGGCCGAGCAACTGTCGGACCTGCTGGTGCTGTTGGCGTCGGGACCCGACATGGCGGGGCCGATCGAGGCCCTCGACCGGGTCGGCCTCTGGGGACGGATGTTCCCCGAGTGGGAGGCCGTCCGTGACCTGCCTCCGCGCGACGGGATCCACACCTGGACCGTCGACCGGCACCTGATCGAGACCGTGGCCGGCGCGTCCGAACTCACCACCGACGTCCCGCGCCCGGATCTGTTGCTGCTCGGAGCGCTGCTGCACGACCTCGGGAAGGGGCGCGGGGGCAACCACTGCACGATCGGCGCGGACATCGCTGACGCCATCGGTCGGCGACTCGGCCTCTGGGCCGCCGACCGTGAGATCCTCTCCGAGATGGTTCGGCATCACCTCCTTGTCCACCAGGTGGTGACCCGCCGCGATCCGACCGATCCGCAGGTCGTCGCCGACGTCGCGGAGACGCTCGGCCACAACGCGGTGCTGGTGTACCTGCTCGGCGCGCTCGCCGAAGCGGATTCGAAGG
>NZ_JAAYXO010000213.1 GCF_012515855.1 Gordonia sp. (in: high G+C Gram-positive bacteria)
ACCGCCTGGCGGCCCGGGCCGAACTGGGACTGCGACCGGACGATGTGTTCGTCACCTTCGTCGGCCGGATCCAGCCGCTCAAGGCTCCGGACGTCCTCGTCGCCGCCATGGCTCCGCTCATCACGGCGGACGCGACGGGGCGGCTGCGCGTCATGGTCGTCGGGGGACCTTCGGGCAGTGGGCTTGCGCAGCCGTCGGCGCTGATCGATCTCGCGGAGCAGCTCGGGATCGCCGATCGCGTCGACTTCCTCCCGCCGCAGCCGCCGGAACGACTGGCGCAGGTGTATCGGGCGTCCGACGTGGTCGCGGTCCCCAGTTACTCCGAGAGCTTCGGGCTGGTGGCAATCGAGGCGCAGGCCTGCGGCATCCCGGTGATCGCCGCACGCGTCGGTGGGCTGGGAGTGGCCGTCGACGACGGCCGCACCGGTGTGCTGGTGGACGGCCACGACATCGACCAGTGGACCCGCCGGTTGTCGGAGCTGCTCGCGGATCGGACGCGCCTGGCGGCGATGGGCCAGGCGGCGGCCCTGCACGCCCGACAGTTCTCGTGGGAGCACACCACGGATGCGTTGCTTGCCAGCTACTCGCATGCGATGGTCGGGTTCGGCCGCGGTGAGCACGCTGACGCCGCCAGATTCGGGCGCACGCATTGGCGAAACAGATCAAGGATGATGGTGTGAACCCTGCACGGACGATCGACGCACTGACGGCCGCACTCGACGAAGCCGGCATGGACTACGCCCGAAAGTCGTCGGGCGGCGCCAAGTCCGAGCACTTCGTGCTCGAGCTGCCGGGCGAGCGCAAGCTCAAGACGACGGTGCTGCTGACCGCGGGCGGCCACGGCGTGCGCGTGGAGGCCTTCGTGTGCCGACGCCCCGACGAGAACTTCGAGGCCGTCTACAAGTGGCTGCTGAAGCGCAATCGGCGTTTGTACGGCATCGCCTACACGCTCGACAACATCGGCGACATCTACCTGGTCGGGCGGATCTCCGTCGACGCCCTCACCGTCGCCGAGGTGGACCGCGTCCTGGGGCAGGTGCTGGAAGCTGCCGACGGCGACTTCAATCAGATCCTCGAGATCGGTTTCCTCACCTCCATCAAGCGCGAGTGGGCGTGGCGAAAGGCGCGCGGCGAATCGATGCGCAACCTCGCGGCCTTCGAGCACCTGATCGACGAGGACGATCTCCCGGAGATCGCCCCGCTCGACGACCCGGACGCGCAACCGGTGTGGTCGGTGGGTGACGAGCCGAGCAGCGACCGTCAGTAGGTCGCGGCCGGTCGGGGGCGATATGCGAAACTGGCAGGTATGAGCAACGGCACCCTGATTCTGATGCGCCACGGCGAGAGCGAATGGAACGCGTCCAACCAGTTCACCGGTTGGGTCGACGTCGCACTCACTGACAAGGGACGGGCCGAGGCCGTCCGCGCGGGCGAACTCCTCGTCGAGCACGACCTCCTGCCCGACGTGCTGTACACCTCGCTGCTGCGTCGCGCGATCATCACCGCCCAGATCGCGCTCGACGCAGCGGATCGGCACTGGATCCCCGTGGTCCGCGACTGGCGCCTCAACGAGCGTCACTACGGCGCGCTGCAGGGGCTGAACAAGGCCGAGACCAAGGCCAAGTACGGCGACGAGCAGTTCATGCTGTGGCGCCGCAGCTATGACACTCCGCCGCCGGCCATCGAGGCCGACGCCGAGTACAGCCAGGTGGGCGACCCCCGCTACGCCGACATCGAGGTGCCGCTGACCGAGTGCCTGCTCGACGTCGTGAAGCGATTCATCCCGTACTACACCGAGACGATCGAGGCTGATCTCCGCGCGGGCAAGACGGTCTTGGTGGCCGCGCACGGGAACTCGCTGCGCGCACTCGTCAAGCACCTCGACGGCATCTCCGACGAGGACATCGCAGGCCTCAACATCCCGACCGGCAACCCGCTGCGTTACGACCTCGACGAGAACCTTCGGCCGATCACCAAGGGCGGTGTCTACCTGGACCCCGAGGCGGCGGCCGCAGGCGCGGCAGCCGTTGCGGCACAGGGAAACAAGTAGCCTGAACCGCCCCGCGGAAGCGCCACTCGCGCACCCGGCCTCGCATCGTCGAGGCCGGGTGCGCGCGTTTGTGGGCTGCGCTACATTGGAGGACATGGCTGACGGGATTCTCGAGGTAACGCATCTGTTCGATCAGGAGCGCTACCGCGCTGTGCTGAAGGACGGTGACAACGAAGCCGTGGAGGTCGGTTACGTCGACTACACGCAGGACGGCGATCGGCTGGCCCTCACCCACACCGTGGTCTACGAACGCTTCGGCGGGCGTGGTTTGGCGGCGCAGCTCGTCAAGCACGTGCTCGAAGACGTCCGTTCGAATGGGCAGGTGGTCGTTCCGGTCTGCTCCTATGTGCAGAAGTACGTCGAGAAGCATCCGGAGTACAGCGACATCGTCGCCGTCTGACAGCTCGTTTCAACGACCGCTCACTGCATCGACACGGCGCGGCAGCCGCGCGTTCAACTGTCTGCAACCCAGACCAACTCGGCGTTAACGAGGGTGGAACTCTGCCCTCCGAAGCTGCGAACTCAGGTGGACGCGACGTAAGCTTCGGGTGTGCCGTCACCGGCACCGTGAGTTTCCGATGTCCTTGAGGCGAAGCAGGGGTTGTGCAGGGCGAAGAACCGAGGCCGATGAGTTCTCGATCCGACGACCCGTTGCGATCCGACGATTCCGTGGCTCCCGACACCCCGCTCGAAGACCTGGTGATCGTCGACGAGCACCGTTCGCGGCCGGACCTGCTCGGACTGATCGTCGCGCATACCGAGACCGGCATCATCGCCGTCGACGAGTTCCACAACGTGGTGCTCTACAACAAGCGCGCGACCGACCTGGGGATGTTCCGGGACACCCTCGCCGACGGCATCGCCGAAGCGGTCACCGAGGTCTTCATCACCGGCGTGGGCCGCTACTTCGACTTCGTGCCGCCGCACTCCTCACTCGGCTTCCTCTCGACCGGGCGCACCGCCCCGCGGACTGTCGAGAACGTTCGCTGCATCGCCCGCCTCGCGGTCTTCGAAGGCGTGCGGTACGCGCTGGTGTTCGGTGACGACGACTCCACCAACCAGCGCGTCGAGGCCACTCGTCGCGACTTCGCGGCCAACGTCTCGCACGAGTTGAAGACCCCGCTCGGGGCCATCAGTCTGATGGCCGAGGCCATGCTCGAATCGAAGGACGATCCGGAAGCCGTCGACCACTTCGGGCGCCGCGTCCTCAAGGAAGCGACTCGGATGGGGACGCTGGTCAACGAGCTGATCGGCTTGTCGCGCCTGCAGGAGGGGCGGATCCCCGACTTCACCGCGCTCGACGTCGACACCCTGGTCGACGATGCGATCGCCGCAGCGAGCGTCACCGCGGAGGTCGCGCAGATCTCCCTCGTGGTGGACGCGCCCAGCCACACACAGGTGCAGGGCGACCGCACGCTGCTTCTCACCGCGCTGTCGAACCTGCTCATCAACGCCATCAACCACTCGCAGTCGGGTGACGTCGTCTCGGTGAGCCGCAAGCACGTCACCATGGACGACGAAGAGATGGTCTCGATCGCAGTCACCGACCGCGGCATCGGCATCGCCCCCGCGGACCAGCAGCGGGTGTTCGAACGATTCTTTCGCGTCGACAAGGCGCGGTCTCGGGCGACCGGCGGCACCGGACTGGGGCTGGCGATCGTCAAGCACGTGGCGGCCAGTCATGGCGGTCACATCGGACTGTGGAGTCGGCCGGGAACCGGTTCGACCTTCAGCCTGTACATACCCATCGACCCGACATCGACGAGCGACACCGGGTCGACGAACACAGAGGAACTGACGAGTTGACGCACGTACTGATTGTCGAAGACGAGGAATCGCTGGCTGATCCGCTCGCCTTCCTGCTCCGCAAAGAGGGTTTTGAAGCGAGCATCGTCAACGACGGCGCACAAGCGGTCTCGACCTTCGAGCGGCTCAATCCAGACATCGTCCTGCTCGACCTGATGCTGCCGGGAATGTCGGGCACCGAGATCTGCAAGCTGATCCGTGCCAAGTCGGCCGTCCCGGTGATCATGGTGACCGCCCGCGACGGCGAGATCGACAAGGTCGTCGGGCTCGAGCTCGGCGCCGACGACTACGTCACCAAGCCGTACTCGGCGCGCGAGCTGATCGCGCGCATCCGCGCGGTCCTACGGCGCGGCGGCGCAGTCGAGGACGACGAGGAGGCCGCGGTCGGCGTCGTCGAGGTGGGCCCGGTCCGGATGGACGTCCAGCGGCACACGGTGACCGTTGCCGGGGCCGAGGTCACGCTGCCGCTCAAGGAGTTCGACCTGCTGGAGTACCTGCTCCGCAACGCCGGTCGCGTGCTGACCCGCAGCCAGCTGATCGACCGAGTCTGGGGCGCCGACTACGTCGGCGACACCAAGACCCTCGACGTCCACGTGAAGCGCCTGCGCTCCAAGGTGGAACCCGACCCGTCACAGCCCCGCCACCTGATCACGGTGCGAGG
>NZ_JAAYXO010000214.1 GCF_012515855.1 Gordonia sp. (in: high G+C Gram-positive bacteria)
CCAGACTGCGAAAGGGACAGACTGTGGAAACCGCCGCCGACGTGAATGAGGCCGACATGACTGGGCAGGACGCGACAGGAGTCGACCCGACCGACGCGGGCTACGGGCCGGTCGAGAACATCGACTGGGGTCTGGCTGCGACCGTCGGCAAGCGCGTCGCTCGCCCCGGACCCCGCGTCACCCGCTACACGTGGGAACGCGCGAATGCGGAACTCGTCGAAGCCGCGGTGCGGTCGGAGGGCCCGGTGCGCGAGGTGACGGGCCTGGCCGACGGACTCGCCATTCCGACAGCGCAGGTGCTGGACCGCTCCGGATGGATCGACGCCGCTGCCCGGTCGATGCCCGCGATGCTCGGCCCGGTGCAGCCGGGCGAGGAACGGCCGGGCACCGGTTTCACCGGCAAGGTGGCCGGTGTCCAAGCCGGCGGATTGCTCGCATTCCTGTCGAGCGCCATCCTCGGCCAGTACGACCCGTTCAGCGTCGACCCGGAGACCGGCGAAGTCGGCGTGTTGATGCTGGTGACGCCCAACATCATCGCGGTAGAGCGCCAGCTTCGCGTCGACCCGTCGGATTTCCGCCTCTGGGTGTGCCTGCACGAGGTGACGCACCGCGTCCAGTTCTCCGCCAACCCGTGGCTCGCCGACTACATGCGGTCCAATGTCGGTGCGCTGACCGGCGACGACGACGAGTCGGTCGCCGAGTTGGTCGGGCGCATCACCGAGGGCATGCGCAGCGGCAAGCCGCGGGAGAAGGGCGTGATCGGGCTGATGCAGTTGCTGCAGTCGCCCGAGCAGTTCGAGGCCTTCGAACGCGTTCTCGCGCTCGGCACCCTGCTGGAGGGCCACGCCGACCACGTCATGGACGCCGTCGGGCCGGCGCACGTGCCGACCGTCGAATCGATTCGCGCGGCGTTCGACCGTCGTCGGACGGCGCCGAAGAACCCGCTGCAGCGGCTCATCCGCGCCCTGATCGGCATGGACGCCAAGATCGCCCAGTACGTGCGCGGTAAGGCCTTCGTCGATCACGTGGTCGAGAAGGTGGGCATGGAGCGCTTCAACACGATCTGGACCTCCGCCGAGACCATGCCGCTGATGTCGGAGATCGACGACCCCGATGCATGGATCGAGCGGGTGCTCTGACTCCCGAACCGAGGCATGCCGACGCACAGCGCGCGGTGATCGGTGCGGTCCGCGGGTTCGCCTCGCGGTTCGCGGGCGCCGACCGCGTGTGCGTAGCTCTCTCGGGCGGCGCGGACTCGCTCGCGTTGACCGCCGCGGCCGTCCGGGCGGGCCTCGCCGTGCACGCCGTTGTGGTGGATCATCGACTGCAGGACGGTTCCGGCGACGTCGCCGAACGCGCTGCCGCCGTCGCTCGAGACGTGGGCGCCACGGCGGAGGTCCGCGCGGTGACGGTGGACGGACTGGGCGGCCTGGAGGCTGCCGCACGCCGCGCCCGCTACGCCGCGCTCGACGACGCCCGCGGTTCCCTGCCGGTGCTGTTGGGTCACACGCTCGACGACCAAGCCGAGACCGTCCTGCTCGGTCTCGGGCGCGGCTCCGGAGCGCGGTCGCTGGCGGGGATGCGCGCGTGGTCGCGCCCGTGGGGGCGGCCGCTCCTCGGCATTCGACGCGCGCAGACCCGAGCCGCCTGCGAGGCCTGGTCGCTACCGGTGTGGGACGACCCGCACAACGACGACCCGCGCTTCGCCCGTGTTCGCATCCGCAATGAGGTGCTGCCGCTGCTCGACGAGGTGCTGGGCGGGGGCGTCGCCGGCGCTCTGGCCCGCACGGCAACCCAGCTGCAGGATGACGCCGACGCGCTCGACGTTCCGGCGGACGAACTGCTTATGGACTGCGCGTACGGTCGCGTGCTGGATCTGGAGCCGTTGATCGGAACTGCTGTTGCCGTTCGCACGCGGGTACTGCGGGCCTGGCTGCAGTCCGTTGGCGCTGCCGAGCCGTCGTTCCGGGTGGTCGCGGCCGTGGACGGGCTGGTGACGGACTGGCACGGGCAGGGCCCGATCGCCGTCGGCGGAGACAGCGAAGCCCGCCTCGTCGTGACGAGGCGGGCCTCCGAGCTGCACGTGCGGCGAGTGCCCAGGTGATCCGGTTCGGGTGAATCGGTTCCGGGGACGGAGTCAGGTGACGATCGCGGTGACAGTCGGCTGAACGTCAGCCGGTGACTGGGTGGTGGGTGCGGTCGGCACGGGTGC
>NZ_JAAYXO010000215.1 GCF_012515855.1 Gordonia sp. (in: high G+C Gram-positive bacteria)
ACCTCGCAGCGGCTGCGGAACCCATTCCTCGGTTGTCTGTCCCTCAATTGCGCTAATCTCAGGGCCCCGACCACGACACTCTCGACCTCGATGTCAGAAATGAGACGTGGTTGGAGTACTGTGATCCGGGTATCAAAGCAGATTCTCAGGAACCGCCCCCGAAAAGCACGATGGGGACGGGGCCGGCGCGCCGCCGGGGGAACCTTTTTCGAAGGGAAGACATGAACAAGAAGCTCATCCGTGCCGCACTCGTTGTGGCATCGACCGGCACCGTCGCTGCCGGCATCGCCACTGGCGCAGGCGCCGCAGCTGCCGCTCCGGGCAACCTTGTGGTCACCGCGTACTCGAAGTGCGTCACCAGCCACGACCGCCCCGGCACCGACCGCGTCGTCTTCGTCCGTAATACCGGCGACACCACCGTCAAGCACGTCCGCGTCGGCGAGCTCAACGGCCCCGAGCACTCCATCCCGCGTCTGGCTGAGGACCAGGAGATCGGTCCCCGCAGCAACGGCATGCGCTACTACTCGGCCACCGGCGTCCGCAAGGCCGGCGAGCTGGCTCCGGGCGAGTCGATCAAGACCTGGCACGTCGTCCCCGGCTGCACCGGCCCGTGGGCCATCGCCGGCTACGCGCTGAGCAACCCGATGGACAACCCGGCAGGCAACGCCGACATCCGCTGGAGCGCCACCAAGCCCCCGCGCGAGACCAACTGACGCTAACCGCGACAGCCAAAGACTCCGGGCCCAGACCCACCGCCCCGGCGGTAGGGTCTGGGCCCGGAGTCTTCTGCGGCGACGAGGACGTTCCGGCCGCGAATGGCGGGATGAGTGTCAGCGACGTCGCGGACGCAACTGAGCCACGGTCGAGACCGCGTGCTCGAGGGCGTACCCGGCGTCGGCCGCCTGTCCCTTGACGTCGCCGTTGAGTTTCGCGACCACCAGCAGCGCTTCGCCGATGGACTTCGAGTCCCAGGCGCGCGCCTGCGTCTGAATCTTTCCCACGCGGCCCGGTGGCATCCCGAGCTCGGAGGCCAGCGAGTACTTGTCGGTGTTGCCCATCGACCGCACCCGGGCGATCGCGTGGACGGCCTCGGCCAGCGCATCGGCGAGCAGCACTCGCGCGGTCCCGTGGTGTTCCGCCCACGCGAGGGACTCCATCGCCCCGGCGAGATCGCCGGTCACCGCCTTGTCGGCCACCTCGAAGCCCGTCACCTCCGCCCGGCCCGTGTAGTACATCCGGACGGCGTCGGCATCCACCTTGTTGCCGGTGTCGGCCACCAGCTGATGACATGCCGCGGAGAGCTCGCGCAGATCCGAGCCGACGGTCTCCGTCACCAACTCGACCACTTCGGCGTTGACGCGTGCGCCCAGTTCCCGGAACTCACCGCGGACGAAGTCCATCCGCTCCGACGGCCACTTGGGTGCCGCGCAGGCGAACTCCTGCGCGCCCGCCTTCTTCAGCTCTCCGACCATCGCCTTCTGTCGCCCACCGCCCGTGTGAATCACCATCAGGGTGATGCCTTCGGGCAGCTGTTTGGCCGTCGCGGTGATCAGCGCCGCGGGCTCCTTGCCCGCCTCCGCAGCGGATTGCACGACGACGATCCGCTCCTCCGCGAACAGCGACGGGCTCAGCAGTTCCGCCATCTCGGGACCGGTCACCTCACCGGCGCGGATGCGGGTGACGGGAACGTCGGTACCGGCCTCTCGGCTGCGCTCGATGGCGACGCGAGAGATCACCCGACCGGTCAGAAAGTCGTCGTCCCCGAGAAGTAGATACAGCCGATCGCTCACGTCGAACATCGTGCCAGATCCTTCCGACAGCGGCGCGCCCGACATGACTGCGGATCGCCGCTCGACCGCGCCGGCCGACGAGCCCGGCGGCCACCATGCCCGCGACCGTCACCACCGTCCAGCCCGGGACCGCGATGACCGACCACCGCGGTTCGCCCAATCGGTCCGCGACAGCAATGAGCCAGCGCACCGGAAGCCCGGCAGCGCGCACCAGGAACTCCGCGAGCATCGCGCCGTACCCGTACGGCGGGCCCAGCGCTCCGGCCACCGCCGCCGCGGTCCCCAGCAAACCTGCCATCCCGACCACCGGGATCGCGAGCAGATTGGCCGGGACCGCGAACAAGTTGACCGTGTCGGTCATGATGATGAGGAGCGGTGTGGTCAGGATCTGCGCCGCCAGCGTCATCGACAGGAGCATCG
>NZ_JAAYXO010000216.1 GCF_012515855.1 Gordonia sp. (in: high G+C Gram-positive bacteria)
GCCGACAAGGGGCTCTGGTACCCGCCGGACCCGTCGTCGTTCGAGATCTGCACCATCGGCGGCAACGTGGCGACCAACGCGGGCGGGCTGTGCTGCGTGAAGTACGGCGTCACCACCGACTACGTGCTGGGACTGCAGGTGGTCCTGGCCGATGGCCGTGCGCTGCGCATCGGCGGCAAGCAGCTCAAGGACTCGGCGGGGTTCCCGCTGACGAAGATGTTCGTCGGCAGCGAGGGACTCCTGGGCATCGTCACCGAGGTCACCCTGCGGCTGCTCCCGCCGCAGGCGTCCGCGTGCACGGTGGTCGGATCGTTCGGCTCGGTCCGCGCGGCCAGTGAAGCGGTCCTCGCGGTGACGTCGCAGATCCGCCCCGCGATGCTCGAGTTCATGGATTCGGTCTCCATCAACGCCGTCGAGGACATGTTGAAGATGGGCCTCGACCGGACGGCGGGCGCACTTCTGGTCGCGCAGTCGGACGCTCCCGGACCGGCGGGGGAGGCGGAGGTCGCGTTGATCGAGGAGGCCTTCCGGGCGTGTGGGGCGGGCGAGGTGTTCTCGACCTCCGACCGGGTGGAGTCCGAGGCCTTCACGGCGGCTCGTCGCGCCGCGATTCCGGCGGTGGAGAAGCTCGGTGCGCTGCTCCTGGAAGACGTCGGGGTCCCGCTGCCCGCACTGCCGGATCTGATCGACGGCGTCGAGACGATCGCGGCGGAGAACAAGGTGCTGATCTCGGTGATCGCCCACGCCGGCGACGGCAACACCCACCCGCTGATCGTGCACGACCCCGCCGACGCCGACGAGACCGCGCGAGCCAACCGTGCGTTCGGTCAGATCATGGATCTGGCGATCTCGCTCGGCGGCACCATCACCGGCGAGCACGGTGTCGGCCGCCTCAAGAAGGGGTGGCTGCGCGACCAAGTCGGCGACGACGTGATGGAGCTGATGGCGACGCTGAAGTCGGCGCTCGACCCGCAGGGTCTGCTGAACCCCGGGGTAATGCTGTAGCGGTCGATCGTTCGGGCGGCATAGGTCGACTGATGCTCGTTTCGTCAAGCTCTCGTGAACATGGACACAGACCGTCGTTTCGGGTGCGGAGATTGGGCTCGGGACCGGGTACTGTCCCTCTGTCCCGGTGGCCGTCGGCCCCACCCGCCTCCCCCTCGGGAGTCGTGGCGCCGGGCGCGGAGACAAGTGCGAAAAGGTGTGTGAGACAGCTCGAATGACCGCTTCGGTGACTGATCGTGCGAATGGATTCGAGGCTGAGCTGAGCAAGGCCTATGCCGGTGCAGACCTCCTGCTCGAGTTGAACTTGAGCCCGCAGCAGTACACCTGCGCGCGCGAGCATCTGGGCGCACTGATGGACGAGGTTCCGGCGGGTGCGCACATCGCCCTGCTCATGCGGTTCCCCGCGCTGACGATCGCCGGCCTGGTGGGCCACGCGACGCTCCGTTCGACGGCGCCCGAGGTCGGCTTCTGGGACGGATTCTGGGCGTCGATCGGCCGCGATCGCGACAAGTCTTTCGAAGAGATCCTCGACCAGCTCTTCGGCGACATGCTGGGCCAGTTCGGGCTGCGCGATGTGGAAGGCCTCCGCGAGACCTCGGTGGTCCCGCTGCTGGAGTTGCACGCCGGCCTCAACGCGGAGACGGTGGGCGCGCTGGTGACGGCCATCGAACGTCACGTGGCTGCCGGACACGAACCGCGCGGCACCGCGATTCTCGACCGCGTGACCGAGCCCGGGTTCGCCCATCGACGTGCCGAGCTGCCCGCTGCCTACTGGATGCTGCTGCAGCATTCGCCTGCGGTCGCCGTCGGCGTTCTGAACCGCATCACCGAACTGTTGGTCGCGACCGTCGCGCACCCCGAGGCGTGGTCGCCCGAGGCCGTCACGCCGACCACCGCGGACCTGCCCGCAACCGTGCTGCGGGCCGTCGTCGAGCGACTGGCGCACACGCCCTTCCTCGGTGGCGACCCCGCCGCGGCGGCGCTGTGCACCGCGGGATTCCCGCAACTGCGGTTCCACGCCTCCGACGGCGAGATCCGCGTGGTGATCCCCGGCGGCGAGACCGATGCGCTCTGGCGCGTCTGGAACGGCGAAGCACCCGAGCAGGTCTCGGTTCCCGCAGGCGAATCGGCGGCATTGCCGATCGCCGTCGCCGTCCGCGAGAGCGTGCTGGTGAACCTCGACTCCGGGGTCCGCCGAGTGGTCCCGATCTTTCATCCGGCCGATCCCGTCGTGGTGTTCGGCGCCGACGGCCGTGTGGTCTCTCGGTTCGAGCCGCTGCCGGCTGCCGAGGTGACGGTGCTGGTTCCGCGCGACGCCGACTTCACTTCCGGCACGCGTAAGAAGATCGCCGTCGTCGACCATCGGCCGGCTCCGTGGGACGGCTGGGAACTGCGGGTTCTCGACCTCGCCGGGCACCGCGAGCTGCTGCTCAAGCGTGACGGGAAGCCGGGTCGCACGCGGCGCGTCCTGCCCGTCGAGACTCCGGCCTACGCGCTGCCGGACGCCATCGCGGGCATTGCGACTCGTGGCGGTGAACCGGTGTACGGCGAACGCCCGCTGGTGGATCTGCCCGTCCACGAGGGCGAGGGCACCAAGGAGTGGCGCGTGCGCGTCCGCCGCGCGGGCGACCGCGAGTGGTTGGTGGACTATCCCTGGGCGTCGGCCGACTACGTGACCTCCGCCGATCCGTTCGACGGTCTCGACGAGCCGTTGGTGGGACGCTACGAGATCGCCGCGGGCGACTCGTACGGCCTCGACCTGCGGTTGACCGTGACGATCGCCGAGGGGCTCGACGCGACCCACGACCCCGCGATCCGGCTGCCGCAGGCCGACGGATTGACCACCTCGACCACCGAGCTGGTGTCGACCACCGACCTGACGATCGACGACGCCGCGCTCGACTTCGGCCCCGATGACATCGAACGGAACGTGACCGTCGGGTCCGGCGAGGCCGAGCTGGCGCTCACGGTACGACCGCCGCACGCCGAGATCCGCTTCGAACACCCCGGTGTGCCCGCCGTCTGGCAGACCGAACTACCCGAGATCGGTATCGTAGCCCCCGCCGCCGGACACCTCACCGTGCGCATTCCGGGGGCGATCGACGTCTCGTTCGCGCTGCTCGACGCCGACGGAGACATCGTCCGCGAATGGGAGGCCGAAGCGCACGCGGGCACCGAGTTCACCATCTCGACTCGCACCGTCGTCGACGCGGCCAAGCGCCTGCTGCGCGGCAGCCTCGTCGCGTTGATCGAGGAGGAGAGCGGGGACTCCGATGAGGCCGAGGTGGCGCTGGTGGTGCGGACCGCCGCCGTGGTGGAGCCGAACGCCGTCGACCACACCGGCGACGCACTCACCGCAGCGTGGCTGCGATTGGACGCGTTGCAGGCCGAAGAGGTCGAGGCGCCCGCTCCAGAGGCGGCTCCGATGGAGGCGGTCGACGCCCCGGTCGACGACCTGCTGATCGCTGATCCGACAGCGTCCCTGGTGGCGCTGGGCGACAGTCCAGTGGCGCCGTCGCGCATCCCGGCGCTGCTGATCCGCTCCGGGCTCGCCGAGCGAGTCTTCGACATTCCCGCGGAGTACGTCGCGACGCACCCGAACCCGTACGTCGGTTGCACCCTCGCGACCGGTGCGGTCGTCGACCCGCAGGCGCCGCACCGGGACGACCTGCAGTCGTACCTGGCCAGCCGCGGCGGCGAAGACCTCCTGCGCCTGATCGCCAGCGGCCGGATGAGCGACCCGCGCACGGGTGTCTTCGACCGTAACGTCCTCGCCGTCGACGCGATGGCTCCGGATCAGGTGGACGCGCTCTTCGAGCGCTTCCGCATCGTGCCCGGACCGCTGGTGGACCTCGACATGCGGACCGCCGCGACCATCAGCGCGTTCCATCGACGCTCGGAGTGGATGACCGACCCGGTCGGCCTCGCCGCACCGCTCTACATCAACAAGACGCTGCGCGATGTGCGTCGGGCCTCGCCGGAGCTCTACGACCTGATCGCCGCCCGCAACGAGGCGCTCGACGGCGTCGACACCATCACCAATCCGTGGATGCTGCTGTCGATGCAGTCGCTCGCCTTTGCCGCCCTCGGTCGGCTGCAGGCGTATGGGCGTCTCAAGCAGCCGGTGCTCGACGGCGAGGCGCGGGCCATGTGGGCCAAGCTGGCCGACTACTGCCCGGCGATGGTCGCGGCCGATCTGCTCATCGCGAATGCGGTCGTCGTCCGGGCCGACGCTCTCGACAAAGTGCGGGCGGCGAAGCAGTAGCGACGCGCGACGCTCACGAGCTCTGGAAATCGGCGAGGTCGAGATCTGCTTCGCGACGCAGGGCTTTCTTGAGCCCGGAGGGCGTCGCGTAGCCGGCAGCGGCGGCCGCGCGTCGCGGAGGAGCGCCCGACCGTAGGCGGTCAATGGCGATGTTGAGTCGGGCCCGCACCCGCCACTGGTGAAAAGAGATCCCGGTCTCGGCCAGGAACAGGCGCTGGACGTGCCTGCTGCTGGCACCGTGCCGTGCGGCGAGGAGATCGAGTGATTCGGTGGAGACCGGGGCGACGGCCGCGATGGCGGCGGCGACCGGGTGCTGCGGCGTCGGCAGGGCGAAGTGCGGTCCCGCCAATTGAGTGAGGACCTCGTCGAGCGCCTGACGGAATACCGCGACCTGCTCGTCGGTCGACGGTGCGACCCCCAGCAGAGCGGTCATGACAGCGGTCAGCGCGGGCGGTGACCCCAGGCGGTGGACGGGCTCGGGCGGAACGGTCGTCGGCGAGAGCATCGGCCCGATTACCAGACTGCCGGGAGAGTAACGGGCCGAGTGTGGGACGCCGGGAGCCAGCCACACCGCCGACTGGGTGCCGAGGAACACGCGTTCGCCGCCGATCTCCAGGGTCGCGGAACCGGTGACCACGTAAATCAGGTGCGGTTCGGGATGGCTGTGGGTCGCGTGCCCGAGGAAGCGGTAGGCGGTCTCGGGCGCCAACACGGCCAGGCGGCCGGGGACTTGTTCGGCCATTGCTTCCTTTCGCAGGGTCAGCGGCTGTCGTGAGCCGACGACATGTCGGGTTGGGCGTCAACTCATGTCGTATCCGGCGCGGATCGACGAAAAAGTACTTTAGCTTAGTCTTACCTAACTAAAGTGCTCGCGGGTACGTCGGGCACCCGAACTGGAAGTTGGTGCCTCGATGCCCAGGTCTCGAACGATGCTCGCAATCCCCATTGCGCTGTTCGCAGTGATGACCCTCATGCTGTCCGCGTGCTCGGCGGATGGCGGAGACAGCGCCGGCGGTGATCGGGTAGTCAAGACAGATCAGGGCGACGTGGTGATCCCCGCGGACGCGGAGCGGGTGGTCTTGCTGAACTATGCGCTCGCGGGATATCTGTTCGATCTCGACGTCCCCGTGGTGGCGATGACTCCCGAGGTCACCGACGGCGAGAAGAATTACAACGCGGACTGGGCCGACGCCGCAGAGGAGAACGACACCCAGTTTCTGCCCTGGAGCAACGACGGGTTCGACATGGAATCGATCCTCGACGCCGACCCCGATCTGATCATCGCTGGCGGTCTCGGATTCCCGCTCAAGCACGCGGAGACGTCATACGACCAACTGACGCAGATCGCGCCGACAGTGATCGTCAGCGGCGACCTGACGGAGTGGCGCGATCAGTACCGGTTCCTGGCGGACGACGTCTTCGGCCGGCCGGACAAGTACACGACGGCCGTCGACTCCTACGAGCGCCGCGTCGCGGAAGTGCGCGACAACATCGTGGTGCCCGACGGAGAGTCGACCTTCTTGACCTTCACCGCGGACGGCTCGGCATTCGTATCGATCGAAGATCGAGGGCTTCCCAAGGAGTTTGCGCGCTTGGGATTCCGGCCAGCGCCGCTGTTCGCGACCGGCAGGTATGAGCCGTACACCCCGGGCGGTGACAGCTTCGAGCTGTCGTCTGAACAAGTCGGCCAGGTGATCACCCAGGACACCGTCTTCATCCTCGGCTTCTACGCGGACGTCACATCGGCGGATCAACTGAGGCAGCAGCCGATCTACGCCGCATTGCCCGCCTTCAAGAAGAACCAGGCGTTCGACCTGCCCCACTGGGTCCAGCGCAGTGACTACGACGAGGCGATGCGCATGCTCGACATCGTCGAGACGATGTTCGCGAAGAAGTAGCAGGAAGCCGATGTCTCAGCGCCGTTTCATTCCACTGCCGCTCATTCTCCGCAAACTCCAGGTGATCAGGACCGACGACGTCACCCCTCGCATGCGACGAGTGACCCTCGGCGGTCCCGAGTTGGGTGCCTTTTACCGCGACGGACACCACCTGCCTGCGTTCGCCAGCCCGGCATTCGACGATCACGTGAAGCTGATCTTTGCCCCGGGTGGGGACATCGCCGATGCGTTGCCCGTGCAACGGGCCCGCAGCATCGATTGGCTGCCGTCGGCGGTGCGCCAAACGCGCGATTACACCCCGGTCGAAGTGACGCCGGAATCGGTCTCGTTCGACTTCGTGGTGCACAGTGCCGGTTCCGATTCGATACGCGGTCCGGCAGAAGCCTGGGCGACGACGGCGAAGCCCGGCGACGACCTCTGGGTGGTCGGGCCGAAGTCGTCGACCGTGGTGCCAGAAGAGGCCGACTGGGTGCTGCTCGCCGGTGACGAGACGGCGCTGCCCGCAGTGCGGCGATTCCTGGCCGAACGCCCAGTGGACGGGCCGGTGCGCGTGGTACTGACCATCGCCGACTCGTCGTCGCGGCAGGACTTGGGGCACACGGAGATCGATGAGGTGATCTGGACGGTGGCACCGCCGGGCGACCCGTTCGTGTTGGCGCGTGCCGTCGAAGAGTTGGAGCGGCCAACCGGCCGCCCCTACGTATGGGCCGCTGCGGAGAGCAGATCGCTGCTCCCGATACGCAAGTTCGCGAAGCGGGAACTCGGCGCCGATAAGTCGAACACCGACATCACCGGCTATTGGCACCGGCGAACCGAGACGCCGGAGTCCCCGGTGGAAGGGGCCGCAGACAGGGCTGCGGTCGAGACGCCGCGCATGGATATCGTCGAATCGCCTGTCACCTGGTTAGCCGTCCGGGCAGCGCTCCGGCTTGGCCTCCTCGAGGCGGTCGACGGCACGGGCCCCAACGGCGCCGGTCTCGATCGCGATGCCCTGGCGGCCAGGCTGGGGGTTGAGCGTCGACGGCTCGATGCCTTGGTGGACCTGCTGGTCGGATGCCGCGTGCTGACCTGCGAGGACGGTGTCCTGGCGTCGGGGGAAGTCGGCGACGACCTGCTGACTGATGAGCACTTCCGCGAGCATTTCGACGGCGTCGACGCCGACACGGTGCTATCGCTGGTCGATCTCGCCGAGGCACTCGGTGCCGGCGAGTCGGTGTGGCAACGGAAGTGGAGCCGAACCTACGCGCAGCACGTGCACGCCAATGTCGAGCAGTTCGCGGAGTTGGTGGACAGGTCTGGTCGGCTGACATTCCTGCTGCCCAACATCGTCGAACTGCCTGCGGTCGCGCAGCCCAGGCTCGGTCTGTTTGGGCCGGGCGCGGTGGTGGTGGCCGACGAACTCGTCGGCTCACAGCGGTTGGCGGTCGGTGCGGACGTCGTGGTGGTGGAGGAGCCGGCGGCAGTGACGGCCTTGGCCGCGACGTCGATGACCGGCCGAGTGCGGTTCGCCCACGCCTGGGCAGACCACGACACGGTGGTTGCGGTGCAAGCGTTCTGGTACCGCGACGACGCCGAGGTGACCGCGGTGTTGGCGGGCCTGAGTGGCCGCACCCGGCGGATGGTGATCGTGGAATCGGTGGAAGGCGATGCACTGGATCCGAGGTACCTGGAGGCATCGCTGGTGACAGCGGCAGTCGTCGGGCAAAGCCCACGGGACCGCGACCGTTTGATTGCGTTGCTCGCGGCCTCGGGTTGGGAGACGACCGAGGCGATGGCCCTGGGCTGGGGCGTGTGGGCGCTGGTGTGCGTGCCAAAATGACAGTCGTCGCTGCTCCCGCGGTGGTAGACCGTGGCGACCAGTTGGGGTCGCCGGCGCGGGTCAGATTCTTTGCCCTGGCGGGAACGGTGGTGGCGCTGGGAGCGCTGTGCGTGCTCAGCGTGGCGATCGGATCTGCGCCGTTGTCAGTGTCGACAGTGTGGGAGGCGGTGACCGCCTACGACGGGGAGAACATTGACCACATCACCGTGGTCGACAGCCGGGTGCCGCGGACCCTGCTGGCTCTGCTGATCGGGTCGGCGCTCGGCGTGGCCGGTGCGCTGATGCAGGCGATTGGACGCAACCCCCTCGCCGATCCCGGATTGCTCGGGGTCAACTCGGGGGCGGCGCTCGCGGTCGCGATTGGCGTCGCCTACCTGGGTATGACGGCGATTTCGGAATTCATCTGGCTCGCGATGATTGGCGCGGTGCTCGCGGCGATCCTCGTGATGGCCATCGCCGCGCGCGGCCCGTCGGGGCCCACTCCGCTGCGCATCACCTTGGTCGGTGTTGCGCTGAGCGCAGTGTTCAGCGGGCTGGCGATGAGCCTATCGCTGGTGAACCCCAGTCGCTTCGAACGGATTCGGTTCTGGGGCGTGGGGAGTATCGCTGACCGGCCGCCGGGGGCTGTCGAGTTCGTCGCACCGATCATTGCCCTCGGGCTGCTGCTCGCCTTCGCGGGCGCGCGGTCGCTTAACGCACTCGCCCTCGGTGACGACGCGGCGCGATCGGTCGGCGTGCGGGTGGGATTCACTCGCACCGGTTCGGTGTTCGCGCTGGTGTTGCTGTGCGGTGCGGCCACCGCAGCGGCCGGGCCGATCGCGTTCGTCGGGCTGATGGTGCCGCACGCGGTTCGCATGCTGGTCGGCGTCGACGAACGTTGGGTGATCGCGTTCTCGGCCGCGGTCGGGCCGGTGATTCTGCTGGCTGCTGACCTCGTCGGGCGGCTGGTGGTGCGGCCTGAGGAACTTCAGGTCGGGATCGTGACGCCCTTAATCGGCGGACCGATCCTGATCTGGCTGGTGCGTCGGGCCAATCGCCTGTGAACGCGCTGGCGGCGATGCGACGCCGAGTGCGTCCGGGGAGCGAGCGCTCTCGGCGGTCCGCGCGCAGTATCTCGATCGCAGCGTTCACCGTGCGGGTCAGCGGTCGTTCGACTGCGGTGGCGGTGGCGATGGTGGCGGTTCTCCTCGGCACCGCGTATCTCTCGTTGAGTTTGGGGCGCAGCGGTCTGGAGGTGGCAGACCTGCTCGCTCTGGTCTCCGGCAATGCCTCCCCGCGTGACCAGCTGATCCTCGGCTGGCGGGCGCCGCGGGCCCTCGCGGCGGTCGTTTTCGGCGCCTGCCTCGGCATCAGCGGCGCCTTCTTTCAATCGCTGACCGGTAATGCGCTCGGCAGCCCGGACGTCATCGGCCTGAGTTCGGGTGCGTACACCGGGGTGATTGTCGTGCTGATGGTCGGCGGCAGCGGCTTCCTGCAGGTGGCACTCGGGGCGGTGATCGGATGTACGGTCGCGGCCGTCGCGGTGTTCCTGCTCGCCTACAAGCAGGGTCTGGCAGGCTTCCGACTGATTGTCGTCGGCATCGCGGTCAGCGCCACCCTGACTTCGTTCAATCATTGGTTCAGTGTGAGCGCCGACCTCGACGAAGCCATGCGCGCCGCGATCTGGGGCGCCGGATCGCTCGCCGGGATCAGGTGGGGTCCGCTGGCGGCGGTGGTGGCGGTCGCGCTGGTTCTCACGACGATGCTGCCGCCGATCGCGCACCGCATGCGGCAGCTTGAATTGGGCGAAGACACCGCAGCCGCGCTTGGGGTGGAGGTCGAACGCACCAAGCTGGCGATGGTATTGATCGGAGTGGTCTTCACCGCCGTGGTGACGGCGGTCGCCGGACCGATCGCCTTCGTCGCGTTGGCTGCTCCCCAGATCGCCAAGAGGCTGTGCCGCTCGCCCTCGCTTTCGCTGACCAGCTCGGCTCTGGTCGGTGCCGCCGTCCTGTCGACGGCCGATATCGTCGCCGTTCATCTCCTCGCGGACGCCCGACCGCCCGTCGGGGTGGTGACCGTGACCCTGGGTGGGCTCTATTTGGTCTGGCTCCTGCTGCGCGAGGCCGAGAAGTAGCGACCTTCCTCACGCCGCCTCGGCAACGGGCAGGCCGAGTAGCGGCTGCACCTGTGCGGGAATGGCGTACCCGCGCTGCCACGGGTACCGACCTTCGTCGTCGGGCCACACCAATTGGACGGCTTCGAACTGCTGCCCGAAGATCACCCGGGTGAGGCGCATCGGTCCGGCGTCGATCACATCGATGGCGCGCAAGGACACTGGGCGACGGAGCCGGGCAGGCACCTGCGAGCCCGGACCGAACGTCGCGTCGAGCGCCACGGACTGGGCTGCGTGGTCGAGCAGCAGGCCGGCCAGTCGCGGGGGCAGCCCGGTCATCACCAGTTCGGGCCGACCGTGTTCGGTGAGTCCGGTGGTGTAGGCCAGCGGCGGATGCGCCGCGTCGCCGAGGACTCCGGTGACCGCCCACCGGCCGTCGACGATCTGCGCGATCGCGTCGCCGACGAGATCGTCGGCCCCGTCGCACTGGGGATCGAACTCGCACATGACTCCTCCTAGTCTCGCGACCTCCGCGCCGAGATCCGACCTTCCCCGTCGGGCGCTTCGATCGTTTGTTCGATTGGTGGTGTCACTGTACGACGGCCCTCTGACAATTCTGGGAACCGCTCGTCGAGTAGTGCCGACACGGCGTGTGCGCAGGGCTGTGGAGTGCGTCCGACCTCGATTCGTCAGCGGCACTAGACTAGTGACGTGCCAGGCCGAATCCCCGATCGCGACATCGCTGCGATCCGCGAGCAGACGCGCATCGAAGACATCGTCGGAGACTATGTCACGCTGCGTCGGGCCGGTGCTGACCGCTTGACGGGGCTGTGCCCGTTCCACGACGAGAAGACCCCGTCGTTCCACGTGCGACCCCACCACGGTCATTTCCACTGCTTCGGCTGCGGCGAAGGCGGCGACGTCTACACCTTCCTGCAGAAGCAGGAGCACATCAGCTTCGTCGAAGCCGTCGAGCAACTCGCCGACACCATCGGCTACACGATCAATTACGAGGGCGGCAACACCGCGGCGATCAAGCGCGATCGCGGTACGCGAGCCCGGCTGGTGGCCGCCAACGCGGCCGCGCAGCTGTTCTACGCCGAGCAGTTGCAGACGCCGGAGGCGCAGACTGCGCGGGAGTTCCTCACCGAGCGCGGCTTTGACGCCAAGGCCGCCGAGCACTTCGGCTGCGGCTACGCCCCCGCCGGGTGGGACACGATGACCAAGGCCCTGCTGAGGCAGGGTTTCCAGTTCAGTGAGCTGGAGGCCGCCGGTCTCTCGAAACAGGGCCAGCGCGGACCGATCGACCGTTTCCATCGCCGGCTCCTCTGGCCCATCCGCAACCTCGCGGGCGACGTGATCGGCTTCGGGGCGCGCAAGCTCTTCGACGACGACAACCTCGGCAAGTACATGAACACGCCCGAGACCATGCTCTACAAGAAGTCGCAGGTGCTGTTCGGGCTCGACCTCGCCAAGCGCAACATCGCCAAGAGTCACCAGGTGGTGATCGTCGAGGGCTACACGGATGTGATGGCGATGCACCTGGCAGGCGTCACCACGGCGGTCGCCTCGTGTGGCACCGCCTTCGGCGAGGATCACCTGGCGCTGGTCCGTCGGCTGATGATGGACGACTCGTACTTCCGCGGCGAAGTGATCTACACCTTCGACGGCGACGCCGCCGGTCAGGCCGCGGCGATGAAGGCCTTCGACGGCGAACAGTCGATCGCCGGCCAGACCTTCGTCTCGGTGGCGCCGGACGGCATGGATCCGTGCGAACTGCGCCAGAAGTCCGGCGACCCCGCGGTCCGTGACCTCATCGCCCGCCGGATCCCGATGTTCCAGTTCGCGATCAAGACCCTGATCGCTGGGCAGGACCTCGACACCGCCGAAGGTCGCGTGGCCGCGCTGCGGGAGACCGTCCCGGTGGTCGCCCGTATCCGTGACGTGGCCTTACGTGACGAGTACGCACGGCAGCTCGCCGGCTGGGTGGGCTGGGACGACGTCGGTCAGGTGCTCTCGCGGGTCCGCGGTGACGCCAAGCGCTACGGCGGGAAACGGCGCGGCGGTACGGCCAAGCAACAGGACTCGCGCACCCGGCCGGAGGCGATGTCGCCGCCGCCGACCGCACGACCGCTGCCGAACGACCCCCGGCTGTGGCCGCAGCGCGAGGCGCTCAAGGCGGCGCTGCAGTATCCGGCGATCGCGGGCACGGTGTTCGATTCACTGCCCGGCGAATGCTTCACCGACCCGTCGTACCTGACGATCCGCGAGGCCATCGCCGCCGTCGGGGGAGCGGCCAGCGGACTCGGCGGCGCCACCTGGGTCGACGCCGTTCATCACCGCGTCATCGACGACCCGGCGGTCGCGCCGCTCGTCACCGAGCTCGCGGTGGAACCGATCCCGGTGGAGGACGATCGCATCCCGCGTTACATCTCCAGCGTGCTCGCGCGGTCGCAGGAGATCTGGGTCGGCTCGCAGATCGCCGACATCAAGTCGAAGCTGCGGCGCATGTCGCCGGGCAACGATCCCGACGGGTACAACGCGCTCTTCGGCGACCTCGTCGCACTCGAGGCGTATCGGCGCAGTCTGCTGGAGCAGGCGTTCGACGCGGTCTGACGGCCGCATCGTCATCAGTTCGAAACGGACGTTGGGACGGGTTCGTCGTCGGCGGTGCACGTCACCGTCGTAAGGTGACTTTCTGCTCGGCTTCATGTTTGTGAGCGGGAGGAACCCTCAAATGTTTACATCGGTCAAGACTCCGATGCGCGAATTGACCATCCGCAGTGTGATCCTCGGTGGCGTGATCACCCTGGTGTTCACCGCGGCCAACGTCTACCTCGGACTGAAGGTCGGTCTCACCTTCGCGACGGCCATCCCCGCGGCTGTGATCTCGATGTCGGTGCTGCGTTACTTCCGCGACCATTCGATCGTTGAGAACAACATCGTCCAGACCATCGCCTCCGCGGCGGGTACGCTGTCGGCGATCATCTTCGTGCTGCCCGGTCTGGTGATGATCGGCTGGTGGACCGGCTTCCCGTACTGGGAGACGGTGGCGGTGTGCGCCCTGGGCGGCATCCTCGGCGTCATGTATTCGATTCCGCTGCGGCGGGCTCTGGTGACGGGGTCCGACCTTCCGTATCCCGAAGGCGTCGCCGCGGCCGAGGTCCTCAAGGTCGGCGACGTCGCGGGGCAGGAACCGGGAGCTGCCGATGCCAACCGCGGCGGTATGCGAGCGATAGTCGTGGGCGCCGTCGGCGCGGCGGTGTTCTCGCTCCTCGGCTCGCTGAAGCTGATCTCGACCGAGGTCGCGTTCGCTTTTCGCGTCGGGCCCGGCGCGTCGATGATGGGGGCGAGTCTGTCGCTGGCGTTGATCGGTGTCGGCCACCTGGTGGGCATCGCCGTCGGTATTGCGATGCTGGTCGGCTTGGTCATCTCGTTCTTCGTCGTCCTGCCGGTCCGTACCAGCGGTACCGATCTGTCGGGCGATCTGCTCGACGCCGTCGGCGGCGTCTTCTCCGCCGACGTCCGCATGGTCGGTGCCGGCGCGATCGCCGTCGCCGCAGTCTGGACGCTGCTCACTATCATCGGTCCGATCCTCAAGGGCATCATGGACGCGGCGGCCAGCGCCCGCCAGCGCCGGTCCGGTCAGGAGGTCGACGTCACCGAGCGCGACATCCCGATCCAGTACGTGGGCCTCACCATCGTTGTGGCGATGATTCCGATCGGCTGGCTGCTGTGGGACTTCCTCAGCGGCACCGCGCTCGTCGGCAGCGCGGCCGGAATTCTCGTGGTCAGCGTGATCTTCGTCTTCGTGATCGGCCTCGTGGTTGCAGGCGTCTGCGGTTATATGGCGGGTCTGATCGGCTCGTCGAACAGCCCGATCTCGGGTGTCGGCGTGCTGGTGGTGCTGTTTGCGGCGCTGCTGATCAAGGTGACCCACGGTCCGGCCGAGAGCAGCAGCCAGACCGAAGCGCTGATCGCGTACACGCTGTTCACGGCGGCAGTGGTGTTCGGCGTCGCCACCATCTCCAACGACAACCTCCAGGATCTCAAGACCGGCCAGCTGGTCGGCGCGACGCCGTGGAAGCAGCAGGTGGCGCTGGTGATCGGCGTGCTGTTCGGTTCGGCGATCATCCCGCCGATCCTGGAGCTGATGCACACCGCTTTCGGTTTCCAGGGCGCACCGGGCGCGGGGGAGAACGCCCTCGCCGCGCCGCAGGCCGCACTGCTGTCGACGCTCGCCAAGGGCGTCTTCGGCGGCGACCTCAACTGGGCGCTGATCGGACTCGGCGGTGCCATCGGTGCCGGCGTGATCGTCGTCGACGAGGTCCTCAAACGCACCACCACGTCATTGAAACTGCCGCCGCTGGCCGTCGGCATGGGCATGTACCTGCCGATGTCGCTGACCCTTATCATCCCGATCGGTGCGATCCTCGGGCTGTTGTACGACCGATGGGCGATGCGGGACGCCGTCGACGGCGAACGCAAGAAGCGTCTCGGCATCCTGCTGGCGACCGGCCTGATCGTCGGCGAGAGCCTCTACGGCGTCGTCTTCGCGGGCATCGTCGGAGCCACCGGCGAGGACTCGCCGCTCGCCATCGTCGGTGACGGTCTCGGCAACTGGATGCAGGTGATCGGCGTGATCGTCTTCATTCTCTTCGTCGGCGGGCTCTACCGGTACGTGAAGAAACTGGCGTCGGCCCCGGCTCCTGAGATCTCGAAGAAGTAGAACGCTTCCACCGTTGATCGTTACCCGGAGCGGGTAACGATCAACGGTGGAAATCTCGTGGTTCTTCCACAGCATGTCCGACGGGGCTGGAAGTCGGGATCGGCCGGACGCAGACTCGGTGGATGGGGGAGATTTCCGACGACGCGCGTGCGCGCTTGAAACGACTGCTGCGAACACAGGACGGTGTCGTCGCACGACGCCAAGTGATGGCCTGCGGCCTCGACTCGGCCTTCGTCCGGCAGCGGCTGCGGAGCCGGGAGTGGGTCGCGGTGCGTGCGGGCGTCTACGTAGCGCACACCGGTCAGTTGACGCGTCGTCAGCAGGAGTGGGCCGCGGTGTTGGCATTGGCACCTGCCGCGCTGAGTCACGAGTCGGCGATCGTCGCGGCGGGTGGATCCGAGATGGGCTGGGACGGTCGTCCGCTGCAGGTCGTGGTCGCCGCGGACCGGCACCCGGTGCGTCCCGAAGGGGTCGGTCTGCACTACAGCAGGTTCTTCGACGAACGGGTGATCGCACACGCGTGCCCGCCCCGCGTGCGGTTGGAGCACGCGGTGCTCGACGTCGCAGGCGAGGCGTTGTCGGAGTTCGCTGCCGTCGCGTGCCTGGCCGGCGTGGTGCAGTCGCGGCTCACCACGCCGGATCGATTGCTGGCCGCCCTTCAGGCCCGCTCTCGGACGGGCCGTCGTGCGTTCGTCGAGTCGGTCCTGGCCGACGTGCGCGACGGCGCGTGCTCGGTTCTCGAACACCGGTACCTCGTCGGCGTGGAGCGAGCGCACGGACTGCCGTCGTCGACCCGGCAGGCAGAGACCGGCGTCGGACGGCACGGATTCCGGGATGTGGAGTACCCCGACGCCGGTCTGATCGTCGAACTGGACGGTCGTCTGCACCACGACAGTGCGACGGCGCGCGACGCCGACATGGAACGGGACCTCGACGCCGCGGTCTACGCATCCAAGCGAAGTATCCGGTTGGGCTGGGGGCAGACCGTCGACCGTGCATGTCGGACGGCGGGAAAGGTCGCGCTGGTACTCAGCGACCTCGGCTGGACCGGAACCCCGACGCGGTGCGGCGCGGACTGCTCGATGCGTTTGCACCGTTGATCGTTACCCGGAGCGGGTAACGATCAACGGTGGAGAGCCGCTACTGCTCGGCGGCGGAGTAATAGACCTTCGTGACGGGGACGGGGGACGGCGAACCGTTCCTGTTCGAGTCTCGTCCGAGAACGGTCCATGCGGTGCCGGACTTGTCGAAGAGGCCTGCGGGCGCCTCGCTGTCGTCCTTCACCACAACGAACTTCGTCGGGCCGTCAGAGCAGTTGTAGATGTCGCGGTAGCCGGTGGGCGGCGGATCCCAGGCACCACCGAACCGCAAGTTGCAGCGACTGCCGTCCGCGAGTTCGAGTGCCCACGGGACCACTTCGTCTTGAGGCTTCACGGGCTTCTGCTCGGGAGGAACGCTGTAGGTCCAGGCGCGGAGCGTCTTCTCCCACGGCGAATAGGCGCACAGCAGTTGCGACGTGGACGTCTTGTTCCAGCACACCACGGCGGAGTCGGCAGTTGTTCCGCACCGGAAGACGCCGGGCGTGATGGCTCCGAGGCCGGGGCTACAGTAGGTCATTTCGCTCGACGGGAACGACCGCGACGAGCCGTCGTTCACGATCGTATAGCCGTCGCGGAGCGACCCCTTCTTATCCACCGCAATCACCTTCACGATCTCCGGGCCGCCACCCGAAGTTCCCGAGGTCGTCTTCTTCTTCGGCAGGCAGCCGCACAGCACGACCGTCGTGACGGTGCCCTCCGCGATGGAGCTGCCGCCCTCGTAGCCGAGAAGGTAGGCGGTACCGGCCTTCTCGTCGGCGGGGAAGATCGCGACGCCGTCGGAGTCCTGCCACGCGTCGCCGTAGAGCTCGATGGCGCGCGAGCCCGCGGTGCCCTTGGTGACACCGTCGATGGTGGTGCCTGCACTGCCGGGCGGATCGCCGGGGGCGATCTCGACGAGCTTCCCGGAGTCGTCGAACTCGTAGGTGCAGTCCTCCCAGAGGTAGATGGTCCGGTCGCCGTCCTTGCGTCCGTTGCGCGGGAAACTCGGGTTGGCGGAGCGGACGTCGTCGAGGGTGTCGCCGATCGCGATGCCGCCGCGCGAGTCGGTCGAGAGTCGGGTCGCGGCGTCGCGCGAGTTCTGCGCCGCAGACAGGCGCGCGCTGAGTTGCTCGGCGTTATCGGCGGTCACGAACAGGCCGCCGCCGTCGGCGGCGACGCACTTCAGGTCCGCGTTGTCGGTGCGGAATCCGACGGCGCTCACCGTCACGTCCGGGCGGTTCGCGTGGATCGCCTTCGCCGTGACGCAGGGATCTGGCGCACACGTCGGCTCGCCGTCGGACACCAGGACGATCGACGCGGGACCGCTGGGAGGCAGTTGGTTGGCCGCCATCTCGAGAGCGTTGCCGATCGGGGTGAAGCCCTGGGCGCGGATCGTCGCGAGCTGTGACGAGACCGCGGCCGTGTTCAGCGGTCCCAGCGGGACGGGCGTACTGACGTCGGTGCAGGCGCGGGACTGCCGTGTGGTCTTGGCAGGCATCTGCGAGCCGAAGACGACGACGCCGAAGTCAGTGCCGTGGGGCAAGCCGTCGGCGAGGTTGGTGACGGCACGCTTGGCGGCGTCGATCCGCGGTCCGGGAGCATCGGCGGTGTTCATCGAATCGGACGCGTCGAGCACGACCAGCGTCGGAATCTTCTGCGGAACCACCTCGCCGGGCGTGCGCCCGGCCTTGATTGCGGTGCCGTCGGTCGCGGAGCAGCCCACGATCAGGAGGATCGTGGAGATGAGGAACGCGAGCGCAGCGGACCGAAGAGAAGATCGTCGAGAGCGCATGGCCCGAAGATAATCGCCGGGCGCGCAGGGCGAACGCCATGCGGCGGATAACCGTTGGTTCGGAGGACCCCCGGAAACGCTTCCGCCGTTGATCGTTACCCGGAGCGGGTAACGATCAACGGCGGAAGGTAATCTCATGCGACGGGTCGGTCTGACCCACGGGGCGATAGCTCAGTCGGTTAGAGCCGCTGACTCATAATCAGCTGGTCGCGGGTTCGAGCCCCGCTCGCCCCACCATCGCGCGACCTACTCGGTCGCGTCAGCCGTGACGACGTCCGCTGCCGGTTCTTCGACAACCGGCTCGTCCACGGTCGTATCCGCAGGCGGGGTGGTGTCGTCGACCGTAGGCTCCGGTGCCGGCGGATCGGCTGCCGGCGGGGTATCGACGGTCTCCGGCTCGGCCGGCGGAACGACGGCGTCCGGCACGGACGACGGTGCGTCGTCGATGATCGCGGCGTCCGGAGTGTCGGTATCGTCCTGCGACAGCTTGTTCTGGATCTCGCTGAACGGGATCTGCTCGGGGTTCGACGCGTCGAGCGCGTGGTTGCCCGCGGAACGGGCGGTGCCGTCGGACGCGAGGGTCACGGGTGCGTCGGTGGTGGTCGGAGCGACGGATCCGACTGCACCGCTGAGCTTTTCGATGAGGTCCTGGTAGAACTCCGAGAGCTTCAAGATGTTGTTTCCGGTGCCGTCGACAAACGGACCGTACGCGCCGGTGGCCCAGTCGGCGAGCGGGTTGAGCGCCGCACCCATCGTGTTCAAGTAGAACGGGGTCAGGAACCCCTCGCCCTGAGTAATCGCCCCGTTGACGCCCGGGATGAAGCTGGTCGCGTTGATCAGCGACGTGGGGATCAGCGGGTTGTTCAGCAACGCGCCGAGGCCGAGGGCGTCGAGCGCGTCGTCGGCGCCCGCCGGGAGACCGAGGTCGACATCCGGCTTCTCGCCCAGCTGGATGTTCGGCAGGAGGGAGATGCCGTAGAGCGACGGCATGTAGACACCCGCGCCCGCCGGTCCGATGTTGAGGCCGCCGAGCGAGTAGACGATCGGGATCGGCAGGAACGGGTTCTGCAAGAGCAGCACGTTCTGGCCGTTGTTGAGATTGAACCCGTTGGTGCCGACGTAGTTGTTGCTCGTGATGTTCACGTTGGTCACGCCGAACCCGAAGGCGGTGTTCAGGTTCGCGACGTTGAGCGACAGCGGCGCGTAGACGCCGTTGTCCAGCGGCATCAGCACGGTGGTGCTGAGGTTGCCGACCGAAGCCAGGTTGAACGGCAGCGAGGCTCCGACGGAAGTGATGGGGATCGAGATCGTCAGGTCGAACGGGTCGGTGGCACCGAGGATCGCGGGAATCGCGAGGTCGGCCGTCGGGGCCGCGGCCCACCAGCCCGTCGAGGCGCCGAGGAAGTTGTACTTGCCGC
>NZ_JAAYXO010000036.1 GCF_012515855.1 Gordonia sp. (in: high G+C Gram-positive bacteria)
CAGATGCTGTCAGTTCAGATGGTGCGGCGCACACGACGCTGGATCTGACGTTGACATCGTGACCGACAGTCGACGCCTCACCCCGGCCCTGATCTACGCGGCACTGACGACCTCGGTCGTCAGCTCGCTCGGCATGCTCCTGGTGCCCTCGATCGCGGCCGACCTGAGCGTCGGCGTCGGTGCGGCGCAGTGGATGCTGACCATCAACCTGATGGTCGGAGCGGTCGCGACGCCGATCATGGGTCGATTGAGCGACGGCCCGGGTACCCGCCCCCTGCTGCTCGCATCGCTCGGGGTGATCTTCGTCGGCTCGGTGGTCGCGGCGGTGGCGCCGAACTTCTCGATCTTTCTCATCGGTCGGGCACTGCAGGGACTGTCGTACGGGATCGTGCCGGTCACCATCGTGCTGGCGCGGCGGCACCTTGCGAAAGCCCAGGTCGATCCGGCTATCTCGAGCCTGTCGGTGACCGTGGCGACCGGCCTGGGCATCGGCTATCCGCTGACCGGTGTCATCGCGAGCGTGTCCGACTTCCGGGCCGCGTTCTGGTTCGCCGCGGCGTTCGTGCTGACCGCGTTCATCGTGGTCTGGCTGCTGGTGCCGAACAGCGACGAGACTCGATCGGCCGCAAAGTTCGACGTCATCGGCGCCACCCTGCTCAGCGTCGGGCTTGCCTCCCTGCTCACCGCCGTCAGCCAGGGGCCGACGTGGGGCTGGCTCTCGGCGTCGACGCTCGGTCTCGGCGTCCTCGCGGTCGCGACTCTCGTGGCGTGGGCGCTCTACGAACTGCGCACCAGCCACCCCTTGATCAACCTCCACGTGATTCGCCAGTCGCCGGATGTGCTGTTGGCGAATGCGACCGCCATCGGACTCGGCGCCACCCTCTACATGAGCCTGTCGACGGCGAGCATCATCGCCCAGGCGCCCACCGCCACCGGCTACGGCCTCGAGTTGCCGCTGTTCTGGGCCGGTTTCGTCATGCTCCCGCTGTCCGTGGGAAGTTTCACGGGAAACCGGTTCGTGCGCAGGCTCAACCCGTCGTCGACCGCCGCGATGCTGCCGGTCGGTGCCACGGTGATGGCCTCGGCGGCCCTCATGCTGTGGCTCACCAAGGACACGCTGTGGGAGATCCTGCTCGGCATGGCACTCTTCGGCCTCGGCATGGGTGCGGCGTACGCCGCGATGCCGACGTTGATCGCCCGCAACGTCGCGATCTCCGAGGTCGGTAGCGCGGTGAGCTTCAACCAGGTCCTGCGCACCGTCGGCGGAGCCGCGGGCAGTGCCGCGGTCGGCGCCGTCCTTGCCGCTCGCCCGGGACAGGACGGGATCGACATCGCGCTCGGCGTCGCCGCGGTTGCGGGCACCATCGTCTGCCTGGCGCTGATCGTGAATCTACTGCGGGTCCGTCGGACTCAGCAGGCCTGACGCGACCCCTGCCCACGACCTCTCACTCGACCCTTGACTGGCCGTGAACAGACGTTCACACTGAGTTCATGAGTCGTGAACACGCGTTTACGGAGGTCGATCCGATCATCTCGTCGGCCGTCGAGAGCTTCGGTCGACACGGCTTCGGCGCGCCGCTGCGCGGGATCGCCGCCGACGCGGGCGTCAGCGCGGCGCTGATCGTCAAACGCTTCGGCTCCAAAGACGGCCTGCACGCCGCATGTGACGAGTACGTCCGCGAATGGATCCGGATCGTCAAAACGGAGAACATCGACGCCGTCGCCCAGGGTCGCTTTCTGCCTGCGATCGTCGACGACGACGCGCTGCTGCCGATGTTCGCGTACATCATGGCGTCCGTCCTGGCCGGCGGCGACGTGGGACGACAGTTCGTCGAGGGCATGATCGTCGACGCCGAGGCCTACATCGCCGATGCCGTCGCACAGGGCGTGGCCAAGCCGAGCCGCGATGAGCCCGCGCGCGCCCGGTATCTGGTCACTAGCTCACTCGGTTCGTTGCTGCTGACCATGCTCATGAACGGCGAGACCACCGAGTTGACCACGGCGTTCCGCCGCCTGCAGCACGAGATGAGCCCGCCGATGATCGAGCTCTACACCGAAGGCCTCTTCACCGACGGCGCCTTCCTCGACGACTACCTGCGCCAGTTCGGCGACCCGTCGGCCACCGCCCCGCCCGACTGAGCCCGGCCCTCCCGCTTCCATCCTTCCCCGTCGCCACGAACAAGGAGCCCGACATGACCGTCATCGACGTCCGCGGACTGGTCAAGAAGTTCGGCAGTTTCACCGCCCTCGATCACCTCGACCTCACCGTCTCCGCCGGGGAGGTGCGTGGTTTCCTCGGCCCCAACGGCGCAGGCAAGTCGACCGCGATCCGCGTCCTGCTCGGCCTGCTCAGAGCCGACGACGGCGAGATCCGCATGTTCGACGGCGATCCCTGGCGCGACGCCGTCGCGCTGCATCGCCGTCTCGCCTATGTCCCGGGCGACGTGACCCTCTGGCCCAATCTCACCGGCGGTGAATGCATCGATTACCTGGCGCGCCTGCGCGGCGGCGTCGATGCTGCGCGTCGAGCCGAGCTGTTGGAACGCTTCGAACTCGATCCGACCAAGAAGGGGCGGACCTACTCCAAGGGCAATCGGCAGAAGGTCGCCCTGGTCGCGGCGCTGGCCTCGAATGCCGACCTGTTCATCTTCGACGAGCCGACCAGCGGCCTCGACCCGCTGATGGAGACGGTGTTCACCGACTACGTGAACCAACTGCGCGCGCAGGGAACGGCGATCCTGCTCAGCAGCCACATCCTGAGCGAAGTGGAGAAGGTCTGCGACACCGTCACCATCATCCGCGCAGGCCGGGCCGTCGAGAGCGGCACTCTCGCCGAGCTGCGGCACCTCACCCGATCTCGCGTGCAGGCGGTGGTGACGGCCCCGGACGTCGACGCACTCGGCCGCATCGTCGGGGTGCACGACCTGTCGGTCCAGCCGGTCGAGAGCGGTCTGCGGGTCACGTTCAACGTCGACGACAGCACCGTCGCCCAGATTCTCGCGCCGCTGTCCGGTCACGGTGTCCAGTCGTTGCAGGTGACGCCGCCATCGCTGGAAGATCTGTTCCTGCGCCACTACGGTGACGCCCCGGCAGCGGACGCGTCATGACCGCCGCAGGTCTCAAATCGGCCGAGCGGCCGGCGCTGGCCGGCACGGTCGTGATGTCGCGGCACATCCTGCGCCGTGACCGCGTGCGCATGGCGGTATGGCTGGCATCGATCACCCTGTTTCTCGTCTACTTCATGGTCGCACTGACCACCGTCTTCGACGCCGCCGCGCTGCAGGGCCGGGCCGCCGTGATGCGCACTCCCACCGGGATCATCATGGGCGGTCCCGGCTTCGGACTCGACCACTACACCGGCCCGGTGGCCGTCGCCAACGAGGGAACTGTGTACCTGGTTCTCGCACTGAGCCTGATGAGCATCTTCCATGTGGTGCGGCATACCCGCGCCGACGAGGAGAGCGGCCTCGCGGAGTTGGTGCGCGCAAGCATCGTCGGACGGCATGCCACCGCGATCTCGACGATGCTCACGCTGGCTGGCAATCTGCTGGTGATCGCCGTGGTGTCCGGCCTGGCGATGGTCGCGGCCGGATCCGACGTGCCCGTGGTCGATTCGCTTGCCATGACACTCGGCGCGTCAGCGGTCGCGCTGGTGTTCGGTGCGGTCGCGCTGGTCGCGTGCCAGGTCAGCGCGCATGCGCGCACCGCGATCGGCATCTCCCTCGGCTTGTTCGGCGCCGCCTTCGTGGTGCAGGCCGCGGGTAACGTGCGTCAGCACGGCGGATCGCCGCTGTCGTGGTTGTCGCCGATCGCGTGGGCCCAGCAGTCCCGTGCGTTCGTCGACCTCCGGTGGTGGCCGATGCTGCTGTCGGTTGCCGCGACGGCGATCGCCCTGTGGTTGGCGGCCGCGCTCTCCTCGCATCGCGACTTCGGCGCCGGGCTGGTGCACGCCCGTCCCGGTCGGCCGGCGGCGCGGTCGAGCCTGCGGTCGCCGCTCGCGCTGGCCTGGCTGCAACAGCGAGGTGCACTGTTCTGGAGCACGCTCGGACTCGCACTGATGTGGTTCGGCACCGGGACGTTGATGAGCACCATCGACGATATGGTCGCCGATCTCGTGAAGGAGAACGCCGCCTTCGGCAAACTCTTCGGCACCGATCCGGCCCAGTTCGCGTCGGCCTTCATCGGCACGATGGCGCTCTTCCTCGCGATCTGCGCGGCGGCCTATGCGATCGCGATGGGCCAGCGGGCACGCGGCGAGGAGACGTCGGGCCGACTCGAAACGGTGCTGGCGACACCGGTCTCGCGCCTGCGCTGGCTCGGCTCGCAGATCGCGGTGTCGGTCGGCGGGACGGTCGTGCTGCTGACCCTCTCGATGATCGCCCTGTGGCTGGGCGCCGTCTCCGTCGGCATGACAGATCCGGGATTCAACGACTACCTCGGCCTCCTGATCTCCTACCTCCCCGCCGTCGTGATCTTCTCGGGCCTGACCTTCGCCCTCTACGGCTGGGTGCCACGCGCGATCGTCGCATCGTGGCTGCTGCTCGCCTTCGTGTTCGTCGTCGGCATGTTCGGTCCGCTGCTGAACCTGCCGACGTGGGTGCAGGCGATATCGCCCCTGTACTGGGTGCCGGCGGACGTCGGCACCATCTCCTGGCCCGATGTCGCTGGCCTGACCGCCGTCGCCGCCGCCCTGATCGCCATCGGCTGCGCGGGCTTCCGTTCCCGCGACATCCAGGCCTGAGCACCCGGTCCCGGTTGGTCGAGTGCCCGGCTGCCCCCAGGTTGGTCGAGTGCCTGGCTGCGAGCGCAGCGAGCACCCAGGCGAATCGAGACCGCCACGACACACAATCTCGGCACACGACTGCTCACCGCACTCGCCCCAAACAAGCTCGTCGCGCACCCGCGCCCAGCACATCAAGAATCTTGAATCGAACACTTGTTCTTATCAATCATGACCTGTAACATAGATCACACGAAGCGGTCCCACCCGGGACCACCTTTCGGCTCCTTGAGAACTCCATAGCCGTCGCGCACAGGCGACACGGACTGCTACCGGGGCCACAGGGGCTGGAGGGGCAGTCGGTGGAGTGCCGACGGAAAAGAGCATGCGGGACAGGCCGTCAACCCGACCCGGGGGTGCAATCCCCGGATCTCGGGTCGGCGGCCGTCCCGCACCACGACACACGGGAAAATCAGCGGACCAATCCAGCGGACCAATATCACCCAACCAGGCACCTATCTCTCGCGGACAGTTCGGCGACCCCGAACGCCCCGCGAGGACCCATCACGAACAACCAACACCAACAGGGGGAAATTCGTCATGACCACCGCAGCAGCCATCCCAACAGCCCTCACCGACCTCGCCGACCGACTCGCCGACGAACTACGACCACCGGCCGACAACCGAACCCAGGACGGCGGCACCGCCGGCGGCCAACTCGCGGCCTTGTTC
>NZ_JAAYXO010000217.1 GCF_012515855.1 Gordonia sp. (in: high G+C Gram-positive bacteria)
GAAGACCCGACCGAGGAACGCGAGCAGCAGCGGGGCGTTGTCGGCCCGCAGCAGCCGCCATGCCGCGTTGCCCTTCCGGACCGCGACGATCTCGTCGAATTGCACCTGGACAGGGTATCGGGGGAGCGGCGGTGGCCGTTGTCACGGTCGCACTGCGGAGTGCCTACTCGACGGGCGGGGTGAAGGGCACACCGGCTTCGATCAGCTTGTTTTGAGCCCAGCCCCACGGGATGCGTTCCTGCTCGAGCAGTCGCCTTTCGTCGACGACCACGTCGAGGGCGGACCGTTCGGCGTCGGTCAGTGGCAGGTCGGTGTTGTCGGCGATGAGCTTGCCGTCGACGGCGAGGTGTTCGCAGGTGCGGAAGGTGTCGAGATCCATCATCGCACTGCGCAGGCCGGGCACCGCTCGGCGTAGACGTCCGACGAAGACGATGCCCGCGTGGTCGAGATCGCCCCAGTAGACGACGTCGGCGTCGGCGAGCCAGCCGATCTGCGACAGCGTTCTCAGCGCGTTGCCTGACCCGACGAGCGCGATGGTCTCCGGCGCGTCCGGCAGCACGTGCAGGCACTCGCGGTTCTCGACGATCAGCACGGTGGTCGGCGCCACCGCCATCGCGGCCAGATCGGCCACCGGGGCGGCGATGATCCGCGGCCAGGCAGGCAGAAGCGCCTCATCGAGCACCGCCATCTCGATGAGGCGCGGTGCGGCGTGGATGCCGAGGTCGCGCGACCCCCGGGCTCCTTCCACCAGCCGTTCCACGAGCGGGCGGTGCGCGGCCAGCCACTTGGTGTGGACGCCGTCGACCGGCAGCTGTCGGATGAGCATCCCCGACTGCGGATTCTGCAGCAGCCACGTCAGCATGGCGAGCAGTCGGTCGAAGTCGGCATCGTCGAGTGCGTCCCACTGATTGCGTTCGCCGACTACCGCCGCCAACAGACCCGGGCTCGGCGCCACCGCGAGGAGCCTCGCGCGGCGATCGACCAGGCGACGCCACCGCGTGAGTTCGCCCGCCGCCCGACAGATCTCCTCGACCCCGGACAGTGTGACCCGCACCGGGACGGTCTGCTCGCCGAAGCTGCGCCAGCGACGGGTCTCACGGTCGACGGTGCCGGGCCCGTCGTACGACCGCCACGCCCGAACCCAGTTGCGGGCGGCGTCGGGGTCGTCGGCGACCGCCGACTCGGTGGGTGGATGCAGCGCGATCCGCACGGTGGCGTCGGCCGCGCCGTCGGGATCGGTCAGCCAGTCGCGCAGGCGACTGCGGACGGCCTTGCGGGCGGCTTCGCGTACCGCGGAAATTGGGATCACGGTCGGCCGTCCTCGATGTCGGCCCACTCGACGAGGTTGATGGTGGACTGCCTGCTGTCGCGGATCGCGATGGTCGCGGTGCCGCCGATGTAGTCCTCGAGGGTCTGGAGCAGTTTCAGCGGGGTGGCGAGCACCAGGTGAAAGCCGAACTGGGTGAACACGTCGAGCGCGCGGCGGGTGAACGCGGCGTCGGCGCGGTCGAAGGCCTCGTCGAGGATCACCGTTCCGTACCGGGGCATGCCGCTCCCGTCCGGTGCGAGCTGATAGCGCAGCGCCGCGGCGAGGCAGAAGAAGACGAGCTTCTGAGCCTGGCCGCCCGACAGACCGGCGCTCGAGTCGTGATAGTTGGTCGCTTCGCCGTCGGCGTCGAACTCGACTCCGATGAATCGCACGTGCAGACGGGTGTCGAGCACCTGCTTCTGCCAGCGACCGTCGGCGGGGTCGCGTGAGCCGAGTCGTTCGAGGAGCCGCGACATCCGCAGGAAGCGGTCTTCGGCGGCCGCGCGATCCTCCTCGCTCCACGACTTTCCCGTGACGGCCGAGAGTTCGTCGAGGAACTCGGTGGCTACCGGCGACCGGTTCTCCCGAACGGAGATCTTGAGCCAGCGGTCGGTGTCGAACGGCGAATGCCGCAGCGACTCGTTGACCGGCTCGATCCGCGCGCGGATGTCGGCGGGCGCCTTGCGGACGGCGAGGGCGATCTCGCCGATGTTCCGCGCCGACTGCTCGTTGAGGAGATCGAAGAACCGGGTCTCGTAGTGCGGCAGTCCATCGGACCGGAGCCGCCCCAGGATCACGAGGGCGTCGTCGACGTACTCCGAATCGGCCTGCAACTCTCCGCCGCGCGACTCCCACCGAGCCAGATACTGCGTGAGGATCCGGGTGATCGCGGTCTGCGACGCCGCCAGGTGGGCCTGAGCCGACTTGTTCTCGGTGGCGATCGCGCGATCGACGGTGGTGCGTGCCGCATCGATGTTCTCACTGGTGAGCCGTCGGTTCGTGGCAGCGAACCGGGCTTCCAGGCGTCCCGCGACATCGTCCGGGACCTCTTGATCTCCGGCTTCGGCCGCTGCGGCGATCCGCTTCTCCCGGCGTTCGACCTCGTGGCCGTGTTGAGTTCGGCGAGCAGTGGCCGCGGTGAGTGAGTCGGCCGCGGCGCGCGCCGCATCGACTGCGGCGTCGAGTCGAAGGGAGAGCGTCGAATGCTCGGGGTTGTCTTGTTCCCAGCGCCCGATCTGGTCGACAATCGCCGCCAGCTCCGCCTCGGCAGAAGCGATGTCGATATCCGACCACTCGGCGTCGAGCACCGTCTGGGCGGCTCGGATCTGCGCGTTACGCTGCTGCTCGTTGGTGTCGATCGACTGGAGTCGGGCCGACCAGCCGGCGATCTGCGCGTCGAGGTCCGCGAGACGCCGTCGCAGGTCGGCGAGCTTGGCCTCGTTGTCGAACCCGAGCACCCACCTGCTGTGGTCGTCGATCCGTCGACGGTCGTCCTTCTCGTGCCGCTGGCTGGAATGCTTCACCTGGCCGGACTTGGTGACCGCGCGCTTCTCGGCGGCCAAGTCGGCGACCGACTCGACGCAGGCGTAGTCGAACGACTCCGCCAGGTGCACGTGCAGCCAAGTCTGGAGCGGACCGGGTGCGACGGCCACCTTTCGCACCAGGGACGCCGAACCGGTCCTGCGGGGACTCGCGGCAGTCGGGCGAACGCGCAGATAGACCAGGCGGGTTCCGAGGTGCGCGGCGTCGACGGCCCCGGCGACGGTGCGGTAGTGCTCCTCCGGCACCAGCAGGGTGCGGCCGAAGCCGGCGAGAACGCGTTCGATGGGGCCGGCCCACGCGGTCTCGTCGGGCAGCACCTCGAGGAGCTCACCGCCGAACGGCAGCTGGTCTTCGGTGAGCCCGGTATCGGTGCACAGCAACTCGCGGGCGCGCAGCAGTGAGGGGTCGATATTGGAGCGCCGTCGGGCCAGCGCCGTCCGGTCGGCTTCGAGCTCGGCGCGCAGAGTGCGGGCGGCGGACCGTCGGCCCGAGAGGTCGTACTGCTCGGCGCGACGGTCCTCGTGACTGCCGCGGCTCTCGTCGACGAGGTTCTTCACCTCGCCGACCAGTCGGGTGAACGCCTCGGCGGAAGCCGGAACCTCGCCGTTCCACGCGGCGACGGCGTGCGCTATCTGATCGCGGCGTCGCTTGATGCGGTCGATGGTCTTGGCGCCCTGTTCGCGTTCGGCGGTGAGCACCGACAACCGTCCGCCGCCCACGCCTTCCACGGCCACAAGCGCATCGAGACGGGCCCGGTCGGTGGACTCGGCCTCACGGCGGGCGTCATCGACGGCTTGCTGTAGCAGTGGCGTCTGCGCGCTCAGCGACGCCACCTCCCGCTGCAGGATCTCGAGCATCCGACGCGCGTACACGGCGTCGACGTAGAGCTGCTCCTGCTCGGTCTCCTGAACCACGGCCAGCGAGGTGCGGCGGGTGTCGGCGAGCGCGGTCAGCGGCGCTAACATCTCGACCTGCTCGCGAGCATCGACCACCACCCGGTGCGCCTCGCGGAGATCCTGGAACTGTTCGACGGCACGGTCGGCGAGCGCGAAGGTCCGTGGCACGTCGAGCATGAAGTCGCGGAACAATTGATCGAGGCTGCCCAGGCTCTTCGCCGACAGTGTCCGGTGCAGCAGCCGCTGAGCGCCCTCGGTGGAGATGCCGAGTCTGCGACGGAACTTGGCGGCGAACGGCGAGTACGAAGGATTGACGTCCGCGTTGGGCCATTGCTTTCGGATGGCGCGGGTGTCGATGCCCGCTGTGACGTACGGCAGCAGGTCGGTGACGTCGAGCTCGTCGGCTAGCAACAGGTGCAGGTGACTGACGTCGGACGCCGCGTTCTTGCCTCGCCCGAGATGCATCAGTTTGACGAGGGTGGTCGGGGTGCCGTCGTCGTCGGTGCGGTAGGTCAGCGCGATGGCCGAGACGGTGGCGCCGTCGCGGAGATAGCTGCTGACGAGCGTGTCGGTATCGGCATCGGTGTCGCGGCGCCACGCACCGCGGATGTAGCTCACCAGGTTGCGGCCGGACTTGTCCGTCTCCTGTGCGGCGGCATTGAACTTGACGCTGCCGGAGGGCATCAGGACGGCGGAGATCCCGTCGAGCAGCGTCGACTTGCCGGAGCCGGAATTACCGGTGATGAGAAAGCCGCGTCGCGCCACCGGGAACTGGTGGTAGCCGTCGAAGGTGCCCCAGTTGACCACCTGAACGCGCGCGAGGCGATGCTGCCCCGGATGATTGTCGCTCACCGGTCTGCCTCGTCGACGATCCGCTGAAACTCTCCGGCGACCAGGGCGATCTGGTCGGCGTCGAACAACTGGCGCAGGACGGGGGAGATCTCCATGCGGTCCTCAGTGGTGGTCGTGGAGAGGATCGAGTACTTGGTCAATTTGGTCCATGACGCGTTGATCCGCTTGCGGAAGCCCGCGGGGTCGGTGTCGGCGTGACGGCGGTACACCTCCAGCTGCTCGGCGATCTCGTCGCGGTCGACGATCACCCGCTCGCCGGGCTGCGATCGGAGCAGCAGCTGTCGTAGCGCAAGCAGCATGACGGTGTCCATGAACGTGAGACGTTCGGTCCGGAGCACCGTGGGCGCGTCGATGTCGCCGGTGTCGGCGGGACGGGTGAACGCGAGCTGGTTCTCGTCGTCGACCACCAGGTCGAGGAACACGTCGGCGACCCGCGACCGCAGGATCTTCTCGTCGCGCAGTACCGTACGCCAGACGTCCGGGTGCTTGGCCGCGGTGATCAGCGGCCCCTTGAGCAGTTGGACCAGCGCGCGTCGGGTGTCGACGGCGAGCTCGCTGGTCGCGGTGGCGGTCTCGTCGCTGGTGTCGACGTCGTGGGCGGTCATCGCGCGAACTCCTCGGCGGTCGGATCGTAGACGTGACGGACGATGGTGGCGCGACGTCGCGCGCCGCTCACCGACGTCCACTGCACGTCCTCGGAATCGGGGGTCGGATGACCGTGTCGAACGGCGAGCACCAGCAGACCGACGACGGAGGCGAGCCCCTGGGTAGCCGCGTGGTCGGCGAGGACGTCGCCGACGCTGGCGCGACCCCGTGTGGCCAACGACGCGGCGACGTTGCCTGCCAGTTCGTCGAAGTCAATCTCCGATTCGCGGACCAGCTGTCGTAGTTCCGCGAGATCAGCGAGGCCCGACTCGTGGATCTCGATCTCGTCGACCACGCGGTCGTCGGCGGGATTGTGCGGCTTGAGCGCGGCGACGGACTCAATGCTCATGCCGACGCGGACCAGTTCGAGGTCGAGGACGTCGAAGGGTCTGCGGACCTGCGCCACGCCCCGAGCGTGCTGCTGCGCGGTGCGGATGAGTTGCTGCAGCTTGCGGTGCTCCTCGTACGCGCGGGACTGCACGAAGTGACGGAGCGATCGGGACAGCGACGTCATGGTGTCGTGGACCTCGGCGGCGGCGTTCTCCATGTCGGTCAGCAGCGCCCGAAATCCACGGCGTTCGGCAGCGGTGAGATCGGCGGCGAACGGGCGATCGAGGATCGTGCTGATCGCGTCGTCGATCTGGGCCGACCGGCCGGCGTCGAGGATGGTGTCGTAGAAACCGGTGAAGCTGCGGCCCGCGTCGGAATCGCCGATCAGGTCGACGCCGCGGAAGACGTCGCCGAGAGTGTCGTTGCGGTCGGAGTCCTCGTCGAGGATGCGGGCTCGCAGCGTGCGGTTGAGTTCGTCGAACGACGTGCGTACCCGAGCGAAGTCGCCGGGGATCTCGGAGGCCAGCGATAGGATCTCGTGCGATCGTTCGATGGCGCGCCCGCCCTCGAGCACCGGGAAGTCGCCGGAACGCACCATGGCCATCTGGCGGTCGATCTCGTCGCGTTCCGCTTGGAGCCGGGCCAGCCGCGTTTCGACACTCGGGTCGGTGTCGCGGGCGAGCGCCGCCAGCTGCGTCGCCAGGGTGGTCAGACGGGACTCGGTGACGGTGCTGGTGGTGGACGTCAGTCCCGCCACGAACGCCATCGCGGCGAAGGTGCCTTCGGTTGGTTCGATCGACTCCTCGCGCGAAGAACCGCGCGCCCGCCGGAGCAGGTAGCCCTCGCGAACCCAGTCCGCGCAGTAGCCCTGACCAGAGCGAGGGAGATCCCAACCGTCGTCGCGCAACTGTTCCAGATCGGCGTCCAGGAGATCGAACAACTCGGGCGCCGGGATGCTTCGGACGCCGTCGCGGAAGTGCCGTCCGAGGAGGGTCAGGGTGGTGGCAGCGTTGGCGGAGCACAGCAGGACCCATCCGGGGTTCTCCTCGCGCAACGCTTTGCGCTGGTGTACGTCTCCGATCGCTGACATCGCTACTCCCTCCGCTTCGCCGTCCAGGCACATACTGGCATGCGCCTACGACAGTTCGGCGAAGCCGGGTCGCTGCCGCGTCACCGCTCCGCGAACTGCGAGGCGAGTCGGTAGCTCAGGTCCTGCGCCTGCGCGCGAAAGGTCGAGGTGTACGTCGGCTGCTCGTTGGTCCAGAGTTCGATGATGTCGGCCGCGGAACCGACGTAGTGCTGCGTCAGCAGGGGCAGGCGGTGCTGCATCAGCGCCCACTCCTGACCGAAGAGCGCGGCGCGCGACCGATAGCGAACAAGGTCGGTAGACGACATCCGGAACGTGTCACCGTAGGCGTCGGCGAGGTAGTACTCCGCGCTGAATCCCCACTCCACGGCGCGCAGCAGTCCGCGGTCGGGCGCGCCGAAGAGGTCGATGGGGGTCTCCAAGCCTGCGACCACCTCGACGACGGGGATATTGGATGCGCGGATCGTGTACAGCTCGTCGACGGCGGTCTGCGCGGCGTGGCGCAGGCCGTCGACCCACTCGCTCCCGAAGTGCGCGTGCTGAACGATCGCACGGTGAAACACCGCACCGACGGTGTACGCCCACGACTCACGGACGTGTTCCCGCACGACGTGGGGTGTCAATGACGACGACGCGAGGCCGGGGAACACCCACACGATGTCCTGTTCGACAGTGAGGGCGCCCGGCAGCAACTGTGCGCCGGGCACGTGGTGGTGGATCTGAGAGGAGGGCATCGACGGGGCACGTCGGAGGCGGACCACCCCGTCGGGATCGAGTCCCGCGGATGATGGCGTTGTCGGGTTGTTCAGCAACGGTCCTCCTCACGCCGATCGGTCTCCCGCCGCCCACTATAGGAGGCCGCGCGGGTCTGGTCGGTCGCGCGAGCGATCAGCCGCGATGCCGAACGGCGGCGTCCGCGGCAGCGATGAGGTCGTCGACGGTGGACGCCTGGCCGTCGCGACGCGGCCAGCCGTGAACGTTGCGCTGCCACTGCTCATCGATCGCGTCGAGACCGCAGACCGCGCCCATCAGCGCGCCGGTGATGGCAGCGGTCGTGTCGGTGTCGTCGCCGATACGGATCGCGGTGAACACCGCGTCACGGTATCGGTCGGCGCCCGAGGCTTGCGCGTGGGCGGCCGACGACGCCGCGGCCTGCCACGAATACACCGTGTATCCGTTGCGCTCAAAGGTGCGCGGATCCTGGTCGGCGGCTTCGCGGAGTCGCTCGTCCCACCAGTCGCGACGGTCCGCGGCAAGCAGATCGAGACCGGAGTCGAGACGGAGTTCGCCGGTCAGGATCGCGACGCGAATCGACTCGCACCACAGGACGCACGATTCGACGGCGTCGGCGTGGGCGTGCGTCAGTGCGGCGACCGCACGCGCGGCGTCGGCCAGCGCCGAACGGTCGTCGAGGTGGGCCAGGGCGACAGGCGCGGTGCGCATCAGCGCGCCGTTGCCCGCAGCGTTCGGCCTGTGCACCAAGACCTGACGCGAGGCGGCGGTCATCGTGGCGGCCACCGATTCCGTGGCGCTCACCGCGCGCTGCGTGTCGCTCAGGACCCCGCGCGTCTGGATCCCGATGTCGGGCGGGTTCGAGCTGTACCAGTCCAGGAACCCGGTCGCGACGGCATCGAGTGCGGCGGCGGACAGCAGCTCGCGATGCGCGGCTCCGGCCAGCGCGATGGCCATGAGCATCGACGTGTCGTCGCTCCACTCGCCGGGAGCGAAGTCGCCGAGGCCGCCGCCGAGCATCTCGGGGACGGCTGTCGAACTGAGGCGTGCGGCGAACTCGTACGGCACGCCGAGGGCGTCGCCCACGGCCGCGCCGACCAAGGTGCCGCGGGCGCGGTCGAGCTGTGCTGGGGAGAGTGCAGATCCGGTCATGCACATAAACTAGGCGAGGGGTCTGACACCTCGTCCGCGACAGGTTCCCGATGCGCGCGATGCCGTTCCCAGACGCCTGACCGCATGGGGCAACGGCGCAGGGCCGACACCCGGTCAGGGCACCGAACAGAACGACCCCGCGACGCTCGGCGTCACGGGGTCGTCAGCTGCTGTTCCGACTACAGGTTTCCGACTACAGGGTGCGGAAGCCCGAGCCGATGGCGGTGGGCGTCGCGTTCAGCACGCGGACGATGTCCGTCATCTTGGTGGCGACCATCGGCGTGTAGACCGGGAACGCCGGGTCGATGCACTCGACCGAGGTGCCGGGACCGGCGAGGCGCAGCGAGCCGTTCAGCATGCCGACCACGCGGCCGCGGCTGATGATCGGGCCGCCGGAGTCGCCCCGAGCTGAGCACACGTAGTTGATGGTCGAGGCACCTTCGATCGCGAGGGTCGGACCGCACGAGAAGCCGGTGGTGCGGCCGGACTTGCACACGTTCGCGAACGGCTGCGGGTACGTGCCGACACCGCCGATGTGCGCCTTCCCGACGTTGCGGACTCCGCGGACGCGGCTCGTGTCGAGGCGGACGACGGCGACGTCCCAGTTCTTGCTCTTGGTGACGATGCGTCCGATGACGCCCGCGCGAGCATTGCGTTCCAGGCTGACCGCGGAGCCCAGGTTGCCGCAGTGGCCGGCGGTGAGCCCGACCAGACGACCGGCGCGGTCGTTGCCGACGGTGGTCATGGTGCACAGCGCGCGGCCGTCGATGACGATGCCGCTGCCTCCGCCGACATTGGCAATGGGGGCCGCGGTCGCGACCGCGGCCGGGCTCAGTGCGAGCAGCGCGGCTCCAACGAGCAGCAGAGTTCTACGAATGGCCTTCATTTGTCTCCCCACAATGTGCGCCGGTCGGTGTAATCGGTTGCGGCGCAAGAGGTACGCCAGTCCGTTGTAGAAGGCCGGCGCCTTCCTCCCCAGTGCGAAACCGGACAATGCCGGAATCGTCTTTGGAGTGAAGCACACCCGTACATCGACTTCAAAGCTCATCGGCGTGTTGTGCGAAAGTGCTCTGGCCTGCCAAGAGGGTCGTGGTTCGTCAGATGCTGCGAATTCGTTCGAGGATGGTCTCGGCCAGTTCCGGAGCATTCTGTTCGGGGATCCAGTGGGTCGCATCCTCGAGAATGCGGAGTCGGTAGTCGGCGGCGACGTGCTCGCCTGCCAACTCGGCGCCCTTGCGGGCGAGGGCGGTGTCGCCCGCGCTCCACACATGGGTGGTCGGCACGGTGATCGGTCGCCCGATCGCGCCCGGTGTGCTGAACGGGATCGCGCGGTACCAGTTGAGTCCGCCGGTGAGTGCTCCAGAGTCCACGACCAGCCGATGGGTATCGGCGATCATCGCCGCGTCCATGCCCGTCGCGGCGAGCATCTTGTCGAAGATCTCAGGCTTGCGGGCGATCATCAACTCGGGCAGCTTCGGCGGCTGGAAGGCAGCCATGTACCAGGAACGACGCAACTGGTCGCTCTGCGTCATCGACGCGACGAACGCGGCCGGGTGCGGGACCGAGACGGTGGTGAGAGTGCTGATCAGGTCCGGCCGCGTCGCAGCGAGCATCCACGCCACCTGGGCGCCCCAATCGTGGCCCACCAGATGCACGGTCGCGGAGTCGGACTGGATGATCATCGACTCGATGTCGGAGACGAGCTCGCCGATGCGGTAGGCGAAGCGTCCGCGCGGACGGGCCAGGGGAGAATAGCCGCGCTGGTCGGGTGCGATGGTCCGGTATCCCTGCTCGTTCAGGATCGGGGTCACCTTGCGCCAGGAGTGGGACGTCTGCGGAAATCCGTGGAGCAGGACCACCGTTCCGTTGTCGGGGGTTCCGGAATCGGCGACGTCGAAGGTGAGGCCTGCCCGTGAGAATGTCTGCATGTCGCGCTCCCGTACTCGGCACTGTTGATACTCGACAATTGGTGTGACTCAACGTTACATAGATATTTGTTGGATGGGGAGGGGCGTCGGGGGCGGAAAGCAATGGCCCAGGGCCGACCGATGCCTATCGTGAAGTCATGACCGCACCCGACCTCGCGCTGTTGATCGATGCTCTGCCCGCCGGGATGGTGATCGTCGATCCGGACATCCTCGCCGCCTACCGATTCGACCGCGCCAACGACCCCGACGCGGGGACCGCGCTGGCGCTGGTCCGACCGATGACCACCGAGCACGTGCAGACCACCGTTCGCTGGTGCGCCGACGCGGGCGTGCCGATCACCACGCGCGGCGCGGGAACCAGCCTGTCGGGCGGCGCGACCGCGGTCGACGGCGCGGTGCTCATCTCCACCGAGAAGATGCGCCAACTGACCATCGACACCGCCACGCGCACCGCCGTGAGTCAGCCGGGCATGCTGAACGCCGAGGTCAAGCAGGCCGCCGCCGACAAGGGGCTCTGGTACCCGCCGGACCCGTCGTCGTTCGAGATCTGCACCATCGGCGGCAACGTGGCGACCAACGCGGGCGGGCTGTGCTGCGTGAAGTACGGCGTCACCACCGACTACGTGC
>NZ_JAAYXO010000218.1 GCF_012515855.1 Gordonia sp. (in: high G+C Gram-positive bacteria)
TGTCCTCCTAGCTCGGTTCTGGATCGCTCACGCCGAGCCGGTCGCGGCGGGCTTGCGACCAGTCGCTCTCCCACATCGGCTGCAGCATGTGCCAGTCGGCGGGCGCCGAGGCGATCCCTTCGGCGAAGACGTCCGCGAGCGCCTGAGTCGCCGCCGCGACGCCGCCCGTAGTGTCGATGACGGTTCCGCAACGTAGGAGCGAGGTCTCCTCGTCGAGGTAGCTGTGGTGAACGGCCAGCAGCGCGGCACCGGTCTCGATGGCCAGCTTGGCGGGCCCCGCGGGCATGCGCGTACGTTCGCCGAAGAGGTCCACCGGGACGCCGTTGTGCGAGAGGTCCCGGTCCCCCATCAGGCACACGATCCCGCCCGCGCGGAGCCGTTCGGCGAGCACTGCGAACGGCGGTTGTTCACCACCGGTCAGCGGAAAGACCTCGAAACCGAGTGATTCGCGGTACTCCACGAACTGATCGAACAGCGATTCCGGCTTGAGTCGTTCGGCGACGGTCGCGAACTGACCGTAATGGGCGACGAGCCAGACGCCGCAGATGTCCCAGTTCCCGGAATGCGGCAGCGCCATCACCACGCCCTTGCCGGACGTGCAGAGGTCGTCGACCACCTGACGGTCGTGCTCGGACATTCGAACGCTCGCGACGATGTCGGCCGGGTCGGTCGACGGCAGGCGGAAGGCCTCACGCCAGTACCTCGCGTACGACCGCATGGCCTGCTCCACGAGTTCGCCGGGCACCTCGTCGGGCGCGGTGCCGATGACCCGGGCGAGGTTCTTGCGCAACTGCTCCGGACCGCCGCCTCGTCGGCCGGCGACGGTGCCGACCGCGTCGAACACCCCGCGCGCCACCAACTCCGGCGCATAGCGGACCGCCGCCCATCCGGCGCGGTACCCGCAGTCCGCTGCGTAGTCAGCGATTCTGCCGAGCATCGCTCACCCCTCGTCCGAGTCTTGCGGGTCCGGACTCTGGCCGTCGTTCGCGGCGGGGGCGGCCGACGGGATCAGGTCGCGCGCACCGGGTGAGGAATAGATCGACCACATGCGCTGGGCGACGGTGATCACCGACGCGACGGCCAGGACCCACATCGCCACGTGGATCGCCCAGCTCCAGTGCAGGCCGGGGAAATCGGTGAAGCCGGCGCCGACCAGCACGATGATCAAGCGGTCCGGACGCTCGATGAGGCCGCCGTCGCCGTTGAGTCCCGCGGCTTCGGCCCGTGCCTTGGCGTACGAGATGACCTGCGAGGTCACCAGGCAGATCAGCGTGGCGATCAGCAGCAACTCGTGCGGTTCGGTGAACGCCGCCCACCACGCGAGACCGCCGAAGATCGCGCCGTCGGCGATGCGGTCGCAGGTGGCGTCGAGCACCGAGCCGAAGCGGGTTCCGCCTCCCCTGGCCCGCGCCATCGCACCGTCGAGCATGTCGAACATCACGAACGCCCAGGTGACCAGGGCGCCAGCGAACAGGTAACCCTGCGAGAAGAGGGCGATCGACGCACCGACCGTCACGACGGTGCCGATGATGGTCATGGCGTCCGGCGTCAGTCCCGTGCGAATGAGCGCGCGACCGAGCGGCAGGGTCACCTTCGACACCGAGGCACGTCCGAGGATGCTGAGCATTGTCGTCCTTTAGAGAAGTTCGGTCCACGCTAGCGCAAGCAGACCACGAGTCTGCTGCAGGAGTTGCGGAAGCACCTTGGTGTCGCCGACAACGGTGATGAAGTTCGCGTCACCGGTCCACCGCGGCACGATGTGCTGATGGATGTGCTCCGACAGGGAGCCACCCGCCGCGGCACCCAGGTTCAGACCCACGTTGAACGCGTCCGGGCGGGACACCGACTTGATCACCCGGATCGTCCGCTGCGTGAACTCCATGAGCTCGTCGCTCTCATCGCGCGTCAGGTCCTCGAGGTCGGCGACCTGACGGTACGGGACGATCATGGTGTGGCCGGGGTTGTACGGGTACAGGTTGAGCACCGCGTACACCGACGCGCCGCGCGCGACGATCAGTCCGTCCTCGTCCGACATCCGCGGGATGTCGAGGAACGGGTGACCGCTGAGTTCACCGCCGTCGACCGCCTTCTTGGGCGCGGCCGCCGTGATGTAACTCATCCGATGCGGAGTCCACAGCCGCTGCAGACGATCCGGGTCGATCATCGGCGCTTCCGGGCCGCGTCGAGGAACTCCTGCATCGTGTCGGCGGTCGGCGAGTCGTTGCGACGCGACTCCTCCCACTCGTCGATCGCGACGATCGCCTCGTCGACGTGCACGCCGTTGAGCTGCGTGCCGTCGCGGAAGCGGAAGCTGACCGCGTTTGCTTCGACGTCACGCTCGCCCGCGAGCAGCATGAACGGCACCTTGGCGGTGGTGTGATTGCGGATCTTCTTCTGCATGCGGTCATCGGAGTGGTCCACCTCGGCACGCACCCGTCGACCGCGGAGGCGTCCGATGACGGCCTGCAGGTGGGGGGCGAAGGCTTCGGCCACCGGGATGCCGACCACCTGGACCGGCGACAGCCAGACCGGGAACGCACCGGCGTAGTGCTCAGTGAGCACGCCGAAGAAGCGCTCGATGGAGCCGAACAGCGCGCGATGGATCATCACCGGGCGCTTCTTGGTGCCGTCGCTGGCGGTGTATTCGAGCTCAAAGCGCTCGGGCAGGTTGAAGTCGAGCTGAATCGTCGACATCTGCCAGGTGCGACCCAACGCGTCCTTGACCTGCACGGAGATCTTCGGCCCGTAGAACGCGGCGCCCTCCGGGTCCGGGACCAGCTCCAGGCCGGACGCCTCGCCGACCTTGCGCAGGGTCTCGGTGGCCTCTTCCCAGACCTCGTCGGCACCGACGTACTTCTTCGGATCCTTGGTCGAGAGTTCCAGGTAGAAGTCGTCGAGACCGTAGTCCTTGAGAAGCTGGAGGACGAAGTTCAGCGTCGTGGTCAGCTCCTCGACCACCTGCTCCTGCGTGCAGTAGATGTGAGCGTCGTCCTGGGTGAAGCCGCGGGCACGCGTCAGACCGTGGATGACGCCGGACTTCTCGTACCGGTACACCGCACCGAACTCGAACAACCGCAGCGGCAGCTCGCGGTAGCTGCGTCCGCGCGACCCGTAGATGAGGTTGTGCATCGGGCAGTTCATCGGCTTGACGTAGTAGTTCTGGCCCGGCTTGCGAACGGTGCCGTCCTCGTCGTATTCGGCGTCGAGCTGCATGGGCGGGAACATGCCGTCCGCGTACCAGTCGAGGTGGCCCGAGACTTCGAACAGGGTCGACTTCGTCACGTGCGGGGTGTTGACGAACTCGTAGCCGCCCGCGGCGTGCTGCTCGCGGGAGTAGTCCTCCATCTCCTTGCGGATGATGCCGCCCTTGGGGTGGAACACCGGCAGACCCGAGCCCAGTGCGTCCGGGAAGCTGAAGAGGTCGAGCTCGCTGCCCAGGCGGCGATGATCGCGCTTCTCGGCCTCGGCCAGACGATCGAGGTAGATGTCCATCGCCTCGGTCGACTCCCAGGCGGTGCCGTACACGCGCTGGAGGTCGGCCAAGCTCTGGTCGCCACGCCAGTACGCCGCCGAGCTGCGCGTCAGCTTGAACGCGGAGATGTACTTGGTGGTCGGCACGTGCGGCCCGCGGCAGAGGTCGCCCCAGATCTTCTCGCCGGTCCGCGGGTTCAGGTTGTCGTAGGCGGTCAGCTCGGCGCCGCCGACCTCCATGATCTCGCTGTCGTCGGCAGCGCCCTTATCGTCGATCAACTCGAGCTTGAACGGCTCGCCTGCGAGTTCCTCGCGCGCCTGCTCCTTCGAGTCGTAGACGCGACGCGAGAACCGCTGACCCGACTTGATGATCTTCTTCATCTGCTTCTCGATGGCCTTGAGGTCCTCGGGAGTGAAGGGATCCTCGACCTCGAAGTCGTAGTAGAAGCCGTCGGTGACCGGCGGACCGATGCCCAGGTGAGCTTTCGGGTTCAGGTCCTGAACGGCCTGCGCCAGCACGTGCGCGCACGAGTGGCGTATCACCGCGCGACCATCGTCCGAATCCGCCGTGACCGGCTCGACGTCGGTGTCGGCGGCCGGGGCCCACGACAGGTCGCGCAGCTCGCCGCTCGCATCGCGGACGACGACCACGGCCTGCGGACCCTTGTTCGGCAATTCCATGCCGTCGGGCAGCTCGGCGTCCCGCATGGCGGCGCCCGCGGTAGTGCCCGCCGGAACCCGTACGGTCTCGGGCAGGCGGACTCTTTCGGCGGACGCGACGTTGTCGGGCACGGTCTTAGCTCCTCGTTTCGGATTGAACGGGTTTCGGGTCGGCGGGATCGCTCGGCTTGAATCGTATCGCGCGACGTCCGTCGCACAGGCACAGCGTCACGACGATCGTCAGCAGAAGCAACAGGACGTACGCGCCGCTGCCGGCCAACCGAAACGGCAGTTCCCAGTCGCCGGTCACCGGCCCGCGGAAGATGCGGAACACCCCGAAGGTCAGTTTCAGGCGCTCTTGGCCGTCTGGGCCGACCACAAAGCTGCGGTGCCACCAGGTGAAGGTGAGAGCAACCACGGTCGCGGGTGCCAGCCAGCACAGCCAGGTGATCGGGCGACGCCGGTCGGCGACGTCGACGCAATGGGTCACGGCCACCAGCAGCAGCGGGACCACCCAGACCCAGTGATGTCCCCAGGAGAACGGCGACACCGCGCAGGACGTCATGCCGGTGATGCTCAGGGCGAGCAACTCCTGGCCTGCCCGATGGGCCGCCAACGCCGCCCACAGGCCGAGCAGGCCGACGACCACGCCTGCCGGAATCCACAGCCAGTCGGGCGCGGTCCCGAGTCCCAGCGCGGGCAACCGCGCGAAGAAGCCGTTCAACGACTGGTTGGCGGCGTTGTAGAGCGGGCCGATGCGCCCGGTCTGCTCGAGCGTCACCGTCCAGAAGTGCCATCCCTCGTCGCCCAGCACCGCGATGCCGAGGGCCACGGTCGCCGCGAAGGTGACCACCGCGGTGATGGCGGCGCGCCACTGCTTGGTCAACACCAGGTAGGCGGTGAAGAAGATCGGTGTCAGCTTGACTCCGCTGGCCAACCCGATTCCGACCCCGCGCAGCCGGTCGCTGCGGCGAACCTGATCGGCGATCACGAGGAGTGCGAGCACCAGGTTGATCTGTCCGTTCCAGAACGTGGTGTGGACGGGTTCGAGGCCTATGACCGAGACGGCGAACAAGACGGTGAAGGCGACGAAGCGTCCGTCGATGCGGAAGCGGAGCGCCCGCAACGACACCCCGACCAGCGCGAGCAGGCACACCACGTTGCCCGCATTCCAGAGGAACTGAGCGGTGTGCTCGGGCAGCGGCGCCAACGGAAGCATGAGCAGCGCGGCGAAGGGTGGATACGTGAACTGCCAGACCTTGTAGACCGGGAGATCGTAGAGCGGACGGTCGTTCCAGACCGCGAGCGCACCGCCCCGGTAGACCCGGGTGTCGATGTTCATGTTGAAGAGCCCGTAGACGGGATGGCCGATGGGCACCACCCAGATGTGCCAGGCCACGATGAGCAGCGCTCCGACCGCCACCATCGCCACCATCGACCACGTGACCGAGCGCATCGTCGCCCCGCTGACCTTCACTCCGCGATGATACGGCGTCGGGCCTGTCTCGACGGCAACCGAACCGCGCGTTCGTGCCGTGTTGTGGCGGGCCGCGAGCTCTCGGCGGTCGCCGTTCGACATACTGGCTGGTGTCGGTGGTTCGGCCGACACGGCGACGCGATGGAGGGCACGACCGCGTGAAGCGTTCACGACACCGTTCATCGGCGATGGGCGCCGTTCGTCGACTCGCATCGATCGCCGTCGAAGGACGCGTACGCCTGCTGGTCGGCGTGGTGATCACGCAGGTCATCGCGATGTCGGCGAGCCTTGCGCAGCCTGCGTTCAATGCGTTGATCGTCGACAACGGCGTGATCGCAGGCGACGTCCCGTACATCGAGCGAATGGGCGCGGTGATGCTCGGGGTCGCGGTCTGCGGGCTGCTGGCGTCCCTCGCCGCCATCGCGTTCGGCTCCGCGCTGTCGACCGGCGCGGCGGCCGATCTGCGACAACGTGTCTACGGTCGCGCTGCGGACTTCTCGTCGGCCGCCTACCAGGAGGTCGGAACCTCGACAATGCTGACGCGGACCTCCCTCGACA
>NZ_JAAYXO010000219.1 GCF_012515855.1 Gordonia sp. (in: high G+C Gram-positive bacteria)
CACCACCAAACTCCTGGCCCTGTCCTCCGTGGCGGTGCTCGGCCTGGTCGGCTGCTCTTCCGGCAGCGACGACGCGTCGACCGCGTCCAGCGCGCCTGCACAGCAGGCCGCCGAGCACCAGACCGCACAACCGCGTCTCGTCCTGACCTATGACGGCGGGCTCGCCGTGATCGATGCGCGAACGCTGGAGAACGTGTCGGACATTCCGGTCGAGGGATTCACGCGCGTGAACGACGCCGGCGACGGGCGCTATGTCTTCGTCTCGACCGACAGCGGCTTCCGACTACTCGATGTCGGCACCTGGACCGAGGCGCACGGCGATCACGGACACTCGTACACGGCCGAGCCGGTGTTCACCGACACCGTCTACCGCGGCGAGAAGCCCGGACACGTCGTCGTGCACGACGGCAAGACCGCTCTGTTCACCGACGGCACCGGTGAGGTCCGAATCCTCGACTCGGCGAAGATCGGGTCGGACGGCGCGGTGATCGAGGACTTCACGGTGGAGCCCCACCACGGGGTGGCGGTCGCCCGCACGGACGGGAGCGTCGTCGTCTCGGTGGGCGACACCGACAGCCGCACCGGGGCGATCATCCGTGGCGCGGACGGGGCGACACTCGCCGCCAACGATCAGTGCCCCGGTCTCCACGGTGAGGCGGCCGCACAGGGCGGCGCCGTGACCTTCGGCTGTGAGGACGGCGTTCTCATGGTGAAGGGTGACGAGTTCACCAAGATCAAGGCCGCCGCTCCGTATGCGCGGATCGGCAACCAGGCCGGCAGCGAGGCCTCTCCGATCATTCTCGGCGACTACAAGACTGACAAAGACGCCGAGCACGAGCGTCCGCGCCAGTTCTCGCTCACCGACACCCGCACCGGAACCATCCGCGTGGTCGACATCGACACCACCTACAGCTTCCGTTCGCTGGGGCGCGGCCCGAACGGCGAGGCGCTCATCCTCGGCGCCGACGGCAAACTGCACGTCTTCGATCCGGAGACCGGCCGGGAGACGGCCGCCTACTCGGTGATCGACCCGTGGACCGAGCCCGACGACTGGAAGGACGCGATGCCCGACCTGTACGTCCTGGGCGCCACCGCGTACATCACCGACCCGGCCAAGCAGCGGATTCTCGCGGTGAACCTGACCGACGGCACGGTGATCGCCGAGAAGTCCACCGGCAAGACCAATCTGGAGATGACCGGCGTCACGGGCTGAGCGTCGTCGGCCAGCATGCCCGAGGGACCAGGCGGTCTCGGACAAATCGTCCGAGGCCGCCTGTTCTCGTGTGCACGGCAGTCTGACCTCGAAGGTTGTCTGTGGAGGCGGCAGATGCGATCGTCGCAGGGCAGTCGACCGGGGGCCACCGGGATCCGTTCGACCGGATGATCGGCGCCCAGGCGGCCAGGCGCGGATTGACGATCGCCACCAGCGATCGCACATCCAGGAAGCCTTGCCGACCCCGGTCCTCGACACGCGCCGCTGAGTGTCGGACCTCCGCATTATCCTGGCCCCATGGCATTCGCAGCAGAGCAGCCGATCGTCGCGCACTCGGAGTACCGGCCCATCGGCGAGGTGGAGCGCTCGAGCGCCGCGTTCGAGGTGATCAGCGATCTGGAGCCGGCGGGGGACCAGCCCACCGCGATCGCCGACCTGGAGCGGCGTCTCAACGGCGGTGAGAAGGACATCGTCCTGATGGGCGCGACGGGTACCGGAAAATCGGCCACCACGGCCTGGCTCATCGAGAAGATGCAGCGCCCGACGCTGGTGATGGCGCCGAACAAGACCCTTGCGGCCCAGCTCGCCAACGAGCTCCGTGAGATGCTTCCGAACAACGCTGTGGAGTACTTCGTCTCCTACTACGACTACTACCAGCCCGAGGCCTATATCGCGCAGACCGACACCTACATCGAGAAGGACAGCTCGATCAACGACGACGTCGAGCGGCTGCGGCATTCGGCGACGTCGAGCCTGCTGTCCCGCCGTGACGTGGTAGTGGTGGCGTCCGTCTCGTGCATCTACGGTCTCGGCACGCCGCAGAGCTACCTCGACCGGTCGGTGGAACTCTCCGTCGGGGAGCAGATCGACCGCGATGCGCTGTTGCGCCTGCTCGTCGACATCCAGTACGACCGCAACGACGTCTCCTTCACCCGCGGCGGCTTCCGGGTGCGCGGCGACACCGTCGAGATCATCCCGTCGTACGAGGAACTCGCGATCCGTATCGAGTTCTTCGGCGACGAGGTGGAAGCGCTCTACTACCTCCACCCGCTGACCGGCGACGTGATCCGCCAGGTCGACTCCCTCCGGATTTTCCCCGCCACCCACTACGTCGCGGGTCCCGAGCGCATGGCGAGGGCGATCGAGGGGATCGAGAAAGAGCTGGAACAGCGTCTGGAAGAGTTCGAACGGCAGGGCAAACACCTAGAGGCGCAACGTCTTCGCATGCGAACCAATTACGACGTCGAGATGATGCGCCAGGTCGGCTTCTGCTCGGGCATCGAGAACTACTCGAGGCACATCGACGGCCGGGGCCCCGGGACGGCGCCAGCCACCCTGATCGACTACTTCCCGGACGACTTCCTCCTGGTGATCGACGAGTCGCATGTGACGGTCCCGCAGATCGGTGCCATGTACGAGGGCGATATGTCGCGCAAGAGGAACCTGGTGGAGTTCGGCTTCCGGCTGCCGTCTGCCGTCGACAACCGTCCGCTCACCTGGGACGAGTTCGTCGACCGCATCGGCCAGACCGTCTACCTCTCGGCGACCCCGGGCCCCTACGAGCTGGGCCAGTCCGGCGGCGAGTTCGTGGAACAGGTGATCCGGCCCACCGGCCTCCTCGACCCCAAGATCGTCGTCAAGTCCACCAAGGGCCAGATCGACGACCCGGTCCACGAGATCCGGGAACGGACCGAGAAGGACGAGCGCGTCCTGGTCACCACCCTCACCAAGAAGATGGCCGAGGACCTCACCGACTACCTGCTGGAACTCGGGATCCGTGTGCGCTACTTGCACTCCGAGGTCGACACGCTGCGGCGCGTCGAACTGCTCCGGCAGCTCCGCAGCGGAGAGTACGACGTGCTGGTCGGCATCAACCTGCTCCGCAAGGGCCTCGACCTCCCGGAGGTGTCGCTGGTCGCGATCCTCGACGCGGACAAAGAGGGATTCCTGCGCAGTACCACGTCGCTCATTCAGACCATCGGGCGCGCGGCACGCAACGTGTCGGGTGAGGTGCACATGTACGCCGACAGGATCACCGACTCGATGCAGAACGCCATCGACGAGACCGACCGCCGTCGTGCCAAGCAGATCGCCTACAACGAAGAGAAGGGCGTCGATCCGCAGCCGCTGCGCAAGAAGATCAACGACATTCTCGACCAGGTGTACGCCGAGGCCGAGGACACCGTCGAGGTGGGCGGATCGGGACGCAACGCGAGCCGCGGGCGCCGCGCTCAGGGAGAAGTGAGCAAGTCGGTGAGTGCCGGGGTGATCGAACAGCGGGACACTTCGTCCATGCCGAGGGCGGAACTGGCCGATCTGGTCCAGGAACTCACTGACCAAATGATGAACGCGGCCCGGGACCTCCAATTCGAGCTGGCCGCCCGGCTGCGCGACGAGATCGCTGACTTGAAGAAGGAACTGCGAGGGATGGACGCCGCTGGGATCAAGTAGCGGCGCTTTCTCGTCCCTACCGTTCAGTAAGCAAGGTATGTTCTAAAGCACCGTTCCGGTACGGAGACGCCGTACCGGGCACCCTGACGGAGGTAGAAGCAAGAATGAGCGATTACAAGACCGTCGTCGTCGGCACCGACGGATCGGAGTCCTCGCTGCACGCCGTGGCGCGTGCGGGCGGCATCTCCGGGGACAAGTCCAATCTGGTCATCGCCTGCGCCTACTTCCCGAACGACGGCAAGCTCGCCAGCGCGGCCACCGACACGCTCGGCGCCGATGCGTACCAGGTGATGGGCAGCTCGCCCACCGAGGAGATCCTCCGCAAGGCCAAGGAGCGGGCCAAGGCCGCCGGCGCCGCCGTGGTCGACACCCGCGCCGTCAAGGGCGCGCCGGTCGACGCTCTCCTGCAGCTCGTCACCGATGTCCAGGCCGATCTGCTGGTGGTGGGCAACAAGGGACTCAACTCCATCGCCGGGCGCCTGCTCGGTTCGGTCCCCGCGGACGTCGCCCGCAAGGCCGCCTGCGACGTCCTGATCGTCCACACCACCTAGCAGGCGACTCACTCGCCGGTCGAGCGAGCGTTCCTTTCGACCGCCGGGCCAGCGTCCCTCTTCGATGGTTGAGCGAGCGTCCACTTTCGACGGTTGAGCGAGCGTCCCCTTTCGATGGTTGAGCGAGCGCAGCCCTTCGACGGAGCTCAGGAACCACGAGTCGAAACCGAACCGTCCTCAGCCCTCCGGCAGATCTGAGAGCGCTGCCGGGAGTTCTCGTGCGTGCACCACCACGAGGCGCTGCGTCGCGCGGGTGAGCGCCACGTACAGGTCGCTCAATCCCCTCGGCGACCCCTCCACCAGGTCGGCGGGCTCCACGACGACCACGTTGTCGAACTCGAGACCTTTGGCCGCGGTGAGCGGCAGCACCCGGACTCCGTCGTGGTCGTCCACGGCCAGCGCAGAGTCGGAGGCGGTGTCGGCGGCGAGGACCGCGGTCAAGCCCGGCCAGGCCGCCGAATGTGCGGTCCGTACGGCCGTCTCCAGGGCGGTGTGCTGCGAAGCGCGCACTGCATACGGCTCGATCCCGTTGCTGCGCAACGATTCCGGGGGGCTCTGGGCGGGATCGATCTCGGTGAGCAGCCGATTCGCGTATCGGGTGATCTCGGCCGGCGTCCGATAGTTCACCGTCAGCTCGCGCAGCCGCCACCGATCTCCGACGTACGACGAGAACAGCTCACGCCACGACGTCGTACCCGCCGGATCGCCGGTCTGCGCCGTGTCGCCGATCACCGTCATCCACCGGTTCGGTATGCGCCGCATGATCATTCGCCACGCCATTGACGAGAGCTCCTGCGCCTCGTCGACGATCACGTGGCCGAAGGTCCAGCTGCGGTCGGAGTAGGCTCGTTCGGCGGTCGTCCGGTACTCGACCACTTCCTGACGTTCGGCCAACTGCTCGGCGTCGATCAGGTCGTACGCCATCAGAAGCTCGGGGTCCATCTCGTCTTCGAGGTCCTGCGGCGCCGAACCCGTCAGAATGTCCAGTGCGTCCTGCGCTTCGGCTATGCGACGGCGCCACTGCGCACGCTGCTCGCGTTCTGCCTCGTCGGTGCGGTATCCGATCAACTCGGCGAGCTCGTCCAACAACGGCACGTCGGCCGGCGACATGTCGGCGTCCTCCGGCAGCGGGTGCGGCGCCCGTTGGAGTGCCGCGCGGTCGTCGTCCGTCCAACCCCTCGTCACCTTCTTGCGGAAGTCGCTGTCGGAGTAGAGATCCCGGAGCAGGCGCTGCGGGGTCAGCGTGGGCCAGAACTGCAGCACGGTGCGGACGACGTCGTCTTCGGCTTCGAGTTCGGTGCGGATGTCGTCGAGGTCGCCCGCCGTGAGCAACTGTGAACCGTCGAGCGTGGACGGGCCGAGTCGTCGGGCGTGGACGGCGGCGAGCTCGTCCAGGGCCGCGCGCAGAAAGGTGCGCTGAGCCAGGTTGTGCGGCCTCCGGGTGGAGCGGGCGGCGGCACGCGCCGCCTTGACGATCTCGCCGTCGACCGGGATCCGGTACCCGTCGAATTCGACCTCGAGACCGCGGGGCGGCAGTGATTCACGGGCCCGGACGGCAGCGCGGAGAACCGGCAGCATCCGCGCGGCGTCGCCCTTGAGTTCGGCGGTGCGCCGGTCGTCGCGGCCGGTCGCCCGGATTCCCGGAAACAGGTTGCCGACGGTGGAGAGCAGCACACCCGTTTCCCCGAGCGAGGGCAGCACCTGGGCGATGTAGTCCAGGAAGGTTTCGTTGGGGCCGATGATGAGCACACCGCTGCGCGACAGAGTGTCGCGGTGGGTGTAGAGGAGGTAAGCGGCCCGGTGCAGCGCGACCGCGGTCTTGCCGGTGCCCGGACCGCCCTGCACCACCATGATCCCGCGCTGAGCGGCACGGATGATCTCGTCCTGCTCGCGCTGGATGGTCTCGACGATGTCGGTCATCTGGCCGGTGCGGGCGGCGTTGAGTGCCGCCACCAGGGCGCTCTCGTTCACCACGCTGGAGTCGTGCGCCTCGTCGGCGTCGATCTCGCCGGACAGGAGGTGCTCGTCGGAGACGCTGCGGACCGCGCGGGAGCGAGTCCGCAGGTGTCGTCGTCGTCGTACGCCCTCGGGAGCGGCAGGAGTGGCCAGATAGAACGGGCGCGAGAGCGGAGCACGCCAGTCGAGCAGAAGTGTGCTCACCTGATCGTCGTCGAGGATCCCCATGCGCCCGATCCGCTGCACGCCGCCGTTTTCGGCTTCGGGATCTTCCATGTCCAGCCGGCCGAAGTACAGGTTGTGCTCGGCGGCGTCGATCTGGGTGAGCATCTGCGAGTAGTGGCGCTCATAGGATTCGCGTTCCGACAGCGCCTGCGGGGTGCCGGCCGTCTCCAGCAGGGCGTCGGAGAGACGGCGGTTGGCGGTGGCGCGCATCCGGTCGAGCCGCCCGTAGACGACGTCCAGATGCACCTGTTCTTCGGCGAGGCGGGGATCGGGTGTCACAGTCGCTCCAGTGTACTGAGTCGGCACGGCCGACGCCGGGGACGCGAGATGCCCAGACGACGGCCGGCTGTCGCTGCGGGAGCGACAGCCGGCCGTGACGTCCGGTGCGGTGTGGTCAGCTCGCCTTCGCTGCGGCCTTCTTCGCCTTGGCGGCGGCCTTCTCCTGCGCCTTGCGGACGCGCCGAGCGACCTTGTGGCCGGCGTCGGCGACCTTCTGGCCGGCCTCCTCGGCCACCTCCGGCGCACGGTCGGCGACCGTACTCGCGAAGTCGGCGGCCTTCTCCTTGGCCTGTTCCGCCCCGGTCCGCGCCTTCTCGGCGACGACCGGAGCACGCTCGGCCACCTTGCCGGCGAGGTCCTCGGCACGCTGCTTCGCCTCGTCGGCGACGACGGGAGCGCGGTCGGCGAGCTTCAGTGCCGCTTCCTCGGCTCGATTGCGCGCCTTCTCGGCGACGATCGGTGCGTTCGCCTTGGCCTTGACCGCGGCCACCTCGGCCTTGCCCCGGGCCTTGTCGGCCAGGACTGCGGCGCGTTCGCCCAGATCGTGCAGGTCGTCGTGGCCGTCCTCGCGGGCGTGCGCCACCGCCGACGACCCGGCCTTGACCGCGATGGGCACGGCGAGCGCGGCGACGGGATGTCCGTGCGCTCGGAGCGTCTGTTTGGCGGCGCGCTTGGCCGCCTTCTTCGCCGCGCGCTTGCCGGCCTGGCCGGTCAGGGTCGCTTCCTTGGCGGCGATCTGCCCTGCGACCTTGGCTTCGGCGACTGCATGCCGCGTCCGCCAGGCGACCGACGGCTCACCGGCGGTGTCGGCGCTGGCGATGAGCACGCCGCCGAGCAGGCCGGCGTTCTTGATCAGACCCACCTTGCGCGCCTCGCGCCGCACCGGATCGGTTTCGGTGAAGAATGCGGCGTCGTACGCGGTGACCGGCAGCAGGGAGACGGCCAGGGCTCCGGACGCGACACGCGGCATCTTGCCGGTGGCCAGCAGCACGCCGCCGCCGACCTGCACCGCTCCGGCGATGCGCATCGCCGTCGCCGCGTTGGCGGGCAGCTTGTTCGCCACCGGCGCAGGGAGTGCGTCACGGCCGGTGTCGACCATCGGCTGCACGGTCTCGGCGACCTGCGGCTTGGCGCGCAGCAGTTCGGCGCCGGAGGCGATGAACGCCGAGGCGAGCAGGGGGCGGGCGATCTTGCGGAGAATCACGTCGGGGGCCTTCCAGCGTTTGTTACGGGATCGGTTCCCACAGTATGCCTTGAATCTCTGGGGCAGTGCCGCCGATGTCACACTTCGGAGCTGATGGGTGTTCGTGGCGCGCTGCGTCACCGATTGCGGATTTTGTTGCCGAGAATGAAGCCGAAGAGGCCGATGAGAAACATGCCAAGTGCGGTCTCGACCACTAATAAGAGGTCGGCGCCATCTCCGGCATTCGTTTGGGCGACAGTCTCTTCCGAGTGCAGTCCGACGAACGCAGCGACACCCAACTCCGCAGCTTGGGGGAAGCTCGCGCCGAAGACGGACATGAGCACAGCTGTGACAGTGGCCATCAGCAACAGCCCGGTGGCCGCGATCCGGGCGAGCGACTCACCGTATCCGGTGACGTACTCGGCCACGCTGAGCCCGAGCCAACGGCGCCACTGGCGGTCGTCTCGCGCGATCCGGCGCTCCAATTGCTTGCGTCGCACGTAGGCCCATGCCTCTCCCTCGCCGTCACCTCGGGACGCGAAGTGCCCCGCGAGGTTTGCGTAGACCTCGGCGGCCTCGATACGGGCGCGCGCCAAGTTCCGCCGTCTTTGCGTCTGATCGGGTTCTTTGTGATCGTCGTCGTGGAACTCGACGAATGACTGAGGCAACTCCGGGAGTATCCGACCATTCAGCGACGGCCCGGCGACATTTCGGCGCGTAAGGTCAGATCCCGTGAAGTTGGTGCGATAGATCGAGGATTCTTCGAGATAGACGTCCTCGAGTGTGCATATTCCGTCGAACCGGGCACGATAGAAATCACACCGAGATATTTCGCTGTCCTTGAAGTTACAGGTCTCGAACACCGCGTACTTGAACAATGTATTCGTCAATCGCGCGCGGCGGAACTGCACGAAATTGAAGGTCGGGGGTACTTCTGGCCGGCGCATCCGGGGGTCGAGTCCGACCCGGCAGCTGAAGTCCACGCGGGTCAGTAAGGCCCGGTCAAAGCTACCGTGTTCGAATGAGATGTTGGTGAAGTCGACGTTTTCCAGTACTGCGTCACTGAAGTCGAAGCCGGACAGTGTGCAGGGAGCCAGCGCGCGAAACCAGACGTTCCGTAGCTGTAGTCCGGACCAGTTGCGTGTCGAAAGCTCGTCGTCCGGACCGATCACTACCTCGACATCGGACAGCACGCGATCATCGTTATGGGCGTGATGCGCCCCTTCTTCGGCTTCACGGAGTGAAACTTGTGTACGCCGCGGACAATTCGCGCCTGTCACTGCGCGAGCCCGTCGAGCAGGGGTGGCAGCTGATCAAACGAGCGAATGATCGGTACCGAAGCGGGTAGCCCGAGCTCCGTGTGCCCGTAAGGCGCCTCGTGCCGGATCAGGACGAATCGGCAGCCCGCGGCCATCGCGGCGACGTAGTCGTCGAGCGGATTGTC
>NZ_JAAYXO010000220.1 GCF_012515855.1 Gordonia sp. (in: high G+C Gram-positive bacteria)
AGATGGCCATCAGCGCTGCTGGTCGTCGGTGCAGATTCTTTGGCATACGAAGGCTGGGTATGAAGCAACTTCCAAGCCCCCAGGGGCTTTACCACCCGTCCAACGAACACGACTCCTGTGGTGTTGCATTCGTCGTGGACATGAAGGGTCGCCGCAGCAGGGACATCGTCGAGAAGGCGATCACCGCGCTGGTCAACCTCGAACATCGTGGTGCCGCAGGCTCCGAGCCCAACACCGGTGACGGTGCGGGCATCCTGCTGCAGGTGCCGGACAAGTTCTTCCGCGCCGTCGTCGACTTCACGTTGCCCGCGGAGGGCGCGTACGCGACCGGTATCGCATTCCTCCCGCAGAGCGAGGCGGATGCTGCATGTGCGGCGGAGTCCGTCGAGAAGATCGTCGAGAGTGAAGGCCTGAAGGTTCTCGGTTGGCGTGACGTCGGAACCGACGACTCGTCCCTGGGCGCACTCGCGCGCGACGCGATGCCCACGTTCCGTCAGATCTTCATCGGTAGCGAAGACGACGCCGTCACCGGCATGGAGCTCGAGCGCCGCGCCTACGTCGTGCGCAAGCGCACCGAGCACGAGCTCGGCAACGAAGGCGCCGGCCAGGACGGCCCCGGTAGCGAGACCGTGTACTTCCCGTCGCTGTCCGGTCAGACGTTCGTCTACAAGGGCATGCTCACCACCCCGCAGCTCAAGGGTTTCTACCTGGACCTGCAGGACGAGCGCGTCGAATCGGCTCTGGGCCTGGTGCACTCGCGCTTCTCCACCAACACGTTCCCGTCGTGGCCGCTGGCGCATCCGTTCCGCCGTGTCGCCCACAACGGTGAGATCAACACCGTCACCGGTAACGAGAACTGGATGCGTGCCCGTGAGGCGCTCATCGAGTCCGACATCTTCGGTGGGGCCGACAAGCTGGAAAAGATCTTCCCGGTCTGCACCAACGGCGCGAGCGACACCGCCCGCTTCGACGAGGTGCTCGAGATGCTGCACCTCGGTGGCCGCAGTCTCCCGCACGCCGTGCTCATGATGATCCCCGAAGCCTGGGAGCGTCACGAGAGCATGGACCCGGCCCACCGCGCGTTCTACGAGTACCACTCGACGCTCATGGAGCCGTGGGACGGACCGGCGTCGGTGTGCTTCACCGACGGCACGGTCATCGGTGCGGTCCTCGACCGCAACGGTCTGCGTCCGTCGCGTCTGTGGGTGACCGAGGACGGCCTCGTCGTCATGGCATCCGAGGTCGGCGTGCTGCCGATCGATCCCGCCACCGTCGTGAAGAAGATCCGCCTGCAGCCCGGGCGCATGTTCCTCGTCGACACCGCGCAGGGACGCATCATCGACGACGAAGAGTTCAAGTCGGAACTGGCTGCGGAGCACCCGTACCAGGAGTGGCTCGACAAGAACCTCGTTCACATGAACGATCTGCCGGATCGCCCCTACACCTACATGTCGCACGAGCGTGTGCTGCTGCGTCAGCTGATGTTCGGTTTCACCACCGAAGAGGTCGACCTCCTCGTGAAGCCGATGGCGGCGTCGGGTGCCGAGGCGCTCGGTTCGATGGGTACCGACACCCCGATCGCGGTTCTGTCGAACCGTTCGCGGATGTTGTTCGACTACTTCTCGCAGATGTTCGCGCAGGTCACCAACCCGCCACTCGACGCGATCCGCGAAGAGGTGGTCACCAGCATCGGTGGCACCATCGGCCCCGAGCACGACCTGCTGCACCCCACCGCGGAATCGTGCCGGCAGATCTTCCTGCCGCAGCCGATCCTGCACAACGACGACCTGTCGAAGCTGATCCACGCCAACGACGACGCGCGCTTCCCGGACTTCCGCAGCGTGATCATCCGCGGTCTGTACCCGGTTGCCGAGGGCGGCGAGGGCCTGCGCAAGGCGCTCGACAACGTTCGCTCCCAGGTGTCCGAGGCCATCGCGGGTGGTGCGCGCATCATCGTCCTGTCGGACCGTGAGTCCAACGAGACGTACGCACCGATCCCGTCGCTGCTGATGACGTCCGCAGTGCACCACCACCTGGTCCGGGAGAAGACCCGCACCAAGGTCGGCCTCGTCGTCGAGGCCGGCGACGCCCGCGAGGTGCACCACATGGCGCTCCTCATCGGCTTCGGTGCGGCAGCGGTCAACCCGTACATGGCGTTCGAGACCGTCGACGAGATGATCGTCAACAACGACCTGCCCGGACTCGATCTGCAGCAGGCGATCGCCAACTACATCAAGGCCGCCGGCAAGGGCGTTCTCAAGGTGATGTCCAAGATGGGCATCTCCACGCTCGCCTCGTACACGGGCGCCCAGCTGTTCCAGGTCATCGGCCTGTCGCAGGAACTGGTCGACGAGTACTTCTCCGGACTGCACTCGAACCTCGGTGGCATCGGCCTCGAGGAGATCGCCGCAGACGTCGCGGTCCGTCACGCCAGGGCCTACCTGGATCGTCCCGAGGAGCGCGCGCACCGCGAGCTCGAGGTCGGTGGCGAGTACCAGTGGCGCCGTGAGGGCGAGTACCACCTCTTCAACCCGGAAACCGTCTTCAAGCTTCAGCACTCCACTCGCACCGGTCAGTACAAGGTGTTCAAGGAGTACACGAAGATGGTGGACGACCAGTCGGAGCGCCTCGCCGCGCTGCGTGGTCTGTTCGAGTTCAAGGAGGGCGTGCGCCAGTCGATTCCGCTCGACGAGGTGGAGCCTGCCAGCGAGATCGTCAAGCGTTTCTCGACGGGTGCGATGAGCTACGGCTCCATCTCCGCCGAGGCGCACGAGACGCTGGCCATCGCCATGAACCGTCTCGGTGGCCGCTCCAACTCCGGTGAGGGCGGCGAGAACCCCGAGCGTTTCACCGCCGACGAGAACGGTGACCTGCGCCGCAGTGCGATCAAGCAGGTCGCATCGGGACGTTTCGGTGTCACCTCGCACTACCTGAGCAACTGCACGGACATCCAGATCAAGATGGCGCAGGGCGCGAAGCCCGGCGAGGGCGGCCAGCTGCCCGCGCACAAGGTGTACCCGTGGGTTGCCGAGGTTCGGCACTCCACGCCGGGTGTCGGTTTGATTTCGCCGCCGCCGCACCACGACATCTACTCGATCGAGGATCTCGCTCAGCT
>NZ_JAAYXO010000037.1 GCF_012515855.1 Gordonia sp. (in: high G+C Gram-positive bacteria)
CAACTTCGGCGACTTTCCGGTTCCTGTGAACCGGAAAGTCGCCGAAGTTGTCCAAAGAATCAGCGCTCGCGGTCGACGTTCGCCATCTTCAGCACGTCGAGGCGACGATCGAGCTCCGCTTCCGACAACTCGTCGCCGATCAGCCCGCGATCGATCACCGTCTGGCGAATGGTCTTGCCCTCGCGCAGCGCCTCCTTGGCGACGGCGGCGGCCTCCTCGTAGCCGATGGCCGAGTTCAGCGGCGTCACGATCGACGGCGATGACTCCGCCAGCGTGCGCAGACGCTCCTCGTTCGCGACGAGTCCGGTGATGCACCTGTCGGCGAACAACCGCGAGACATTGGCCAACAGGGTCACCGACTCCAGCACGTTGCGCGCCATCATCGGGATGTAGACGTTGAGCTCGAACGCGCCGTTGCCACCGCCCCAGGTCACCGCGGCGTCGTTGCCGATCACCTGCGCCGCCACCTGCGTCACCGCTTCGGGCAGCACCGGATTCACTTTGCCGGGCATGATCGAGCTGCCGGGCTGCAGGTCGGGAAGGCTGATCTCGCCGAGGCCGGTGAGCGGCCCCGACCCCATCCAGCGGACGTCGTTGGCGATCTTGGTGAGCGAGACGGCAATGGTCTTGAGCTGGCCCGACAGTTCCACTAGACCGTCGCGCGCCGCCTGGGCCTCAAAATTGTCGCGCGCCAGCGTGAGGTCGTCCACGCCGGTGAGGCGGACGAGTTCGGCCACCACCCGCGAACCGAAGCCCTCGGGCGCGTTCAGTCCGGTGCCGACGGCGGTCCCGCCGATGGGCAGTTCGCCGACCCGCGGCAGCGCCGACCGGAGTCGCTCGACACCGGCCTCCACCTGGCGCGCGTAGCCGCCGAACTCCTGACCTAGGGTCACCGGGACCGCATCCATCAGGTGGGTGCGGCCCGACTTCACCACGGTCCGCCACTCCGCCGACTTCGCCGCCAGCGCGGCGTTCAGATGATCGAGCGCGGGAATCAGGTCGCGCTCCACGGCTTCCGTCGCCGCGACGTGCGTGGCGGTCGGGAAGGTGTCGTTGGAGCTCTGCGACATGTTGACGTCGTCGTTGGGATGCACCGTGGCACCGTTCCGCGCGGCGATCGACGCGATCACCTCGTTGACGTTCATGTTCGACGACGTCCCCGACCCGGTCTGGAACACGTCGATCGGGAACTGGTCGTCGTGCAGGCCGTCGGCGATCTCGCGCGCCGCGGCGATGATCGCGTCGGCCTTGGCCGGATCGAGCAATCCGAGATCGCGGTTCACCTGCGCGGTGGCGGCCTTCAGCAGGCCAAGCGCACGGATCTGCGTGCGTTCGAGCGGGCGGAAGCTGATCGGAAAGTTCTCGACCGCGCGTTGGGTCTGCGCGCGCCACAGTGCGGCCGCGGGCACCCGCACCTCACCCATCGTGTCGTGTTCGATTCGGTAGTCGTCAGATTCAGTGGCCATGTCTGGTCCAACCAATCGGTGCTGGCGAATGTTCCAGTCGTTCCTCACGCCTCAGCCCTTCATCGCGACGCCCTCACGCCAGTAGCCCATGAAGGCCACCTGCGCACGCGGGATCCCGAGGTCCTTCACGAGCCGCCGACGCAAGGTCGTCACCATGCGGCTCTCGCCCGCGATCCAGAAGTAGTAGGCCGCCGCCGACACCGCACCGTCGAGATCCTCCCCCAACCGCGAGAACGTCGGCGTCTCCCAGACGAGTTCGTCGCCGGGGGCGTCGATCATCCCGTCGAGGTCGTCGCCGATGGAAGCGCCCGCCTCCCCGAGATGCCCCAGCACCGCGGGATGCAGTCTCTCGCCGTGCGCGGCCCCGTCACGCGGCAGCCAGTGCACGGCGACCCCCTCGGGCCCGTCGATCCGCTGAGCGTCGTCGGCCTGCGGGATCTCGATGTACGCCACCCCGCACAGCTCGGGAGGAGCATCGGCGAGGATCCGCGCGATCGCGGGAGCGGCCGTCTCGTCACCCGCCAGCAGCACCTGCCGAGCAGATCCGGGCAGGTACTCGACCCCGCCGCCGTCGTGCCGCCCGCGGCGCGGGCCCACCACGATCAGCTCGTCGCCCACCGCCGCGGCAGCCGCCCACGACGACGCCGGTCCGGTCTTTCCCGGTACCAGGTGCAGGACGAAGTCGACGTCGACGGCGGTGCGCCCGTCGGCGTCGAGCCGGATGTCGCGCACCGAGTAGGTGCGCATGGAGCCGCGCTCGGTCTCTCCGATGGCGAGCCACTCCCGATACCAGTCGGCGCCGCCACCGACCTCCGGCAGCACACCCGACGCGGGCGGGAAGATCAGCTTCACCCGCTGGTCGAAGGTGGCACCGGGGTTCCCGAAGTCGGCGAGCCGATCGCCGACGAGGGTGACGCGGACGAAGTTCGACGACAGCCGCTGCACCCGACCGACCGCGACGCGCAGCACGACATACGGATGATCATCCACGGCGGGCTCGCCACCTCGGCGGTCTTCAGTGATGGACATGGTGCCTCCCAATCGGCATGACGGCGGGTTTCCCGGAGACGGGATCTTGCAGGATTCGACTGTGGAGACCGAACACCTCGTGGACGAGTTCGGACGAGACCACGTCCGCGGGTGCGCCCTGGGCGTGCAGCCGCCCTTGGCGCATCGCGATGAGCTGGTCGGAGTAGCGCGCGGCCAGATTGAGATCGTGCAGCACCATGACGATCGTGGTGCCGCGCGCGGCCCGCAGATCGGTGAGCAGGTCGAGCACCTCCACCTGGTGGGCCACGTCGAGGAAGGTGGTCGGCTCGTCGAGCAGCAGGACGTCGGTCTCCTGCGCCAACGCCATGGCGATCCACGCGCGCTGTCGCTGTCCGCCGGAGAGCTCGTCGACGGAGCGGTCGGCGAGGTCGGCGATGCCGGTGGCGTCGAGCGCATCGGCGACGGCCGCGTAGTCGTGTGCTCCCCATCGAGCGAACGGTCGCTGGTGCGGGTGGCGGCCGCGGCCGACGAGGTCGGCGACGGTGATGCCCTCGGGCGCCACCGGACTCTGCGGCAACAGCCCCAGGACGCGCGCCACCTCACGCGACTTCCTCGACGAGATGTCCCTGCCGTCGAGGACGACCTGCCCGGACACCGGTGCGAGCAGCCGAGCCAGAGCGCGCAGCAGCGTCGACTTTCCGCAGCCGTTGGCCCCGACGATCGACGTGATCTGTCCCGCGGGGACGTGAAGGTCGAGGCCGTCCACGATCGTGCGGTCGCCGTACGACAACCGCACGTTCTCCGCGACCAGGGTGTGCTGAGCCGTCACAGGGTTCCTCCCGAGCGGTTGACGCGAATGAGCAGATAGATGAGGAAGGGCGCACCGAGCACTCCGGTCACCACGCCGACCGGATACCGATGCGGCAGCGCGAACTGGCCGATCAGGTCGGCCGACATGACAAGCAGCGCGCCCACCAGCCCGGCTGGCAACAGCGGGGTCCCGCCGGCCTTCGGCAGCAGCCGAGCTGCAATCGGCCCGGACATGAAGGCCACGAACGAGATGGGGCCCGCGCCTGCGGTCGCGAATGCGAGCAGGACCACCGCCCCGAAGACGTACAGCAGCCGCATGCGTTCGGTGCCCACCCCGAGTCCGGCGGCGGTGTCATCGCCGAGGCGGAGCGCATCCACGTCGCGCGACCGGTAGAGCATCAGCGGCACGACAACCGCGGTCACTGCGGCGAGCGGCACCACCCGGTCCCACGACGGATCGCCGAGGCTGCCGGTGATCCATCGGAACGCGACGGCGATGTCCCATTCCGATGCGCGAGCCAGGGTGTACGACACGACGCTGCTGAGCATGGCCGCCAAGCCGATCCCGATCAGGATCAGGCGGGTGGCCGCGAAGCCGCCGTTCATCGACAGTCCGTACACCGCGGCGGCCGCGGCGAGTGCTCCCAGCAGGGCGACGATCGAGACCGCGGGGCCGGTCAGTCCGACCACCACGATCCCGAGTACCGCCGCCGCCGACGCACCCCACGAGATGCCGATGATGTCCGGCGACGCCAGCGGATTGCGCAGCAGGGTCTGGAAGGTGACGCCCGCGAGACCGAACGCGAAGCCGTTCAGGGCCGCGAGGCACGCGCGCGGCAGTCGGAGCTCAGCGATGGTGAAGCTCGCGCCCGGCACCTGCTGTCCGCCGAGCACGGCGAAGACGGTGTCGAGGTAGTAGAACTTCTGCCCCACCATCAGCGACACGACGAACAGCACTGCCACCAGTGCGCCCAGGACGGCGGTGATGAGGGCCGTTCGGCGTCGGCGCGCGGCGCGGCCGGACGTGACCGTCGCGAGCGTCGTCATAGTTCACGCACCTTCTGCCGTCGAACGATCCAAATGAAGAACGGCGCCCCGATGATCGCGGTGACGACCCCGACGTCCACCTCTTCCGGCCGCGCCACCACGCGTCCGACGACGTCAGCGAGCACCAGCAGCGACGCCCCGGCAAGGGCGACGAACGGCAGCAGCCACCGATGGTCGGTCCCGATGATCGCGCGGCACGCGTGCGGCACCAGCAGCCCGACGAATCCGATCGGTCCGGCGATCGCCGTGGCGGCGCCGGCCAGGACCACCGCGCCGATGCCGGTGACGAGTCGGGTGCGTGCCACGTTCTCACCAAGGCCGGTGGCGACGTCGTCGCCCAACGCCAGCGAGTTCATGCCGCGGGCGCAGCCGAAGGTCGCGATCGCACCGACCAGCAGGACCGGGACCAGCGCTGCGATCCGGTTCCACTCCGCACCGCCGACGCCGCCGACCTGCCAGTGCGCGAACGTGGCCATCACATCCACGCGCGGCAGCAGGACCGCGCTGATCAGGCACGTCAGTGCCGCGGCCGTCGCCGCGCCGGACAGCGCCAGTTTCAGCGGGGTGGCCCCGCCGCGGCCCATGGACCCGATCGCGTACACCAGGACCGCCGTCACGGCGGCGCCGGCGATCGCGACGACGATGAAGGTCGACGGGCTGCTCAGCCCGAAGAACACCAGACCGACGACCACCGCGAGGGACGCGCCACCCGAGATGCCCAGGATCGCCGGGTCGGCCACCGGGTTGCGGGTCACCGCCTGCATTCCCGCACCGGCCAGGGCGAGCGCCGCGCCGACCGCGATCGCGAGCACCGTGCGCGGCACCCGCTTGACGATCGCGGCCTCGGCGATCGAGTCGGCGGATCCGAACAGCGCGCCGCCGATCTCGTCGAGCGAGACCTCGCGGCTGCCGAAGGCGATGGAGATGCCGAACAGCACCACCAGCACCGCGACGCCCACCGCCAGCAGGAAGAGCCGCCCAGTGGTCTGTGTGCGACTCAAGACTGCTTGAGCCCTGCGGCCAAGAGGTCGAAGTACGCGGTGATGTTCGACGGGATCGACAGCGCGGTGGGGTTCGACGCCGCAGCGAGCGGGGTCTCGTTCTGCAGGATCGCCACGCGCCCGGCCGCGATCGCCGGGATCTTGCCGAGCAGCGGGTCGGCCTGCAACTGCGCGAGAGTCTTATCGTCGCCATAGGTGACGATGAGGTCGACGTCGGCGAACTCGTCGGCCCGCTCGGCGCTGACCTGCTGGAAGAACTCCGGTGACGACTTACTCGCAGTCTCGACGACCGCCGGAACCGGCAGCCCCGCGGACTTCAGGAACTCCGCACGCGGATCGTTGAGCGTGTAGTAGCCGATCTGACTCATGTCGGTCGGATCCAGGTACGCGAACAGCGTCTTCGCGTTCCGCAGGTCGGGATGTGCGGCGACGGCCGCATCGACGTGCCCGTTCAGGGTCTCGATCAGCTTCGTGCCGTCGCCTTCGCGTCCCATGGCCGTGGCGTTGACAGCGATGGTGTCGTCCCACGTGGTGCCCCACGGCGTGGTCGGATACGCGACCACCGGCGCGATCTTGTTCAGTTTGTCGAACTGCTCGCGGGTGAGGCCGGAGTAGGCCGCCAGGATCACGTCCGGTTCCGTCGCCGCGACGGCCTCGTAGTCGGGGCCGTCGGTCTCGTCGTAGACCGCCGGGGTCGGCGCGCCGAGCTCGGTCAGCTTCTTCTCGACCCACGGCAGGATCCCGTCGCCGTCGTCGTCGCCCCAGGTGGCCTTGGCCATCCCGACGGGCACCACGCCGAGGGCCAGCGGCACCTCCTGGTTGGCCCAGCCGACAGTGGCGATGCGATCGGCCGACTCGATCACCGTGGACCCGAAGGCGTGGTCCACGGTGATCGGGAACCCGGTGCCGCCGGTGTCGGCCGCACCCGTTTCGGCGTCGGGCGACGAACACGCGGCCACCGAGAGGACGGCGGCGGCAGCAACGAGCAGGCCGAGATTTCGACGAAATGACATGAATGGTCGCTTTCCGATAATTGTCTTAGGTCAGCCTATCTTTGTTAAGGCTGCCCTAATGTAACACCCTGAGTCCATCGGCTTCGAATGCCCTCCCGACCCGAGGTCGCCAGGATAAAGTCCGGAGCGAGCACACCCTCCGTTGGCAGATCGCACGACCGAATGGGAATCGCCCGATGATGAAATTCCTGCAGAACCTCGGCAAATCCATCATGTTGCCGGTGGCGGTTCTGCCCGTCGCCGCCATTCTCGTCGGTATCGCCAACTGGATCATCGGTATCAACGACGGCAAGGCGAACGTCGTCACCGCCTTCCTCCAGACCGCCGGCCTGGCCATCCTCAACAACATGGCGCTGCTGTTCGCCGTCGGCGTCTCGATCGGCATGGCCAAGAAGTCCGACGGCACCTCGGCCCTCGCCGGCCTGGTGTCTTGGCTGGTGGTGACCAGCCTGCTCGCGCCCTCGTCGGTGATGGTCCTGCTGAACCGAGGCTTCACCACCGCAGCCGCCAAGGCAGGCGACACCGCCACCAACGGCGCCTCCCTGGTGACCGAGAACGGGCAGCTGATGCTGCAGACGCCGGACGTCAACGCGGCCTTCGCCCCGGGTGCGTTCCAGAACGCGTTCATCGGCATCCTCTGCGGAATCATCGGCGCCGCCTGCTACAACCGCTTCAAGGACGTCCAACTCCCCGACGCGCTGTCGTTCTTCTCGGGCCGCCGCTCCGTCGCCATCGTCACCGCCGGCGTCTCGCTGATCGTCGCGCTGATCCTGCTGTTCATCTGGCCGCTGCTCTACAGCGGCCTGGTCTGGTTCGGTGAGCACATCGTCGAACTCGGCGCGGTGGGCACCGGCCTCTACGGCTTCTTCAACCGCCTGCTGATCCCGTTCGGCCTGCACCACGCGCTCAACTCGGTGTTCTGGTTCGACGTCGCGGGCATCAACGACCTCAACAACTTCCTGTCCGGCAAGGGCGAGTTCGGCATCACCGGCCAGTACATGACCGGCTTCTTCCCGATCATGATGTTCGGCCTGCCGGGTGCGGCGCTGGCCATGTACGTGACGGCCAAGACCACGCGCAAGAAGATCGCCTACGGCATCCTGCTGTCCGGCGCGGTGTCGTCGTTCTTCGTCGGCGTCACCGAGCCGCTGGAGTTCGCGTTCATGTTCCTGGCGCCGTTCCTATTCGTGATCCACGCGCTGTTCATGGGCATCTCGATGGCCATCTCGCAGCTGCTGCCGGTCCGCATGGGCTTCGGCTTCTCCGGAGGCTTCGTCGACCTCGTCCTCAACTGGCAGAATCCGATGGCGCAGAACCCGTGGATCATCATCGTGATGGGCATCGGGTGGTTCTTCATCTACTTCTTCGTCTTCCGCTGGGTGATCTTGAAGTTCCAGCTCAAGACACCCGGCCGCGAGGACGACGACCCGATCGATCCGGACGGCGAGGGCGACGCGTCCGCAGGCTTCATCGGGACCGCGGCCAAGTTCATCGATGCCCTCGGCGGTCGTGCGAACATCACCGAGCTCGACAATTGCGCCACCCGCCTGCGCATGGAGATCGACGACGTCACGAAGGTCGATTCCGGCGCCCTCAAGCGTGCGGGCGCAGCCGGCACCATGAAGCCCGGCGGTCACTCGGTCCAGGTGATCTACGGCCTGAACGTCCAGTTCGTGAAGGACGCGATGGAGAAGATCATGTCCGGCGAGGTGGACCCGAGCACCGTCGAAGCGGCTGTCGAGGCGGTCGATCAGGCCGACGAGGCCGTGCATGCCGCCGAGGAACAGGCCGAGGAGCAGGCAGCGGACCACGCGGGCGACACCACCGTCCTCACCAAGCCCGACGCCAAGACCGTCACGCTCGGGCGCCCGATGCAGGGCTACGCGATCGCCCTGTCGGAGGTCCCGGACAAGACCTTCTCCAGCGGCATGATGGGCCCCGGCGCCGCCATCGTCCCGACCTCCGGCGAGGTCGTCGCTCCGGCCGACGCGACCATCGTGACGGTCTTCCCCACCGGTCACGCCATCGGCATGCGGCTGGCGGACGGCACCGAGGTGCTGGTGCACGTCGGCCTCGACACGGTGAAGATGAAGGGCGACGGCTTCGAGCCGCTGGTGGCGGCCGGCGACTCAGTGACCGCCGGGCAGCCGCTCATCAACGTCGACCTGCAGAAGATCGAGGCGGCGGGCTACCCGACCGTCACCCCGGTGATCGTGATGAACGACAAGACCGCGACCGTCGAGTTCGCCTGACTACTGGTTTCGCGCGACCCTAGGCACTTTTCGCCGCGCGCACGAACCGGGTGATCGCGTCGAGGTCTTTGACGCCCGGCGCGGACTCGACCCCGCTGGAGACGTCCACGCCCCAGGGCCGCGCCTGCGCGATCGCGTCGGCCACATTGTCGGGGTTGAGTCCGCCGGCCAGCAGCCATTGGCCCGACAGTCCGCGGTCGGTCAGCACCGAGAGATCCCAGCGTTCGCCCGAGCCCGGTTTGGGTGCGTCCAGCAGTAGTCGCTGCTCGCCGTAGGCGCCGACCGCGAGCGGCGGGTCGTGTGCCAACGACGTTGCCCGCCACAGGGTTCCGAAGGCCTCGGCCGCGGTCGCGAAGTCGGCGGCCGAATAGCTGCCGTGCAGTTGCAGGGCCGTGAAGCCCAAGTCGGCTGCGAGGTGCGCCGCGTCGACGGCGGGCTTGTCGTTGACTACCAGCACGATGTCGAGATCGGCGCCGCCGGCCTCGCGCGCGGCCCGCACCACCGTCGCGGCGACGTCGGCCGAGACGGCCCGCGGACTGGTCTCGTTCATCACCACGCCGATCGCGTCGGCCCCGGCCTCCACGGCGGTCCGCACCGCGTCGACCGTCTTGAGCCCGCACACCTTCACATACATGCCATCGATGGTAGTGCGCCGTCCACGACCACCGGATTTGGTTCCTCCGCCGTAGCACGTGCTACCGTCTCGTCCAGAAATAAGCGATCGCTTAGATTTTTCGAGTGGAACGGAGGCCGACCATGTCCGACGACCCGCGCGCCGCCGACCCGTCGAGCAAGTCCGAGCAGACCCGGCGTCGACTCCGCGAGGGCGCGATGGCGTCGTTCTCCGTCCTCGGATTCCATGGCACCAGCACCCGCCACATCGCGACCGCCGCGGGCATGAGCCCGGCCGCCGTGTACGTGCACTACAAGTCGAAGGAAGAGCTCCTCTACCGGATCTCCCTGGTCGGCCACCAGGCCATCCTCGCGGTGGTGCGCGAAGCGGCCGAGAGTTCCGCCGACCCCGTCGAGCAGTTGCGCGCCTTCGCCTACGCGCTGGCCAAGCATCACGCGGACGAGCACGTGAGCGCCCGCGTGGTGAACTACGAGCTCGCCGCCCTGGAGCCCGACCACCACGCCGAGATCATCGCGCTCCGCAAACAGATCGACGACGTCGTCGACGAGATCCTGCAGCGCGGCATCGACGCGGGCGCCTTCCGCACCACGAGCCCGCGGATGGCGGCCGTCGCGATCGTCGGCAGTTGCATCGACATCGCCCGATGGTTCCGCGACGACGGCTCGTGGTCGCCCGCCGACGTCGGCGAGTTCTACGCCGACGCCGCCGTCCGCATCGCGGGCGTGGCCACCTGACCCCGGCCCCGAACCAGCCCTGTTCAACCAGCCCAGTTCCAAATCCCAACCCCCCAAGTAGCCCCAGAAATAAGGAGGTGGCGCCGTGCGCCGCGACATTTACAACGAAGACCACGACGCGTTCCGCGAGACCGTCCGCGCGTTCATCGAGTCCCAGATCGTGCCCGTGTACGACCAGTGGCTCGAAGAGGGCATCGTGCCCCGCGACTTCTACCTGAAGGTCGGCGAGCTCGGCCTGTTCGGCATCGAGGTCCCGGAGGAGTACGGCGGCGCAGGCATCGACTCGTACAAGTTCGAAGCCGTCATCACCGAGGAGATGGCCCGCGCCGGCGTCAGCCTCGGCGGCAGCGCAGCACACATCCCGCTGTGCCTGCCCTACCTCCTCAAGCATGCCAACGACGAGCAGAAGCAGCGCTGGCTCCCGGGCATGGCCTCGGGTGAGCTCATGTGGGCCATCGCCATGACCGAGCCCGGCACCGGCTCGGACCTGGCGGGCATGAAGACCACCGCGAAGCTCTCCGAGGACGGCAGCCACTACGTCCTCAACGGCGCCAAGACCTTCATCACCGGCGGCGTCAACGCCGACCGCGTGATCGTCTGCGCCCGCACCTCGGCTCCCAGCGAGACCGACCGCCGCTTCGGCATCACCCTCCTCGTGGTCGACACCAAGGCCGAGGGTTACGCCGTCGGACGCAAGCTCGACAAGCTGGGCCTGCGCACCTCCGACACCGCCGAGCTCTCGTTCACCGACGTGAAGGTCCCCGTGGAGGACCTCCTCGGCGAGGAGAACCAGGGCTTCTACTACCTGGGTCAGCACCTGCCTCGCGAGCGCCTGTCGATCGCGGTCAGCGCCTACGCGCAGGCCGTCGCCGCCATTCGCTTCGCGAAGGACTACACCACCGAGCGCATGGTGTTCGGCAAGCCCGTCGCCTCGTTCCAGAACTCGAAGTTCGAGCTCGCCGCGTGCCAGGCCCAGGCCGACGCCATGGAGGCCGTAGTCGACCGCTGCCTCGAGGCCTACGACCGCAAGGAGCTGACCGCCGCCGACGCCGCTTCGGCCAAGCTGTTCTGCACCGAGGCCGCCGCCGACGTGATCGACCGCTGCCTCCAGCTGCACGGCGGCTACGGCTACATGAACGAGTACCCGATCGCTCGCCTGTACGCAGACAACCGCGTCAACCGCATCTACGGCGGCACCAGCGAAGTGATGCGCTCGATCATCGCCAAGAACATGGGCCTGTAGTCCCAGGCCAGAACCGCAGTTCAAACCCACACCGACCGCGTGCGGGGTGGGCGTCGCAAGGCGCCCGCTCCGCACGCGGTCGCGTTGTTCGTGGGGTGCGCCACTGCGAACCTCAATGAGTCTGCTGCCTCACTCGAGGTACTACCCCCTTGCGCAATAAGTGTTAGTCACTAACAATCGTTAGCATGTCCTCAATTCTTTTCCGCGTCGGACGGTTCTCATTCCGGCACAAGTGGTGGGTGCTCGCAGCCTGGGTGGCCGCTCTCGCGGTAGTCCTCAGCCTGGTCGGCGCCCTGAGCCCGAAGTTCTCGCAGGACTTCGACCTCCCCGGCACCGACGGCGGCATCGCCATGGAGCAGATGACCGAGGAGTTCCCGCAGCTCACCGAGCAGTTGGAGAAGCCGACCACCACGGTCGTGGTTCAGGCCGACGACGGCCTCGCCGCGCATGCGGGTGAGATCGACGCGCTCGTCGCCGGCCTGCAGGGACTCGACGAGGTTCAGAAGGACTCCGTCGTCAGCCCGCTGATGGTCGCCGCGGCCAAACCGGAGATGGCCGCGCAGGTGATCGGTGACAACGGCACGGTCGGTCTCATCAGCGTCACGCAGAACGTCAACATGATGGACGTCGACGCGAAGGTGAAGGAGCAGTTGGTCGACGTCGTCGCCGAGCACCGCGGCGACGGATTGAAGGTCGAGGCCATGGGCGGCGTGATGTCCGCGATGGAAGCGGGCGGCACCGCTGAGCTCATCGGCTTCGCCATCGCCTTCGTGATCATGATCGTCGCGTTCGGCGCGCTGGTCGCCGCCTTCATCCCGCTCGTGACCGGCATCGTCGGCGTCATGCTCACGATGATGCTGGTGACGCTGAGTGCCGAGGTCCTCTCGATCAACCAGGCGGCCACCGCCATCATCATGATGCTCGGTATCGCCGTCTGCATCGACTACTCGCTGTTCGTGGTCTCGCGCTATCGCTCGGAGGCCAATCGCGGCGGCAACCGCGACGACGCGGCCGGTCGTGCCGTCGGCACCGCCGGATCGGCGGTCGTGTTCGCCGGCCTCACGGTGATCATCGCCGTCGCCGCGCTGATGGTCATCGGCATCCCGATCATCACCCAGATGGGTCTGGGCGCCGCCCTCGCCATCGTCGTCGCCGTCCTGGCCGCCCTAACCTTCGTCCCCGCCCTCCTCGGCGCCTTCGGCCGCTTCGCCTTCACGCCGCGCATCCCGTGGATCAAGCACGCCGAAGAGCACCCGAGCAAAGACAGCATGGGCATCAAGTTCGGCCGCGCCCTGGTGAAGAAGCCGCTGCCGTTCGTGGTCGCGGCCCTGGCGATCCTCATCGCCGCCGCCGTCCCGATCAAGGGCATGGAACTCGGCATGGACATGACCACCGACGACCAGGTGGCCGCGCAGGCCCTCGTCAAGCAGGGCTTCGGCGAAGGCGTCGGCGGCCAGCTGTTCGTCGTGATGCGCACCGACGACGGGACCATCAACACCGCCGCCGACACCGCCGTCGAGAAGATCAAGGCGATGCCCGGCGTCGCAGGCCCCGAGACCCTCACCTGGATGGGCAACGGCGCCAACCCGCAGAATCCGAATGCGGACGCCACAGCGGCGATGATCGTGGTGACGCCGACCAGTTCACCGTCGTCGACCCAGACCCACGACCTCGTGGAGGAGATCCGCGGGACGTCGGGTCTGATCGAGGAGAAGGGCGCGGAGATTCATGTCGGCGGCGAGACGGCGATCATGTCCGACCTCTCGGCCAAGCTCGACGCCGCCCTGATCCCGTATCTAATCGTGGTGGTCGGACTGGCCTTCCTGATCATGATCGGCGTGTTCCGCTCCATCCTGGTCCCGCTGATCGGCACGCTCGGCTTCGTGTTCTCGATGATCGCCACCTTCGGCATCACCACCGCGATCTTCACCGACGGCGCCCTGGGCCTGATCGACCACACCAAGCCGCTGATCTCGTTCCTGCCGATCTTCCTGATCGGTGTGGTGTTCGGCCTGGCCATGGACTACCAGGTGTTCCTGGTGACCCGCATGCGCGAGGAGTTCATGCACGGGATGAGCGCCAAGGACGCCATCGTCGCCGGCTATCGACACGGCGCCCGCGTGGTCGCCTCGGCCGCAGTGATCATGATCAGCGTCTTCGCCGCCTTCATGCTCGCACCGGACACCACCGCCAAGATGATGGGCTTCGCGCTCGCGATCGCCGTCTTCTTCGACGCCTTCCTGGTGCGCATGATCATCGTCCCGGGAGTCCTGGCGATGCTCGGCGACCGAGCCTGGGGACTGCCGCGCTGGCTCGACAAACTGGTCCTCAACTTCGACATCGAAGGCGAGAAGGTCCGCGACATCGGCCTGCCGGTCACCGAGTCGCAGGTGCCGCTCGACGGCCCCGAACCGACCCCCACCGGGGCGGCATAGGATAGCGGCATGATCGACACTCCGACCGCCGCGGCCCCGGGCACCTGCCCGGGGCCGCGGCCCGGTTTGCGCGAACGACAGAAGGCCCGCACGCGTGCGGACATCCGGTCGGCCGCGTTGGAACTGTTCAAGACCCAGGGCTACGAGGCGACCACCGTCGCCCAGATCGCCGACGCCGCCGACGTCTCGCACACCACGTTCTTCCGGTACTTCCAGTCCAAGGAACAGGTGATCATCAGCGACGATCTCGAGGCCGAACGGGTCGCACTGATGCGGAATCTGAAGCCCGGCCTCAGCGCGTTCGGGGTGGTACGTGAGCTCATCACCCAGATGTTCCAACTCGCCGAGAACGACGAGTGGGCCGCGAACCCCGATCGGTACCTCGTTCTGCACAGCGAACCGGCGCTTCGTGCGACGTATCAGCTGGAATCGGACCGCATCATCTCCGAGGCCACCGAATACCTGGCCGAGTACTTGAATCGGGCACCCGACGACACCTCCCTGCGGGTCTTCGTCGCCGCGGTGTCCGGCGTGGTGTTCCACCTGTCCGAGATCAGCGTGGGTGCCACCGTCCCCCTCGAGGTGTATCTCGAGGCGCTCGACTTCATGGAGCAGGGTTTCCCCCTCACGTCGTCCTGAGAACGACCCCGTTCCCGCACGATCGCGGCAGTAGCCTGAACGTATGAGCGCGGTGTTCCAGGCAATGGCGCAGTATTGGTGGTTGGTGTTCGTCTTCGGCGGGACCATCGGCGGTGCGGTGCGGGCGGTCGGCGCCTGGAACGAGCGGCGTGCCCAACGCAGCCTCGAGCGCTACCGCATCAAGCACGAGACCAAGGCGGCGATCGCGCAGGCCGAGAGTCGCGGACGGGTGGACGCCGAGTCGGTGAAGCGCGAGCTCGCACGAGCGGTGGCCGACCATCAGGCCACCGACGACCGCTGGTTCGCCTACGAGACCGACCTGTCGACCGTCCTCGACTTCCCCATGCTGATCGACATGCGCGAGCCGCTGACCGTCGAGTTCCACCGGACACGGAGCCGCGCCGAGCTCCTGCGGCCCGCCGGCGACGACGTGTCGCCGGACGCCGTCGAGGCCTATCGCGACGCCGTGCACGACTACCGCGCGGCACTGGAAGTCGCGGAGAAGGAGGCCCGCCGCCGCAGGCGAGGCGACTTCGACCAGTCCGAGCAGGAGCGTCTCGCCCGGGCGCAGCGCCTGCTCGATCTCGCAGGCAACGACGGCGCGAGCCCGTCCGAACGCCAGCAGGCCTATGCGCGCGCACGTCGTGAACTCGACGGCCTCATCGACCTGCCGACGGCGGGCTCGGCCGAACTGGAGGAGAAGCTGCGCCTCGCACTCGAATCGGGCGGGACCGACGCCTGATTTGTCGTGACCATCGCATAGGCTCAGCGACGGATACCTCGCTTGACGAACGGAAGTCGCATGGCCAGCAGTGATCGATCAGGAACCACGCTCGGGCGCTATCGCCTGGTCCGATTGATCGGACGCGGCGGGATGGGCGAGGTCTACGAGGCCGTCGACACCGACAA
>NZ_JAAYXO010000221.1 GCF_012515855.1 Gordonia sp. (in: high G+C Gram-positive bacteria)
AGCCCGAGCACCGCGCCACGCTCGCCCGAGACGCACAGAATATGCGCGGAGTTGACGACCGAGAGTTCCATCCAGCCCGAGTTGCGGGCCAGCAGTCGTTCGGCCTCGTCGAGGTCGACGCCGATCACCGCCATGGTGTAGCCGCGCGGCGCGATCTCGTCGACGGCGCGCGCCCGCTCGGTCACCACGATCAGCGCCTCGCGCAGCGTCGCGATCCCGCTGCGGACCGCGGCCGCGATCTCGCCCTGACTGTGGCCGACAGTCATCGCCGGGCGCACGCCGGCGGCGTCCCACATCGCGGTGAGGCCGAGCATGTGCATGAACAGGGCCGGCTGAACGATCCGGACGTCGTCGGTCTCGGCGGCGTCGCCGCGCCCGAGGACGTAGTCGAGCGGAGAGGTGCCGAACAGCGCCAGCGACTCGGCGTGGCACTCGTCGACGGCCGCGCGGTAAGTGGACGAATGGCGGTAGTCGACGGCCCCCATACCCGGTCGCTGACTGCCCTGACCTGGATAGACGTAGGCGATGCGGTGCGACGACGCCGTCCCCCGCACCACATCGGGATGCGCTTTGTCGGCCGCGACGGCATCCAGGGCGGCAAGGAGTTGGTCGCGATCGGTGGCCGCGATCAATGCCCGGTGCCGGCGGACCGGACGCGCGTCCAGGAGATACGCGGCGATCCGCTGGATGTCGAGGTCGGGGTGGGTGCGAACGTACCGCGCCACCGCGGCGGCGTAGCGTCCGATGTTCTCGGCGGCGTCGGCCGAGACCACCACCGGTACGCGGCCGTCGGGCAGCAGGTACTGCGGTTCGGGTCGAGTCGGCGGGTGCGACGCGGTGTTGACTGACGACATGCTGACTGACGAGGATCTGGACTCAGACACGGGTTGCCTCCGGCATGTCGACGATCAGGTGGGCGTTGGTTCCAGAGACCCCGAAGCTCGAGACCGCCGCGATCCGGCGTCCGTCGCGCGCAGGCCAGGGTTCAGTTTGGGTGGCGAGACGCAATCCCGCTGTGCCCCAGTCGATCTTGTCGGTCGGATCGTCGGCGTAGAGGCTCGGGACGAGGGTTCCGTTACGACCGCACTGCAGCACCTTGATGAGTCCGAGGACGCCTGCCGCAGCCTGCGCGTGTCCGGCGTTCGACTTCACCGATCCGACGGTCGCCGGGTTCTCCGGTCCGCGGGCGTCGCCGTAGGTTTCGGCGAGCGCGTCGAGCTCCATCGGGTCGCCGAGGGTGGCGGTGCCGTGGCCTTCGATCACATCGACGGCAGCGGCGTCGATCCCCGAGGCCTTCAGGGCGCCGTCGACCACCCGGCGTTGCGCCTGCGCGCTGGGCACCACGATCGGTCCGCCGCCACCGTTGTGGTTCACTCGCGATCCCGCGATGACGCCGTAGATCCGATGGCCCGCGGCGCGCGCGGTGGCCGCGGTCTCGACCACGACGGCGCCCGCACCCTCGCCCCACACGGTGCCGGTGGCGCCCGCCGAGTACGACCGGCACCGCCCGTCCTTCGCGAGGGCGTTGCTGCGGGAGAACTCGACGAACGCTGCGGGAGAGGCCATCACGCAGACGCCACCGGCGATCGCCCAGTCGCACTCGCCGGCACGGACCGCTGCTGCGGCCTGGTGGATCGCGGTGAGCGACGACGCGCACGCGGTGTCGACGACGATCGACGGCCCCACCAGGCCGAGCGCATGCGAGATCCGGCCGGACACCGCACCGAGCGCAGTACCCGCGATGCGGTGGCCGGAGTACTCGTTGACGCTAGCCGCACGCGGCCCGTACTCCATGAGGGAGGCACCGAAGAACACGCCGACCTCGTCGCCCGCGAGCGACGCCGGATTGATGCCCGCGTTCTCGACGGCACGCCAGGCGACGCGCATGGCGACCCGCTGCTGCGGATCCATCGCCGCCGCCTCGCGGGGGCTGAGCCCGAAGAACTGCGGGTCGAACTCGGCTGCGCCGTCCAGGAATCCGCCCGCGTCGGGCACCGCGCCCCAGCCGGGAATCGCGTCGAGCGCGAGGACCTGGTCGACGTCCCAGTCGCGGTCGCGCGGCATGGGCCCGATCAGATCGGCCCCCGCGGCGAGCGCGGCATAGAAGTCTTCGGGAGTGTCGATCCCGCCGGGCGCCTCGACGGACATGCCCGCGATGACGATCGCGGAATCGGGGATGTATGCGGTCATCGAAGTTCCACCCCCATGCCGGTCGAGTAGGCCGAGGCGCTAGCCGAGGACGTATCGAGACCCCCACACACACCACGGCCGACGGTCTCGATACACCGACTCACTCCGTTCGCCGGCACTCGACCAACAAGGAAACCGACCGTCCCCACGCCGGTCGAGCAGCCCCGCGGCACTGGCTTCCCCACGCTGGTCGTCGAGTAGGCCTGCGGCGCTGGCCTTCCCCCGCTGGTCGTCGAGTAGACCTGCGGCACTGGCCTTCCCACGCTGGTCGAGTAGACCGAGGCGCTAGCCGAGGACGTATCGAGACCCCCACACACACCACGGCCGACGGTCTCGATACACCGACTCACTCCGTTCGCCGGCACTCGACCAACGTGGCTACCGACACGACCGGCGGTCACGACTGCACCAGCGCATCTACGACAGCCGCTGGGTTCTCCGTCAGGTAGAAGTGGCCGCCGTCGACGACGGTCACGTCGACGGCGTCGGCGTGGGCGCTCCAGGAATGGAGTTGGTGGGGGCGGATGATCGGGTCGTCGGCGCCGCCGAGCACCTGGATCGGGATGCTGAGGCGGGCGTCGGCGGTCGACGAGTAGGCGTCGAACGCTCGATAGTCGGCGCGGAGGGCGGGCAGGGCCATGCGCATCACGGCGTCGCTGTTCATCACCGCGCCGCCGGTGCCCTGCAGGCCCGACAGGTGCGCCATCAGTTCCTCGTCGGAGTCCGGATGCTTCGGGAGCAACGCGACGCTGCTCGGCGCGGTGGACGCCGAGACCACCAGCCGCACCGGGGCACGACCGCCGTCCTGCAACAGTCGAGCGAACTCGAACGCCACGATCGCCCCCATGCTGTGCCCGAAGACCACCGTCGGCCGACCGGCGAACGCGTCGTCGGACACGAACGCCTCGACGGCCTCGGCGGCGAGCTCGGGCAACGCCGTGGCCGCGGGTTCGCGCATCCGGTCCTGGCGGCCCGGGTACTGCATGATGCGGACGTCGAAGTGCGCCGACAGCAGACCCGACAGTTCGCGGTACGACGACGCGCCGCCGCCCGCGTGCGGGAACACGACCAGTACGGGAGCGTCCGCGCGCGACGGCTTGTGGAAGGCACGGAGGGCAGGGGCTTTGCGGACGGCGGTGGTCATGAAGACGGCCTTTCTAGCAGATGCAGGGCGATCCGCCGCTCGGGGCGGACCTGGAACTCGCCGACGTCTCGCCACCCGCGCTTGGTGAGCGCTCGACGGATGGGAGCGTTGTTCGACGCCGGTTCGGCGGCGACGCGACGGCAGGCGGGGTCGGCGACGAACATGCCGTCGGCCAACTCCCGCAGCAGCCCGGACACCAGGCCGCGCCCCAGGAGCTCGGTGTCGGCGGTGGCGACATGGAAGCCGAGATCGTGCGGGTGAACGTCGTAGAGTCGGGCGATCTCGTCGCGCGCCACTCGGTAGGTCTCCAGGTAGCCGACGTCGATGCCCTTGTAGGAGAAGATGATCGGTCGCGAGTAGTCGCCCGCCAGCCGGTACGACGCATCGTCGATCCAGCGCGCGGCGTCCCACTCCTGCTCCCAGGTGGCGGCCAGGTGCGGCCGGGCGAACCACTCTTGGAGCATCACCGGATCGTCGCCCGAGGGATCCACCGCGCGGAGCGAGAAGTCGCCGTGGAGCGTCGGGATCGGCGGCGGTCCCGCGGCGACCACCGCGTCGGAGACATCGACGATCTCCCGCGCGATGGCATACGTGGTCTGCTCGATCGTCATCAGATGGCCCCCACTCGGGCAGCGGAACCAGCGACAGCACTGCGATCGACAGCACTGCGCAGCACCCGGTTCGAGAGCTCCCCGAGGCAGCTCAGGTTCGGGAATCCCGGCCCTTGCGCGAAACCTGCGAGGTTCGGCAGATAGAGCGGGGCGGGCAGTCCCGACACCGCGAGGTCGTGGCCGATCGCATCCTCCAGATTCTTCAGGTCCGGACGGGCCCCGATCGCGAGCTCCATCTCGTCGAGCGTCTCGGCGTCGAAGAGGTCGAGGAACCACAGCGGACGACCGCCGGTGGCGTCGACCACCAGGTCGAAGCCGTGCTCGGTGGCCAGACAGCCCGGGTTGTCGAGGGTCAGCGTCACCGACTCCCCCGTCCGACGTGCGCCGGTGACCCGGCCGCGCAGGTGGTTGATGCGGTCGTCGGCCAGCAGGTTCTCCTGCACGCTCACCGAGAACACCCCTCGGTCGGTGCGGCGGATCACGTCGCGCCGTTCGGCCGCGGGGAGCGACGACCACCCGGTCGGGTCGGAGAACACCGAGTTCTCGAAGTAGCTCTCGCCGCGGGTGTAGATGGTGGGCGCGGGCGAGATCACCGAGATCGACATGACCTCGTGCCGCACCAGCTCGTCCAGGGCCGACGCCGCGGTCTCGCCGCCGCCGATCACCGCGGCGCGCGACGACGACGGGATCGCCCTGCGCGACACCGCGTTCCAGAAGCTCGACACCGACAGCACGCGTGGGTCGTCGAGCAGCGGTTCGTCGCTGGAGCCCGGTCCGGTCACCAGGAGGCCGTCGCCGTCGATGGTCTCGACGGTGCCGTCGTGGGTGCGGAAGCCGACCGTCCAGCCGCCGCCGTCGGCCAGGCGGACGGTCTCGACGGTGCCGATGCGCACGTCGACGCCCGACTCCGCCGCCACCCATTCCAGGTAGCGCGCCCACACGTGGTGGTGCGGGTTGGGCCGACCGCGGTCGATCCAGTCGGTGTACGTCTGATGGGCCACCAGGAATGCCATCCAGCTGTACTCGAGCATCCCGGCGTTGATCTGCGCGGCGTGCGTGCGGTGCGGCGCGCCGCGGTACGGGAACCCGAGGTCCTTCTCCGGGCTGGTGCCCAGCCGATGGCGGCCGTCGGTCCAGCCGCCGGTCGGCAGCCAGTTGCCGCCGACCGCGTGCTGATCGACGATCACCACGCGCGGCGCGGGCAACCCGAGGTCGGCCATCACCCGCGCCTTGGCGGCCACCGCCAGCGCTTTGGGGCCGGCGCCGATCACCACGAGCGTGCCAGCCGCACCGTAGGCGTCACCGTTCACTGCCTGGGACTTCACTGCCTGGGACTTCATTGGGAAATCAGCTCCTCGTCGTCCATCGCCGCGATCTCGAGGTAGACGGCCGCGATCTGTTCCAGTCGTCCGGGCCGCTCGTCCGCGGCGTCGAGCCGTCGCGCGAGTTCGGCCGCGGTACGGGCCGCGAAGATGTCGGCCACGCCCGCCTGCGGTGCGTCGAGCAGATCGCGGACGCGGGCGATCACCGTAGTTGCCAGCACGGAGTCGCCGCCGGAGGCGAAGAAGTCGTCGTCCACGCCGAGCACGCCGCCGCCGAGAACGTCGGCGATGATGTCGAGCAGCGCGCGTTCGGTGTCGGTGTCCGGTTCGCGGACCGGGCCGTCGTGCGTCGCCGCACCCGCCAGCGAGGCGGTGATGCTCGCGCGGTCGAGCTTTCCGTTGCCGGTGAGCGGGAGTTCGTCACGCACCTCGATAATCGCCGGAATCATGTACGCCGGCAGCAACCGCTCGAGTTCGACGCGCAGGGCGTCGGGCTGCAGGGTCACCCCGGTCTCCGGTGCGACCACCGCAGCGAGGGTCGCCGGGCCGTTGCCGGTCAGCAGGACGGCGACGGCGTGGCGGACGGCGTCGACGGTGCGCAGCGCCCCCTCGATCTCGCCCAGTTCCACGCGGAAGCCGCGGATCTTGACCTGGTTGTCGGCGCGGCCGAGGAACTCGACCGTGCCGTCGGGCCAGTAGCGGGCGAGGTCACCGGTGCGATACCAGCGTCGACCTTCGAACTGCACGAAACGCTCGGCCGTGCGCTGCGGTTCGTTGCGGTAGCCGTGGGCCACGCCGTCGCCGCCCACCCAGAGCTCTCCGGTGACCCAATCGGGGCAGTCCGTGCCCAGCTCGCTCACCACGCGGCACGCGACGTTGTTCAGCGGCGTGCCGAACGGGACGCTGGTCCAGTGCGCCGGGGGCTGCGACACCTCGCAGACGGTGCCGTGGATGGCGATCTCGGTGGCGCCGCCGAGCCCGGCGAAGCGAGCCCCGGGGGCCAGGACTGCCAGGCGACCGGGCAGGTCGGCACCCACCCAGTCGCCGCCGAGGAGCACCGCGCGCAGGGAGTCGCCCAGGCCCGTGCCGTCGCCGGTCTCGGCCAGCGTCAGGAGCATGTCGAGGGCGCTCGGCACGCAGGTCAGGACGCTGGCGCGATGCTCGACGAGCAGGTCGCGCCACGCCTCGGGGTCCTTCGCGTCGTCGGCGCCGACGGCGATCACCGCGCCGCCCGCACTGTAGAGCCCGAAGATGTCGTAGACGGAGATGTCGAACTCGAGGGCCGCGACGGTCAACGAGCGGTCGTCGCGCCCGATGCCGAAGCGCGCGTTCACGTCGTCGATGGTGTTCATCGCCGCGCGGTGCGGCACCTCGACGCCCTTCGGGACTCCCGTGGAACCGGAGGTGAAGAGCACGTAGGCCACGTCTTCCGGGTCGGGCAGGTGCGGGCCGGAGAGGGGCTGCGCCACCAGCGCGTCCGCGAGTTTCAGGATCGGTACGTCGACGCTCTCGGGGTCGATCACGCCGTCCGTCAACAGCAGCGCGCACTCGCCGGTCTGCAGGATCGCCGTGCGCCGCGCGGCGGGTTGATCGGCGGAGACCGGGATCCACACGGCACCGGCCGCGTAGACGCCGAGCGTGGCGATCACCTGGCGGTAGCCCTTACCGAGTTGGATGCCGACGGCATCACCCGGGGCGACGCCCGCGAAGCGGAGGGCCGCGGCAACGGCCAGCGCCTGCCGGGCCAGCTCGCCGTAGGTCAGCGTGCCGTCGCGCCAGAGGAGCGCGGTGCGGTTCGGGTCTTGATCGGCGACCGCGAAGAACCCCTCGTGCAGCACCCGACCGCTGGCCGGGACACCGGTGTCGTTGACGGCGCAGCGGATCGCGCGTTGGTCGGCGGGCAGTTGAGGCAGGGCTTCCGCCTGCCATCCGGCCACCGAGTCGGCCAGAGCCAGGCGGTCGAGGGTGGCCGAGAAGTGGGCGAACATGGCTTCCACCACGCCGTCGGGGAACTGGTCGATCCGCACATCCCAGTTGGTCAGCAGGCCGCCGTCGACCTCAGTGACCTGAGCGTCGAGCAGCACCTGTGGGCCCTGCGAGATGAGGTGCGCCGGACGGCCGAGGCGCGCGTAGACGTCGTCGGCGAACAGTTCGCCCAGGCCCAGCGCGCTGGTGAAGACCACGGGTGCCAGGACGGTCTCGCCGCGGCTGCGCCCCAGATCGCGGAGCACGTCCAGGGCACCGTAGGCGCTATGCGAAGCGGCCTCGTGCATGCGACGGCCGAGGTCGCGAGCCAGGTCGAGGACCGATCCGCGGCCCGGTTCGGTGAGGATCCGAAGGTCCACGTCCACCAGGATCGACGAACTGAAATCGCCGGAGACCGCATCGATCTCGGGATGCACCGGCATCCGCTGGAACAGCGGGACGTTGAGCAGAAAGGTGGGGCTCGACGACCATGCGCCGACGCTCGCGGCGTACACCGCGGCCACCACCGCGGCCGGGGTGACGCCGTGCTGACGGGCGGCACTCAGCAAGCCTTCACGGGCGTCGGGCGTCAGCCAGTGGTTCATCCGCACCACCTGCGGGGTGTCGCTGGTGCGCTGACCTGCCGGACGCGACGGCAGCACCGGCGCACCGGGGAGATCGGCCAGGCGCTGCGACCACCAGTCGCGGTCGGCGTCGCGCGCCGGATCCGGCTGCTGCGCACGGATCTTCAGGTAGTCGCGGTACTCCACCGTCAGCGGCGGGAGCGTCTGACCGTCGTACAGCGCCACCAGGTCGCGCAGCAGCGTCCGGTAGCTCATGGCGTCGGCGGCCAGCATGTCGATGTCGAAGTGCAGCCGATGGCGGCCGCCGGGGAGCAGCGTCAGGGTGAGGTCGAAGACCACCCCGGCGGCGACGTCGAGCACCTGGTGACTCTTGCTCTCCCGGCGCACGGTGAGCGCGTGGTCGACGTCGGCGACGGTGCTGCCCCGGAGGTCGTCGACCGTCAGTGCCGGTCGCGACAGCTGCGGCAGCACCTGTTGCCTGCCGTCGGAGCCGAACCGGGCGCGAAGCATGCCGTGGCGGTGTGCGAGGGCTTCGGCGGCTGCGGCGAGCCGCTCCGGATCCAGGCCTTCGCCGTCGAACTCCACGTACAGATGCGCGGCCACCCCGCCGAGGTCGGCGGCGCCGGTGCGGCCCACCCAGTAGGCGTGCTGCATCGGGGCCAGCGGGAAAGTGGCTTGGTTCCAATCAGATTCGTCGAACGCGACCGGAGTCTCGGGTGCGGGCGCGGCGGTCGGGGCGAGCATCGCCGCCCAGTGCGCGACGGTCGGCGCGGCGGCGAGATCGGCGAAGTTCACGTCGTAGCCGTGCTTGCGCCAGCCACCGGCCAGCCGCATCATCCGGATGGAGTCCAGGCCCAGGCCGATGAGGTCGTCGGCGTCGCCGATGATGCCGGGATCGACGCCGAGGAGTGCGGCGACGTCGTCGCGGACGGCGTCGATCACCAGGTCGGGAGCGGGGGCGTTCACCGGGCGGCTCGGACCACGAACGGTGCGACGCTGCCGAGCTTCTCGCAGGTCTCCTCGAACTCCCGCTCCGGGCGGGACTGTCCGACGATGCCCGCGCCGGCGCGCAGCCAGGCGCTTCCGCCTTCGGCGAAGATGGCCCGCAACGTGAGGGTCGCTTCGAGTTCGCCGCTGGAGTCGGCCATCAGCACGGCCCCCGAGTAGAGCTCGCGACGCTGCGGCTCCAGTCGGTAAATGGCTTCGAGCGCAGGCGATTTAGGAATGCCCGAGGCGGTGATCGACGGGAACAGCACGCCGAGGGCGCGCCACGGTCCGGCGTCGGGATCCAGGCGGCCGGAGACGGTGGAGGCCAGATGCTGAACGCTGCCGCGCTCGCGCACCTCCATGAACTCGTCGACCGCAGTGCTGCCGGGCAGTGCCACCGACTCGATCTCGGTGAAGCAGGCGCGCACCGACATCGCGTGCTCGGCGATCTCCTTCTCGTCGGACAGGAGCTCGGCCTTCGCGGCTGCGTCGACGTCCGATCCGCGACCGAAGGCGCGCGTACCGGCCAACGGTTCGGTGACCACCGAGCCGAGTCCGTCGGCGGCGACCACCAGTTCGGGACTGAAGCCGGCCGCCTCCAGGCCGCCGAGCTGCAACAGGAACGAGCGCGCCGGGCTGTTGCCGCGACGCCCACGCACGTAGGTGGCCGGGATGTCGACGTCGAAGCCGACGTCGACCCGCCGGGAGAGGATCACCTTCTGGTATCGCCCCTCGTTGATCTCGCTCACTGCCTGGGCCACCCGGCCGCGGTAGTCGTCGGGGTCGTCGGAGACGTCGATGACCTCGTCGGTTCCGGTCGGCACGTCGAACGCAGCGAGCTCCCGCAGCCTGGTCAGGGTCGCCTCGTCGGCGCCGGGCGCAGAGATGCCGTCAGCGTCGACGAAGGCCTCGAGGCCGGGAACGATGAAGTGGGCCAGCACCACGTCGTCGGGCACGCGGTCCAGGAGCCCGTGGTGCGGCGCGCAGTAGTCGAAACCGACCCAGCCGTAGAGGCGCCAGCGCGGCAGGCCGAGACCGTCGAGCGCTGCCGTGAGCGCTTCCGCGGGCTCGCCCTGCCAGGGGATCTGATGCTGGCGGTCGCCGCTCGCGGTCGGGTCGACGATCACGTGGCTCTTGGTGAGGATGATTCGCGCCGTCGGGCGGGCGGCGAACATCCATCGCCCGTCGCGTTCGTAGACCACGTACTCGCCGAACTCGCCGGACGACGCCCAGGCACCGCAGATGGCGGCGGCCTGTGCGGCGAGTTCGTGGTTCGAGGGCGCGTCAAGGTCTATCGGCCCGGGCGTCACCGGAGAAGCGGGTGCCACAACCATCGTTCAGATCCCATCGTTCGCATCACTTTGATTAGGTGAGGCTAAACTACATCACGCATCGAGCGATAGGTTAGGCTGCCCTGGCAATCAGGATTGGAGCCAGGATGCCACCTCTCGCCAGCGACCTCGCCACCGGGTTCGTCGCCCACCGCGACGAGCTCGTCGACCGCTATCGCGCCGCCGGAATCTTCGACGACCGTCCACTCTGGGCACCGCTGGTCGACGCCGTCGCCGCCACGCCCGACGCCCCGGCGGTCTCCGACGCCGCGACCGGTCGCACGCTGAGCTACGCCGATCTCCTCGCGGCCGCGGATGGTCGTGCCGCGGGCTTCGTCGCCGCGGGCCTGCAGCCCGGCGACCGCGCGGTACTGCAACTGCACAACTCCGCCGAGTTCGCCGTCGCCTTCTTCGGCCTGCTCCGCGCGGGCATCGTGCCGGTGATGACGCTGCCCGCGCACCGGATCACCGAGATCGCCCATCTGGCGGCAGGTTCCGGTGCGCGCGCCTACATCTGCGACGACGTCCGAGGCGGCTTCGACTTCCGCGAGCTGGCCGCCGACCTCCGCGAGCGCGTGCCCGCCGTCCAGCAGGTCTTCGTCACCGGCGACCCGGGAGCGTTCGCCTCACTCCCCGACCGACCCGGTCCGTGGACTCCGCCTGCGATCGACGCCGATCTCCCCGCCCTGTTTCTGGTCTCCGGCGGCACCACCGGTCTGCCCAAACTGATCGCCCGCACGCACAACGACTACGCGTTCAACGCCGTGACCTCCGCTGAGATCGCCGGGCTCACCGCCGCCGACACCTACCTGGCGGTCCTGCCTGCGGCGCACAACTTCCCGCTGTGCTGCCCGGGTCTGCTGGGGATGGTCGGCGTCGGCGGACACACCGTCTTCGCCCAGAATCCCAGCCCCGACTCCGCATTCGACGTGATCGAGAAGTTCCGCGTCACCGTCACCGCACTGGTGCCCGCATTGGCCCAACTCTGGTGCGCCGCAACCGAATGGGAACCCGCCGACCTCTCGTCGCTACGACTGCTCCAGGTGGGCGGCAGCAAGCTGTCCGAGCCGGACGCCGCCGCCATCGATGCCGCCATGGGACCGGTGGTGCAGCAGGTGTTCGGCATGGCCGAGGGGCTGATCTGCTACACCCGCGCCGGGGACGCGCGCGAGCTGGTGCACGTCAGCCAGGGCCTGCCGATGAGCCCGTTCGACGAGGTCCGCGTCGTCGACCAGGACGGTCGCGCGGTGGCCGACGGCGAGGAGGGCGAGCTCCAAGTCCGCGGCCCGTACACGATTCGCGGCTACTACCGCGCGCCCGAGCACAACGCCCGCAGCTTCACCGCCGACGGCTTCTATTCGTCGGGCGACCTGGTCCGCCGCCTGCCCTCCGGCCACCTCTCGGTGACCGGTCGCATCAAAGACACCATCGTCCGCGCCGGCGAGAACGTGGCCGCCGACGACGTCGAAGAGCATCTGCTGGCCCATCCCGGGATCGCGCACGCAGCGGTGGTCGGAGTTCCGGACGACGCCCTGGGCGAGCTGATCTGCGCGGTGGTCGTTGGGGGCCGCGACGCCGCCGTCCCCTCCTTGCCCGACATCCGCACGTTCCTGGCCGCCCGCGGTCTCGCTGCGTTCAAGCTCCCCGACCGCATTCACCCCGCCGACTCCTTACCCGTCACGTCGGTCGGCAAGGTCGACAAGGCGGCACTGCGAGAGCAGTTGGCAAGGTAAGGCTCGAGTACCCAGCCAGGTCAGCGGAGCGCCCGTCAGTTCGCCGCCCGCCGGGGCAGCGTCAGCACCTCATCCACGATGTGTGCCATTGCCGCCTCGAAATCCGCCTCGTTGATCGTCGAGCACTGGTAGCCCACCAGCAGCAGGATCGAGTGGGCGGCAAAGCGGTCGGGCACGTTCGGATCGGCGACGACGTCGGCGATGAACTCGGCGATCACGGCGCGACGTGTCTGATCCACGTCCTCCACCGCCTCGGCAACCGCGGGGTCCTTGGCCGCCCAGACGCGAAGTGCGCGCTCAGTGCAATGGGGCAGCGTGTGGGCCGCGGCCTTCAGCGCGACGACCCGATCCTCGGCCCTGCCGATGGCCCGCAGGTCGGAGACGACGTCGGCGGTCGCGGCGCGCTGCCAATGCTCGATGAGTGCGACCTCGAAGTCCTTCCAGCTGGGGAAGGAGTGGTAGAAACCGCCGGTGGTCAGGCCGATCTCGGCGCAGACCGCGGACTGCTTGAAGCCGCTGTAACCGTCGCGCGCAAGGACGCGCATGGCGGCTTCGAGAAACCGACCGCGGAGCTGTCCCGCTCCCAGCGCGATCTCAGTGGATTCGGACATACCCCGATTGTCGCACGAAGGGACCACAACCCCGATCGGTCGGCCGCGGCTCTAGAGTCGTGGGAGGGCCGACGCGGTGCGCCCGGCAGATGTCGACGGAAGGAACAACGCGAGATGACTTCGGAGCAGGGCGTACGGATCACGGTCGACGATCTGGTGGAAGCGATGCTGTCGTCGCGCCCGCCGGTGGTGCTCGACGTGCGATGGCAGCTGGGCGATTCCGCTGGCCACGACCATTATCGCGCCGGCCATCTGCCGGGGTCGGTGTACGTCGACCTCGACACCGAGCTGGCCGCTCCCCCGACGCCCGAGGCCGGGAGACACCCGCTGCCCGCACTCGCTGACCTGCAAGCTGCGGCCCGACGCTGGGGCATCGACGTCGGCTCGCGGGTCGTGGTCTACGACGATTGGGAGGGCAAGGCCGCCGCTCGTGCCTGGTGGCTGCTGCGGTGGGCGGGCCTCACCGACGTGCGGATCCTCGACGGCGGCATCGGCGCGTGGAAGGCCGCGGGCATGCGGATCTCGACCGGCGACGCCACGCCGCGCGTCGGCACCGTGGTCCTCACCGAAGGTCATCTGCCGACCGTCACGATCGATCAGGTCGCCGCGCTCGATCCCACCCAGGCGCTCCTGCTCGACGCCCGCGCCACCGAACGCTTCACCGGTGAGACCGAGCCTGTCGACCCGCGCCCCGGCCACATTCCGGGCGCGGTGAGCGCACCGACCGGGGACAACGTCGACGCCGACGGTCGCTTCCTGCCGACCGCACAGCTGCGGGATCACTTCGAGGCGCTCGGCGCCGCGGACCGGGAGGTCGTCGTCTACTGCGGCTCCGGTGTCACCGCCGCGCACCAGATCGCCGCGTTGGCCGACGCAGGCATCGAGGCCACGCTGTTCCCGGGGTCGTACTCGCAGTGGTCGTCGGACGCGTCGCGGCCGGTGGCGCTGGGTTAGGGCTGGTCCGCCGTCGAGTGCCGCTGCGAGCAGAGCCGCCCACGATGGTCGAGTGCCGCTGCGAGCGAAGCACGCAACGGTGTATCGAGACCAAGCACACTGCAAAACGGTCTCGATACCGGGCGGGTTCGCTCCGCTCACACGCCGACTCGACCAACAAAAAGGCGAGGTCGTCGCACGACCTGCGGACCGATTAAACGTCGGAGTAGTCGGCCACCTGACCGGAGCGGGGGGCGTTGCGCAGGGCGGCGAGCATCCGCGGGACGCGGCGAACGGGCAGCGGCGACGGCCAGTCGTTGGGGCGCAGCAGCGCTTCGGTGCCGCCGTCGACGGTGATCACCGAGCCTGCCATGAAGTCGGCCGCGGGCGAGAGCATCATCATGACCCATTCGGCGAGTTGCTCGGGGGTGCCGTACTCGCGCACCGGCACCGGGTACGACCGCACGTGCTTGCCCGACGAGCTCGCCAGCTGATCCCGTAGCAGGGGCGTCAGCACCGGCCCCGGAGCCAGCAGGTTGACCCGGATTCCCGAGCCCGCCCACTGCTGGGTCACCGCCTTCGCCCGCACCCACCGGCTCACTGCCAGCTTCGACGCCGCGTACGACGCCGGGGCCGCCAGCGGGCCGCGTCGACGCAGCAGCTTGACCGCGCCTTCGGTGTCACCCGCGGTCAGCATCCGGATGGCGCGCCGCGGGACGAACGGCGTCGACGTCGTCGAGTTGGACCCGAAGACCACCACCTTCGCGTTGCCCGCGGCGGCGAGCTCGGGCTGCAGCGCCATCAGGAGTTCGGTGACGCCCAGGACATTGACCTCGACGGTCAGTCGCTCCTTGCCCGCATGCGCACCGACGCCCGCGGCGAACACCGCGCCGTCGAGCACCCCGTCGGCAAGCTTCATGACGGCGCGCACCGCGTCGGACCGTCCGGACTTGGTCGAGAGGTCGGCCACCACGTCGGCATCACGCTGATCGACGCCGATCACCTCGTGTCCGTCGGCGCGCAGCCGCTCGGCCGCCGCGTGCCCCATGCCCGACGCCGAACCGGTCACCACATACTTGCCCACATCAACTCCTGATCGTCGAGCTTCCACCACAACTCTAGAACACGTTCTAGTTCGGCGGTAAAGAGTGAGCGCCGGTGTCAGTCCAGCGCAATGTCGAAGATGCGGCGCGCGTTGTCGGCGAAGAGCTGTTGCAAGAGATAGGGTCCGCGCTCTCCGAGCACGTCGAGCAAGGCCCCCACGGTCATCTCGATCGGCGAGTTGGGACGGTCGATCGGGGAGTCCGATCCGAAGATCACGCGGTCGGGACCGAAGTGCTCCACCACGTGTGTAACCAGCGGCCCCATCATGTCGGCGAGCACCGCGCGGGTGCCGATGTTGCCCGACGTCTCGGGTCCGTACCCGAGGTACGGCAATCCCAGGCCAGACACCTTGACCACCACGTTGGGACGCTGGGCAATCATCGCCATGCGCTCGCGCCACAGCCCCAAGATCTCGGCCCGGGCGGCGGCCGTCATGCCGGTCCGCGTCCCCGTCGGACCGAACACGCCGGCCGGAACTCCCAGGTGTTCCACCACCATGGTGACCTCGGGGAAGCGGCGGGCCAGCATGTCGAGTTGGCCCAACTGATGCGAGTAGGCGAGGGAGACGAACACCAAGTCACGCTCGACCATGGCCTCGAATCCCTGGAGGAAGCGGGTCGACGCCACCGCGTCGGGCTCGTCGCACCAGTCGTGGATGTCGGGGTCGGGATGCTGAGCCCACTTGAAACGGACGGCTCGGACCTTGTCGGAGAAGTCGAGCTGCCGGTCGAGCTGGGCCGCGAACTGCGGATGTCGCGGATCTGCGGCGATCACGACCGCACCGAGCTCCGGACCCCGTCGTCCATGGGGGAGGTCGAGCAGGTACTGGAGTTCCTCGTACGACGAGTCCATCAGCGCCTCGGGTGGCCTCACCGTCCGCCAGTTCGCCTCGACCGCGACCACGGCGGCGACTCCGACGCCGCCCACCGCTGGCAGCGCCGCCGCGTCGCGCGCGTAATTATTCGGCTCGTAGAGCGCGCGCAGCAGGCTGGGGTCGAGGCCGAGGTGGTTATCGCTGCCGGCCCCCAGCCTCGCCGCCAACCAGCGCACCGGCGGAGGCACGAACCGCTTCATCGGCAACTGCTCGAACCGCTCCATGACCCATGACGGGCGCGACGGATTGAAGTAGTGAACGTGCGCGTCGACGATCCCCGGTATCAGTCCCTGCAGCGCGGGGCCCTCGCGCTCAACCTCTTCGTGCCCTGTCACGGAATCCAGCGTGCCACAACAGACAGTCGGCACGCGTCGCAATATTCTCGCCCATGGTCGGACGGCGACTAGAGTGGACGACGCCGTGGCGTCGAAGCCAGCACGGACGCAGAAAGTGAGCAGCAGCGTGAGCCAGCCCGAGCAGCCGGCCCTGTCCCAGGCCCGGGCCCTGGTGGCCGGGAACTCCGACCGCTTCGCAAGCAATGTGTTTGCACGGCTGTTCACCCTGAAGCCGGAACTCCGCGAGTTGTTCCCCGCCGAACTCGGCGGCCTCCGTCAGGGCTTCGTCGACGTGCTCGATCACGTGCTCGAGGCCATCGCCGCGCCGGACGGGCACGGCGAACTCGTCGAGTTCTTGGCACAGCTCGGCCGCGACCACCGCAAGTACGGCGTGGTCAGCGACCACTACTGGTTGATGTACGACGCCCTGATGTCGGAGTTCCAGTTCGCCTTCGGGCCCCGTCGTTGGACGCCCGAGATGGAGGAGACCGTCGGCCAGGCGATGCTCCTGACCACCGGCGTGATGCGCGGCGCGGCCGAGAGCGCCGCCGAGCCCGCGCAGTGGCAGGCCCGCGTGGTGCAGAAGTTCTCGATCACCCGCGAGCGCGCGGTGGTCCGACTGGTGGCGACCGGACCGAATCCCGGCTACGCCGCGGGTCAGTACTTGGAGACCCAGATTCCGCAGTGGCCGCGCACGTGGCGCAACCTCTCCCCCGCCATTCCGGCCAACGCCAACGGCGAGTTGGAGTTTCATGTTCGTGCGGTGCCCGGCGGCCGGGTGAGCCGGACCATCGTCAGCGACACCGCCGTCGGCGACATCTGGACCTTTGCCCAGCGCCACGGCACCATGCATCTGGATCCGCAGCGACCCGGTCTGTTGATCGCGGGCGGCTCGGGATTGTCGCCGCTGCGCGCACTGCTGATCGACCGCGCCCAGTACGGCGAGCCCGGGCCCGTGCACCTGTTCTACGGCGCGGTGCATCCCGGGGAGTTGTACGAGCTCGGTGTGCTGCAGCAGTTGGCAGCCACCAACCCGTGGCTCAAGGTGACCGCCGTGGTCGAGAACGCCGAGGATCCCTGGTGGCTCACCGGCGGCAGCGATCCGCGCCAGTGGGGTGCGGAGGTGCTGTACGGCCGGGTCGGCGAGGTGGCGGCGCAGTACGCCGATTGGCGCGGTCGCCAGGTCCTGCTGTCCGGGCCGCCGCCGATGGTCTTCCACACCGCGCTGCGCCTGCGTGCCGCGGGAGTGAACCCCGACGACATCCAGCACGACCCGACCAGCTGACCTACTGACCGGAACGTCCCCGTGAGTGGTCGCCGAGGGCTATTTGCCCTTGGGCTCCGCTCACGGGGACGTTCCGGTCAGCACTGGTCGACTATTTCTTGTTCCCCGCCAGAATCATCACGACGCCGCCCAGCATGGTCAGGTTCTTCACGAACTGCACCTGCTGCATCTTGCGCTGCATCGGATCGTCGATCTCCCAGAAGGCGTGGCCCGCAGCCGTGGTCGGGATCAGCGACGCGGCGATGATGCCTGCGCCGACCCGAGCTCCGAAGCCGCTGGCCACCATCGCGCCGCCGACGGCCATCGCGGCGCCGTTGGCGCGGACGATGGTCTCGTTGTCGAGCGGCACCGGGACCACCGCGCGGGCCTTGTCGAGCAGCGGCGCAGCCGCATTGACTCGCATGCCCGGTTCGGTGGCCGCGTCGTACCCCAGCACGATGTACGGGATTCCGGTGAAAGCTCGGCCGGCGGCACGAAGGAGACGCATGTGTCAGGTTCCTTTGGGTGGAGAGTTGAGGTCGTATCCGAGGGTACGCCGGGGCGCGCTACCCGATTCCGCTCCCGCACGGGACACGGGACCGCCCTACGGGTTCGACAGCACTGGGAACCCGTCCTCCTCCGCCAGATGCATGGCCTCGAACGCCGCGAGTCGGTCGCGCGCCGGGCCGCCGACTTTCTTGGCCACCGCCGACACCAGCAGCTCGGTCAGCATGAAGCCGTGGGCGAGGGAGTCGAAGGGACCGGGGCCGGCGTGGCTGGTCGCCAGTACGGCGTCGGCCTTCGACGACAGCGGCGACAAGTACGTGTCCGTCATCAGGATCAGCTGAGCACCCCGGTCGACGGCGGCGTCGCCCCACTCGATGGTGGTGTGCTGGTAACGGCGGTAGTCGTAGGTCATGACGGTGGTGGTCTGGTCGATGTCGACGAGCGAGGTCATGTACTCCGCCGACGTCGGATTGACGAAGATGACACCCGGCCGCAGGATGCGCAGGTACTGATGCAGCTGAATGGCCAGCACCGACGTGAACCGGCCGCCGAGCACCATCACCGTCCGGTCGAGATCCGCCAGGGCCTCCACCGCTCGCTCGAGGTCGGGCACCGAGACGTCGCCGATCGTCGATCGCACACCTTCGATGTAGTCGTTCGCAGCCACCGCGATGTCGGACCCAGCCACCGCCGCGTGCCCGCCGTCGTCGTTCGGGTACACCGCGACCGGCGAGAACAGTCGACTCTGGACCTCGTCGCGCAGCGCTTCCTGAAAGGCCGGATAACCCGCGTACCCGATCTTCTGGACCAACCGGAGCGCCGTCGGAGTGCTGACTCCCGCTTTCGCCGCCAACTGCGCCACCGACACCAAGCCTGCGGTCGGGTAGCCGCTGGAGATCGCGACTGCGACCTTCAGCTCGCCGGGCGCAAGGGAATGTCGCACCTTCCGAATCCGCTGGGCGACGGTGTCTTCTCCCGAGTCCGCGTTCGCCATGTCGCCGAGTCTAGTCCGATGTCCGTTTCTGTCCGTTCGACGCGCACGACCATGCGGCACCACCCCCGACCCAGGATCTACTCCGAATCGAAAAACGCTGGCAGAAAGACCACCGCGACCCGCCCGAGAAACTGCCCGAGAATCCCTCTTCCGTTGTGACGTACTAAACGCTATGTTGTGTTAGCGTTGCGTATCACACGGTACAAAGACCCTATTCGACTAGGACTTTTGATGACTCAGCAAGACGGGGCGTGCGACGCGCCCGAGGCACTTGTCGGCGCGTCAGCGCCCGGCAGCAGATGGTCGGATCTCATCGAGACCGATCGCGTTCACCGACAGCTCTACACCGACTCCGCGGTCTTCGACGAAGAACTGGTGAAGGTCTTCGGCGGCGAGTCGTGGGTGTACCTGGCCCACGAATCCCAGCTTCCGGAAGCCAACTCGTTCCTCTCGGTTCGCATGGGCCTGCGCCCGGTGATCGTGATCCGCGACAAGAATGGCGAGGACCTCCACGCGGTCTTCAACCGCTGCGCGCACCGCGCTGCGACGGTGTGCCGCGAGGAGTCGGGCATCGCGAAGAGCTTCCAGTGCCCCTACCACGGCTGGACCTTCCGCAACACCGGCGAACTGGTCGGCGTCCCCTGGGCCCGCGGCTACGACGATCTCGACAAGTCGAAGATGGGACTCACGACCGTTCCGCGGGTCGAGAGCTACCGCGGCTTCATCTTCGGCACCATGAACCAGGACGCACCGTCCGTCGCCGACTGGCTGGGCAACGCCAAGCCCTGGCTCGACTACTGGATCGACCGCGCGCCCCGCGGCGCGGTCTCGGTGAACGCCGCCGCGTACCGCATGGGCTACCGGGGCAACTGGAAGCTCGCCTTCGACAACGCGGGCGACGGCTACCACCCGTCGTTCTCGCATCGCTCCCTCCTCGAGATGGCCTCGCGCATGGGCGATTCCAAGGACATGTCGTACTTCGGCAAGACCCCCGACGACGGCCCGATGAAGGTCTACTCGCTCGGCAACGGACACAGCGTCATCGACCAGCGGCCGGTGTACGACGGTCCGGGCAGCTTCTGGAACAACCAGCGTCCGCAGCCCGGACGCGAGAGCTTCGAGGAAGCGATCCGCGCCGAGCACGGCGACGACGCCGACCGCCTCCTCGACCTCGCGATCGGCGCGCAGATCAACCTGAGCATCTTCCCGAACCTGCTGGTGATCGGCAATCAGATCCAGGTGATCGAGCCGATGGCCGTCGACCGCACCCAGCTCACCTGGCACGCCACCACGATCGGCGACGTCCCCGACGCGGTCAACACGATGCGCATGCGCTCGCAGGAGGACTTCCCGTCGTTCGGCGAGCCCGACGATCAGGCGAACTTCGAGGAAGCACAGCGCGGCCTGGCCGCCCCCGAGGCGGAATGGATCTACATGAACCGCGGTCTCGGCGTGGCCGACTGGCAGTCGACCGACGAGAGCGGCGTGGTGGTCACGGCAGTCACCGACGAGATTCACATGCGCAGCTACTACGACGAGTGGCAGCGCCGAATGGGAGAGACCAACTGATGATCATCGACGACCTTCCCGAGAAGTACGCCGACACCACCTCGTTCTCGTACCACGTCGACGCCGCGTGGTACGACGAGCTCGACCGCTACCGCGGCGTTCTGCGCGACGAGTGGCCCGCGTCCACCGTCGACGACTGGCATGCCGCCCAGGCGTTTCTGTCTCGCGAAGCCCGACTCATCGACGAGGGCCGCTTCAACGACTGGCTGGATCTGTTCACCGAGGACTGCCTCTACTGGGTCCCGGTGACACCCGGCGGCGGCAATCCGCGCGCCGAGGTGAGCCACGCCTTCGACGACCACCGTCGCCTCACCGACCGGGTGTACTGGCTGCGAACCGGCCTGGCCTACAGCCAGCTGCCTGCCTCGCGCACCCGACGGCTGATCACCGGAATCGAGACCACCGACCTCGACGACGACACCCGGATCATCCGCTCCAACTTCACGATCCACGAGTTCCGCGCCGGCACCGCGAAGACGTACACCGGCTGGTACGGACATGTCCTGAAGCGGGCGGACGACCGGTGGCGGATCCGGTTGAAGACCGCCAACCTCATCGACTCCGAGCAGTACCACGAGAACCTGACGCTGGTGTTCTGACATGGAATCCCAGCCCGCCGAGCCCGACTTGGAGCGAGAGGTCCGGGATCTTCGACGCGAGTTCGCCCGCGTGAGCACTCGCCTCGAACGCATCGAACGGGACCTGGCCGCCACCGAACCCCTGGTGAAGGCCGTCCACAGTCTCAAGATCTGGGACTTCACGCCGTACGGCGTCACCCCGAGCGACGATTGGGTGGCCGTCGACCGAACCACCGCCGAGCACCTGTTGGCCGCCCTCGCTCAGATCGACCATTGGACCCCCTGGCAGAACCGATTGGAGCCCAGACCACCGTCATGACTCGGACACTGACTGTCATCGCGCACATCGCCACCCCGTCGATCACCGTGCTCGACCGCGTCGCGCGCGCCAACGGGTGGGCGATCGATCTCGTCCACCCGCATCGGGGCGAACCCCTTCCGGAACAACCGGAGGCCGTGGTGGTGCTCGGCGGCCCGCAGAGCGCCTACGACGCGCAGGCCCATCCGTACCTGACGACGGAGATCGAGTACATCGCGCGCTGCCATCGGGCGGGGATCCCCATGCTGGCGATCTGTCTCGGCTCCCAACTGCTCGCCGAAGCCCTCGGCGGATCGGCTGTTCCGGGCGAGAGCGGCCTCGAATGCGGATTCATCGACGTCACCCGAATCGGCGGCGAAACCCCGCTTCCGCTGCCGGGTCGCTACTTCTCGTTCCACTCCGACCGAGCCGAACCACCGTCGGCAGCTCAGCTTCTCGCCACCAGCGATCGGTATCTCCAGAGCTGGCAGGTCGGCACCTCCGTCGCCATTCAGTTCCACCCCGAACTCGACGCCACCGGTATCAATGAGCTCCTCGACATCGAGGGCCCCAAGCTCGCCCGCTACGGCGTCGACGTCGACGCCATCCGCGCGGCGGCCGACGAACCCGGTTCGTCGGATCCCGGCGAGCGTCTGCTGAACGCGTGGTTCGCCACGGACCCCGCCTGAGCCCTCCACACCACACCGACTACATCCGTCACCGCCACGCAACGTGGCGCTTCCCGCGCTACCGGTTTCTCTCGGCCGGCCCTGCCGAGCTCGGTTCGCATCCCTGCATCACCCCCATCTCACAGCTCCCTCCCGAGCACCGTTCTGCTGTCATCAGCCCGTCTCACCAGGAGAAACTCATGTCCTCAGAGAAGTTCGTCGCCAAGCACAACCTCTACGGTCCCGCCGAGCAGCAGCTCGCCGCCGAGTCCCTCGCCGCCATCGAGCGCGAGGGCATCGAAGTGGTCCGCCTCGCGTGGCCCGACCAGCACGGCCTGCTCCGCGGCAAGGCCCTCACCGTTCCCGCCTACAAGTCGGCGCTCGAGTCGGGCAACGCCATCACCATGGCCCCGTTCTTCTTCGACACCGCCAACGCGATCGTCTACAACCCCTTCAGCCCCGACGGCGGCTTCGCGATCGACGGCCTCGGTGGCAGCCCCAACGTCACCATGGTCCCGGACCCCGGCACCTTCACCGTGCTGCCGTGGGCGCCTAAGACTGCCGTCGTGTTCGCCGACCTCTACATGTCCGACGGCCGCCCGTTCCCGCTCGCGCCGCGCACCCTGTTGAAGGAGAAGCTGGCCAAGCTCGCCGAGTCGGGCTACAGCCTGATCACCGGCATCGAGATGGAGTGGTACCTCACCCGCCTGGTGGACGACGGCCTCGGCACCTGCTCGCTGGGTGCCCCCGGCTCGCCCGCCGATCCGCCGACCGTCGCTCCGGTCGGCCGCGGATACAACTACCTGCTGCTCGACCACCTCGATGAGGTCGACGACACCATCCGCCCGATCCGCGAGGCCGTCGCCGCCATGGGTCTGCCGATCCGCTCCTTCGACGACGAGTGGGCGCCGAGCCAGATCGAGACCACCTTCGACGTCCTCGAAGGCCTCGCCGCAGCCGACTCGGCCTCGCTGTTCCGCATGGCCGTCAAGCAGATCGCCAAGCGCAACGGGCACGTCGCATCGTTCATGTGCACCCCGGCCGTCGAAGGCTTCTACGCCAGCGGCTGGCACCTGCACACCTCGATCGTCGACTCCCAGACCGGCGAGAACCTGATGATCCCGCGCGACGACGCCCCGCTGTCCGAGCTGGGCTGCCACTACGTCGGCGGTACCCTGGCGCACGGCGTCGCGGCGTCGGTGTTCACCACCCCGACCGTCAACGGCTACCGTCGCCGCCGCCCGTACTCGCTGGCGCCGGACCGCGTGACCTGGGGCAAGGACAACCGCGCGGCGATGATGCGCGTGATCGGCGGCACCAACGACCCGGCGTCGCACGTGGAGAACCGCGTCGGCGATTCCGCCGCCAACCCGTACCTGTACATGGCCGCGCAGGTCGCGACCGGCCTGGACGGCATCCTCAACCGCACCGACCCGGGCGACTGCAGCGAGGACCCCTACAGCGCCGAGGTGCCGCAGCTGCCGACCTCGCTGGCGGAGGCGGTCGACGCCCTCGACAAGGACGCCTTCTTCCGCAAGGAGTTCGGCGACGGCTTCATCGACTACATGGTCACGATGAAGCGCAGCGAGGTGACGCGCTACGAGGCGTGGGTGGCCGAGAACCCCGACGAGTCCACGTACGTCAACGGCGTGACCGACTGGGAGCACCGCGAGTACTTCGAACTCTTCTGAGTTCGTCCCCGCGTTAAGAAAGAGAAGAAGGAAGAACTCCAGTGCCCACAATCACTTTCATCAGTCCGGACGGCAGTAAGCACGAGGTCGAGGCCAAGGTCGGTGCGTCCGTGATGGAGACCGCGGTGAAGCTCGGCGTGCCCGGCGTCGTCGGAGAATGCGGCGGCGGGTTGTCGTGCGCCACCTGTCACGTGTTCGTCGAACCTCATCAGATCGAGCTCACCGGCGTCGCCGAGGACTTCGAGGAGGAGATGCTCGAGGACGCGGTCACTCCGGCCACCGAGTGCAGCAGGCTGTCGTGCCAGATTCGGATGACGGACGAGCTCGACGGCCTGATCCTGACGATTGCGCCCGAGCAGTGACCGGTCAGATCCTCATCGCCGGCGGCGGTGAGGCGGGGCTGAGCATCGCGACGACGCTCCGCGAGGCGGGTTACGACGGCGGCATCTGCATCGTCACCGATGAGGGCGTGGCGCCGTACCAGCGACCTCCGCTCTCGAAAGAGATGCTGCACGGGACCGACGAACTCCCCGATGTACAGCTGCGGGCACCGGAGTTCTTCCAGGACAACAACATCGAGCTGCTGGTGGGTCGGTCGATCGAGTCGGTGGCGATGCACGACAACGGAGGCACCGCCGTTCTCGACAACGGTGCCGAGATCACCTTCGACCGCCTCGCGGTGGCCACCGGATCCACTCCGATGCAGTTGCCCGTGCCCGGGGCCGATCTCGACGGCGTGGTGTCGCTGCGGACCCTCGACGACGCGGTGCGCCTACGCGACCTGCTCGATCACGCACAGCGACTCGTGGTGGTCGGCGGCGGTTTCATCGGCCTAGAGGTGGCGGCCACGGCACGACTGCGCGGCCTCGAAGTGACGGTGGTGCAGAACACCGACCGCCTGATGTCGCGCGTTGTCGCCGAACCGGTCTCCGCGTTCATTCACACGCAGCACCGGGCGGCGGGCATCGACGTGGTGCTCAACACCTCCGTCACCGGGTTCACCGGAGTCGACGGCCGTGTCACGTCGACCGAGCTGTCGGACGGCCGGTCGCTGCCGTCCGACCTGGTGGTGGTCGGGGTCGGCGCGCGGCCGGTCACGGCGCTCGCCCAACAGATCGGGTTGTCGTGCGACGGCGGCATCATCGTCGACGCGCACGCACAGACCAGCCACCCCGCCGTCGTCGCCGCGGGCGACTGCACCGTGCAACCGCATCCGAACGCCCTCGACCAGCTGATCCCCATCGAGTCGGTCAACAACGCCACCGAGCAGGGCAAGACCGCCGCACACACCCTGATGGGCAGCCCACCGCACGTGCGCGGCGTGCCGTGGTTCTGGTCCAACCAGGGCGCCACCAAGATTCAGATCGCGGGCATCTCCGACGGCTACGACGACGTCGTGGTGCGCGCCGACGGCCTGGACCGGCTCACCGCGCTGTACTACCGGGAGGGAAGGCTGATCGCCGCCGACTCGGTCAACAATCCTCGCGACCACATGGCCGTGAAGCGCGCGCTGGCCGCCGACAAATCCATCGACCCGACGCGGGCCGGAGATCCGTCCGTACCGCTGAAGACACTGATCACTGAGTGAAACGGACCCCGACCATTGATCACAGAATTGAAAGGCGAGGACACCCGATTGGCCGTTAGGAAAGCCGCGGCACCGGAGATCGATTCCGTCGACGCGAGCGCTGAATCGTCCAACACGCGTCGTGCATTGGCCCTCGTCCATGGAATGACCGAAGAGAATCGGCTCCCGTCGCTCGGCACCCTGCTGCCCGCTCTGCGGCGACGCGGATTCGAGGTGACAGTGGTCGCTGCTGACGATGAAGCCGTCCCGATGCCTCGTCCCGATGACTATCAGGTGCTGGTGGTGATGGGATCGCACGATTCGGTGTACGACGATCACCTCGTGTGGATCGCCCGTGAACGCGACTACCTGCTCGGCGCCGTCGACGCTGGGATCCCGGTATTCGGCGTCTGCTTCGGCGCGCAGATGCTGGCCCACCTGTTCGGTGGCACCGTGCAGCGCGGCGAACTGTCCGAGCACGGACTCACCGTCATCGACACCCGCGACCCCGACCTGGTGGGTGCGGGCCCGTGGCTGGAGTTCCACCACGACGCCATCACCGCGCCGGCGTCCGCCGATGTGGTGGCCACTACGGCGGCGGGAGTGCAGGCGTTCACCGTCGGCCCCCACATGGGAGTCCAGTTCCATCCGGAAGCCAGTCCCGCGTGGCTACGCGCGTGGTCGTCGAGCATCCCCGACATGGAGAGTTACCTGGCGAGCCACGGCTTGGACCTGGCGTCGTTCACCGAAAGCGTCGGCGGCGACACCGACATCTCCGCCGCTGTGGAGTGCGACGTCCTCTTCGGCCGCTTTCTGGAGCGCGCAGGTATCGCCCGGCCGTCGCGGCCGATGCCCGGGTCGGCCGACTAGGACGAGGGCGCCTCCCCACGCTGGTCGAGTCGGCTTCCCCTTGCTGGTCGAGTCGGCGAGTGAGCGCAGCGAACCCGCCACAATCGAGACCGCCGCTACCCCGGTCTCGACACACCGATGCGGGCTCCGCGCCGCAGCGGCACTCGACCAACGTGGGAAGGCCCCCTCCCCGCAACACGCACGTGAAAGGCCCCGGCAGGAAACTCCTGCCGGGGCCTTTCGCGTCCGCCTCCTACGACCGCCGCTTACCTCGCGGCTGCCAGACGACCAGCGCATTCGACCTCGGGACGGGGACCAGCTCGCCCCGACGGGGGCGGGTGGTCGACTCGAGTTCGTGGGCGAGGTCGGCCACGCGCTTGTGCAGTGCCTCCACCTCGTCGCTCAGTTCGATGATTCGCTTGATGCCCGCGAGGTTGACGCCCTCGTCCTGCGAGAGGCGCTGGATCTCGCGGAGCATCTCGACGTCGCGGTTGGAGTACCTGCGACCACCGCCGCGCGTGCGCTGCGGGGTCACCAGGCCCAGCCGGTCGTAGGTGCGCAGCGTCTGCGCATGCATGCCGGCCAGCTCCGCCGCCACCGAGATCATGAAAGTGGCGGCGTCACTGACGTCGTCGCGTCGTGGTCGGTTTTCCGGGTTGACGCCTGCCATGGGTCATTCACCGCCCCCAGTTGGCGCGGGGGTCGAACCCGCTTGCTCGTTCGGCCTCCGCGTACTGCTTCATCGCTGCGGTCGCAGCGTCGTCGAGCTTGGTGGGGACCGCTACCTTGACGGTGACCAACAGGTCGCCCGATCCGCCCGATCGTTTCGGAACGCCGCGGCCCTTGAGTCGCAGCGTACGCCCGTCGGACGTCCCCGCCGGGATCTTGACGCCGACGGAGCCGTCGAGCGTCGGGACCGAGACGGTGGCGCCGAGGACCAGTTCGGCGATCGACACCGGCAGTTCGACGCGCAGGTCGTTGCCGGTGCGGGTGAAGACCTTGTCGGCCAGCACGTGAACGGTCACGTACAGGTCGCCCGACGGCGCGCCGCGCATACCGGCCTCGCCCTGTCCGGCGAGTCGGATCCGCTGACCGTCTTCCACACCCTGCGGGACGCGGACGTTGATGGTCCGCGGGCGCACGGTGATGCCGGAGCCCTGGCAGTCCGGGCACGGATCGTCGATCTTGGTGCCGGTGCCCTGGCAGTCGGGGCAGGGTTCGGAGAAGCCGAAGTGTCCCTGGTTGCGAGTCACGTAGGCCGACCCGTTGCAGGTGGGGCAGGTGCGCGGGCTGGTGCCCGGCTTGGCGCCGCTGCCATGACACTTGGTGCACGGCGACGGGCTGGTGACCCGCAGTGACACCTTGGCGCCCTGCACCGCGTCGCGGAAGGCGACGGTGGTCTCGGTCTCGAGGTCGTTGCCGCGACGCTGACGGGTGCCGCCGCCGGCCGCTCCGGCGCCGCCACGACCGCCCAGCAGATCGCCGAACAGGTCGCCGAAGCCACCGCCACCGCCGGCGTTGCCGCCGCCGAACAGGTCGCCGATGTCGAAGCCGCCGGCTCCGCCACCGCTGTATCCGCCGCCGCCGAAACCGCCGCCCCCGCCGGTGAAACGGCCGCTGGACATCAGGGTTCGGGCCTCGTCGTACTCTTTGCGCTTGGTCTCGTCGGACAGCACGCTGCTGGCCTCCGACACCCGCTTGAAGCGTTCCTCAGCCGCCGTGTCGCCCGGATTGGCGTCCGGGTGCAACTCACGAGCGAGCTTCCGGTAGGCCTTCTTGATCTGGTCGGCAGTGGCGTCGGAAGAAACGCCGAGGTCTGCGTAGAAATCGCGTTCCAGCCATTCACGCTGTGGTGCCATCAGACGTCACCTCCTAGAAAAGTCTGTGGTTGTGATGTGCCGCTCATGCTTGAGTGCACGAATATATCCGCTGTGGTGAGTGCAGCTGCTGCGGGGCCGCAACCGGGCATGCCGGTCACGACCCCGCGCGCACATCACTGCTCCGGTGCGGGTACCGGATCGGTGACCGTCACCATGGCGTGGCGGATCACCTTGTCGCCCAGGCGGTAGCCCACCCGGAAGACGTTCCCGATGACCGGAGTGTCGCCACTCCCGTCGTTCTGGATGGCCTCGTGGAGCTCCGGGTCGAAGACCTCGCCCGGCTCCGCGAACTTCACCAGCTTCTCGCTCGTCAACACGTCGCCCAGCTTGTCGGCCAAAGCCTTGAGCGGGCCTTCGACGAGGTCACCGTGATCGCGGGCGCGATCGAGATCGTCGAGGATCGGCAGCAGCTTCTCGACGAGAACCTGCTTGCCGCGGTCGACGGCCTGCAGCTGCTCTTCAGCACTGCGTCGGCGGAAGTTGGCGAACTGAGCGCGTTCCCGCTGCAGTGCGTCGGTCAGCTCTGCGACCTGGGCATCAGCGGTGCTCGCCTCATCACCGGCCGGCTGGGCCGCCGCGGTGTCCGCGGCGGCGTCAGCCTGCTCGGTGTCGTCAACCGTCACCGGCTCGTCGACGTTTGCGTCCTCGACGTTCTCGGACGTCACTTGTTCTCGCCTTCGGCGGGATCGTCCACGACCTCGGCGTCGACGACGTCGTCGGCGCTGTCGTCACCGGCAGCTGCGGCGGCTTCGCCCTCGGCCTGAGCGTTGGCATAGATCGCCTGGCCCATCTCCTGCGAGACCTCCGACAGCTTCTCCACCGCGTTGCGGATGGCCGTGGTGTCGGTGCCCTTCAGCGCCTCGTTGGCGTCGGCCACTGCGGCCTCGACCTTCTCCTTGACGTCGGCCGGAACCTTGTCGTCGTTCTCCTTGAGGAACTTCTCCGTCTGGTTGACCAGCGACTCCGCCTGGTTGCGGGTCTCGGCCTCTTCGCGACGGATGCGGTCCTCTTCGGCGTGAGCCTCAGCGTCCTTGACCATGCGGTCGATCTCTTCCTTCGAGAGACCCGAGCCGTCCTGGATCCGGATGCTGTTCTCCTTGCCGGTGCCCTTGTCCTTCGCGGTGACGTGCACGATGCCGTTGGCGTCGATGTCGAAGGTCACCTCGATCTGCGGGACACCCTGCGGAGCCGGTGCGATGCCGCCGAGCTCGAACGATCCGAGCAGCTTGTTGTGCGAGGCGATCTCGCGCTCACCCTGGAACACCTGGATCTGCACCGACGGCTGGTTGTCGTCAGCAGTCGTGTACGTCTCCGAGCGCTTGGTCGGGATGGTGGTGTTGCGCTCGATCAGCTTGTGCATCACGCCGCCCTTGGTCTCGATGCCCAGGCTCAGCGGGGTCACGTCGAGCAGAAGCACGTCCTTGACCTCGCCGCGCAACACGCCGGCCTGCAGGGCAGCGCCCACGGCCACGACCTCGTCCGGGTTCACGCCCTTGTTGGGGTCCTGACCACCGGTGAGCTCCTTGACCAGCTCCGTGACGGCGGGCATACGGGTGGAGCCGCCCACCAGCACCACGTGGTCGATGTCGCCCACGGAGATGCCGGCGTCCTTGATCACGGCCTGGAACGGAGTGCGGGTGCGCTCCAGCAGGTCGCTGGTGATCTTCTGGAACTCGCTGCGGCTCAGCTGCTCGTCGAGGAAGAGCGGGTTCTTGTCCGCGTCCACGGTGATGTAGGGCAGGTTGATCGAGGTGCTCTGCGAAGCGGAGAGCTCGATCTTGGCCTTCTCAGCAGCCTCGCGGAGACGCTGCATGGCCATCTTGTCCTTGGTGAGGTCGATGCCTGCCGACGCCTTGAACTTGTCGACCAGCCACTCCACGACGCGCTCGTCCCAGTCGTCGCCGCCCAGGTTGTTATCGCCCGAGGTGGCGCGAACCTCGACGACACCGTCGCCGATTTCGAGCAGCGAGACGTCGAAGGTGCCGCCGCCGAGGTCGAAGACCAGGATGGTCTGTTCCTTCTCACCCTTGTCGAGGCCGTAGGCCAGGGCCGCTGCGGTGGGCTCGTTGACGATGCGCAGGACGTTGAGTCCGGCGATCTGTCCGGCTTCCTTGGTCGCCTGGCGCTGAGCGTCGTTGAAGTACGCCGGCACGGTGATGACCGCGTCGGTGACGTCTTCGCCCAGGTAGGCCTCTGCGTCGCGCTTGAGCTTCATCAGCGTGCGAGCGCTGATCTCCTGCGCGGTGTACTTCTTGTCGTCGATGTCGACGGTCCACTCGCCGCCCATGTGGCGCTTGACCGAGCGGATGGTGCGATCGACGTTGGTGACCGCCTGGTTCTTGGCGGGCTGGCCCACCAAGACCTCTCCGTTGCGCGCAAAGGCGACGACGGACGGCGTGGTCCGGGCGCCTTCAGCGTTAGCGATGACGGCGGCTTCGCCGCCTTCGAGAACCGACACCACGGAGTTGGTGGTGCCGAGGTCGATTCCGACAGCACGTGACATGTGTTCCTCCTAGTTCCGGCTCGCTTGGAGGGCCGGGTAGTTCTTGGGGCCGTTGGGCCTGCGTTGGTCTGCGAAACCTCAGCGCCTCGGACTCAGGTTTAATCGACGTTTTCGTTGCCGTCAACCTTGTTGAGTCTCTATCACTCAAGTTCCTTGATCGGTTCAACTACACGCAGGGAGGATTCATTCCGCAGACTTGAGTGAATGTCGCTCAATCTTGGGTGATCCCCATCACGCGCCACGTCCGCGGAACCGCGCCGACCATCCGGTCTGTAGCAGGACCCGAGCGATGCACTGGATCGATCGAACGAAGAAACGGCGAAATCCGGGTCATACAACCTCAAGTCGGCACAGATCCGACTGCAAAGCAGTGACCTGTTACGTTCACCCGAACAGAGGGTGACGGTCATCACTTATCAGCCTCACAGTGTCCGAATTAGACCATTCGGAACTCATCCGACCTGCATAAACGCCTTTTCGCTTCATTCTCGGAGCGGACATCCATCCGTGGCACAGAACTCAACTTTCGACACAAACGCGCAGATGTGTCGCTCCCCACCGTCGGCGCGGCACCCGATGATTCTTCACATGACGCATACCGCTCTCCTCATCACCACTGCACGACGCGCAGCCGTCGTCGCCGCTACCGGCGCCGCAGCTCTCTCCTTCGCAGCGCTCAGCGTTGGCGGGGCGAGCGCGGCACCGGGCGCGAACCTCGACGACAAGTGCCTCGAGTTCTCTGCCGATGGCAACTCGGGGTGGTCGACCGCCGCCGATAGCACGATTCCTTGGACCGGACAGCGCCCGTCCCCGGGCAGCAAGGGCGAAGTCGTTCAGGCCAAGTTCAGCGTCCGCAACATCTGCGACACCCCCGCCAAGTTCCAGGCCTACGCCGGTAACTGGTCTGTCGGCGGGGGCGGCTCCGCATACTTGCGCGCCGACCTCGGCGGAACCAATGGCTCCAACGCCAATCTGGTCGGTAATCCCGGCATCCTCGTCGCCGAGAAGAACATCGCCAAGGACACCCCCATGTCGGTGACCCTCCGTTTGGGTATCCCGGCCGATGAGACCGCGCAGAACTTCGAGATCAAGCCGAATTGGGCGTTCGCCCTCGAAGAGGTCGCCCCCGGTGGCGGCAACGGCGGCGGCGACGACTGCAACAGCGGTTCGCTCGGCGGCGCCCTCGGCAGCCTCGGCTGCAGCACCGGAAGCCTCGGCGGCGGATCCTCCGCATCCAAGCTGATTCAGGTCGATTCCCCGACCGTCATCAGCCGCTGACTTCCACCACCCACAGACTTCGGCCGCACCTCGGTGCCTCCCCGGCCGTAGACGGTCACTCACGACCGCCCCGCGCACTTCCCGCGCAACCCTCCCTTCTGTGCCGGAACGCTTCCGGCACAGTCCCTGAACAGAAACGGGAAAGCATGAACAAGGCAACCAAGGGCGCCCTCGCCGCAGCGGCAGCAGCAGCCATCCTCGCCGGCGGCGCAGGCACCATGGCGGCGTGGAACCAGAGCACCACCGGCACCGGCGGCGGCACGATCACCGCTGGTTCACTCAACGTGACGCAGCAGGCTGGCACCGGCGTCTGGAAGTGGGTGGAGGGCAAGAAGGCTGGCGATCCCGTTGACTTCGAGAACGACAAAATCGTCCCCGGCGACAAGTTCACCTACACCGCCATCTACGACGTTGTTCTCGTCGGAACTAACTTGACGGCCACACTCACCCCGACCGTCGCAGGTGTTTCCGGCGATCTGGCGCCCTTCCTGCTAGCAACACCGACGAATGGTGAGGCTGTGGAAGTCACCCAAACCGGCCCCTACACGGTCAGCACCAACGTCACGTTCTCCACCGACGCACCGGCCAGCACGATGACGCAGACCGGCATCCTCTCGGGTGCCTCCGTCGTTCTCGCTCAGAAGTAGTAACCCCCTTCACCAAAGGTCTTCATGAAGCCCCAAATCAAGTGGGTGCTCGCGGCAGCGGTGGTTCTGCTGGTGGGATTCATCTCCCTCCAGCAGACCAGCGCGGCGTGGCGCTCCGAAGAAAGCAGTGGCGGTGGTGGCACGATCACCGCTGGCGAGCTCAACATCTCGGCAGGCAACAGCGGTGTCAAGCAGTTCACCTTGGACGGATTGACGCTCGAGAACGCCGGCCGCGGCGACAGCGTGCAGAAGGCACTGCCCGTCATCAACTCGGGCAACGTCACCATGCAGTACAGGCTGAACGGCATCGCCACCAGCGGCGACGCACCGCTCACCTTCCGCGTCGCCAAGGTGAACAGCGCAGCAGAGTGCACCCCGACCGGTAACGTCGGCACCGAGCTCTACAACGGTGCGGGCAACGCAGCGACCTTCCCCGCACGGAAGGTCGCGAAGGACTCCACCGAGGTGCTCTGCTTGCGGGTCACGATCGCCACCAACGCAGAGACGTCGCAGAGCTCTAAGGCGACGTACACCTTTGCAGCGAATTCGGTAGCGGGCGCATGATGACCGGTCGCGGGATTCACCACACCGACGAGACTGAGATCCTTCCCGGTCCCGCCGACACTTTGACGGCACCAGCCGACACGGACGATGAGAAGACACCACCGATCTGGTGGGTCAAGACCATCGCCTCGTATACGCTGCTCGCCATCGCGGTGGCACTGCTCGCAGTGCTCGTGGTGATCCCGCGACTGACCGGTTCTACCGCCTACACGGTGCTCACCGGCTCCATGCAGCCGACGTACCCACCGGGAACACTGATCGTCGTCAAACCGACTCCGGGCGCCGACCTGAACGCAGGCGACGTCATCACGTTCCAGCCGGAGTCTGGCAATCCCTCGGTGACCACCCACCGCATCATCAGCATCGTCTACGACGCGCAGGGTGTCCGGAAGTTCATCACTAAGGGTGACGCCAACAATGCGACTGACGACGTTCAGCTGATCGAGGAACAGATCCGCGGCAGGCTGCTCTACTCGGTGCCCCAGCTCGGGCGGCTCAACTCGCTGCTCTCGGGTGCCACGCGCAGCGTGATGATCTTCGTCATCGCCGCTGCCCTCGGCGGCTATGCACTGTGGATGTGGATCAGCGGTCTGCGCGACCGCAAGAACGGCAAGGACGGCGACAGCGACGAACCGCCTGCCGACGGCGAGCCCGAGAACCCGGTTCCGCCGGTCGGCACAGTCGACGCCCTGACGACGGCTATGCCGCCGCAGGTCGTAGCCGCCCAAGACGTTGTCGCCCAGGGCGCCCCCGCGCCACCGGTCTGCCACGCCTGCGGAGCACCGCAAGCCGGCGGCCATGCACTCGCATACTCGGCAGTGCCCGAACCGCCAGCGCCGTACTACCCACCGCAGCAGGCACCGGCGCAACCGTTCCCGGCCCAGCAGTTTCCAGCCCAGCAGCACCCGCCAGCACCGCAGTACCCACCCCCGCTCTACGACCTCCCCAGCGAAGAGAGCACCCGGCCGATTCCCGTCGTCCGCTGACTGTCCCCCACCGACTTCCCTCCCCAACTGACAAGGCAGCAATCATGTCTTCACCCCACGAATCCGGCGGCCCCGCACGGTCGGGACTGCGTCGACGTCTCGGCGACACCGGCTGGACCCGCGTACGCGCTATCGCCTCGCTCGGCATGGTCTTCGGCCTCGGCGCCGTCGGCACCATGGCCGCATGGTCGGACACCGCAACCGCCACCACCGGGCAGTTCTCCACCGCGTCGGTGGACGTCAAGGTGGCACTCGACGGTGAGCGTCCGACACTCGCATTTACCTCGCTGGACAAGATCAACCTCGCCAAGGGCGACAGCACCTCCGCGATGCTTCCGGTCAACAATGTCGGCGCCACCAATTTCACGTACACGATGAAGGCCGTGGCCGCGAATGCGGGCACTTTCGTCCCGCCCGCAGGCGTCTCGCCCGCAAGCGCCGTGCCGTCTGCCGCGGACTTCGCGTCGAACCTCGTTGTCACGGTGTACGCCGGCGGTTCGGCCAGCGGCGGCACCTGCACCGGCGGCACCCAGATCGGCAGCAGTGCACTCACTCTCGGATCACCGGTGAACCTCGTGACCACCGCGCGGCCGATCAACAAATCAGCAACCGAGGACCTCTGCATCAAGGCAGCGCTGAACTCGAGCGCCCCGAACACCACGCGTATGTCGTCGGTATCCGTCGACTTCCAGTTCGCGGCCACCCAGGCGTGATGCACCGATGAGTCAGCAAGAAGTTCAGCCTCAGCGCCGCTCCCGACGTGAGCTCGCGCTCAACGTCGGTGCGGTGCTGGGCCTGATGTGCATCGTCGCAGCCATCGCCTCGATGCTGTTCGGCATCACGCCGCTGGTGTTCCGGTCGGGCTCCATGTCGCCGGAGATTCCCACCGGGTCCCTCGCGATCGCCCGCACAGTGGACGCACAGGATCTCCGCGTCGGCGACGTGGTC
>NZ_JAAYXO010000222.1 GCF_012515855.1 Gordonia sp. (in: high G+C Gram-positive bacteria)
GGTCCGCGGCAACGGGCAGATCGTCCAGGAGTTGGAGTCATACTTCAAGGGCGCCGGCTGGAACGTCATCAAGGTGGTCTGGGGCCGCGAGTGGGACGCACTCCTGCACGCCGATCAGGAGGGCGCGCTCGTCGACCTGATGAACCGCACCACCGACGGCGACTACCAGACCTACCGCGCCAACGACGGCGCCTTCATCCGCGATCACTTCTTCGGCCGGGATCCGCGCACCAAGGCACTGGCGGCCGACCTGTCGGATGAGGACATCTGGAAGCTCAAGCGCGGCGGCCACGACTACCGCAAGATCTACGCCGCGTACGCGGCCGCGATGGCCCACCGGGGACAACCGACGGTCATCCTCGCCAAGACCATCAAGGGCTACACGCTCGGCAAGAGCTTCGAAGGCCGCAACGCGACCCACCAGATGAAGAAGATGACGCTCGACGACCTCAAGGCGTTCCGCGACACCTCGCATCTGCCGATCACCGACGCCCAGCTCGAAGCCGATCCCTACCTGCCCCCGTACTACCACCCCGGTATGGACTCGCCGGAGATCAAGTACATGCTGGAACGCCGCAACGAGCTCGGCGGCTTCGTCCCGAACCGGAAGATCACCGCGAAGCCGATGGCGGCCGATACCGCCCCCGCCCTCAAGGCGGTCTCCGGCGGCTCGGGCAATCAGCAGGTCGCGACCACCATGGCGCTGGTCCGCATCTTCAAGGAGCTGATGCGCGACAAGGAGATCGGCAAACGCATCGTGCCGATCATCCCGGACGAGGCCCGTACGTTCGGCATGGACTCGTGGTTCCCGACACTGAAGATCTACAACCCGCACGGTCAGAACTACACCTCGGTCGACGCCGAGCTGATGCTGGCCTACAAGGAGGCCGAGAACGGGCGCATCCTGCACGAAGGCATCAACGAGGCCGGCTCGACGGCCTGCTTCACCGCGGTCGGCACCTCGTATGCCACCCACGGCGAGCCGATGATTCCGCTCTACATCTTCTATTCGATGTTCGGCTTCCAGCGGACCGGCGACGGCCTGTGGGCCGCTGCCGACCAGATGGCCCGCGGCTTCGTCATCGGTGCGACCGCCGGCCGCACCACCCTGACCGGTGAGGGCCTGCAGCACGCCGACGGCCACTCGCCGCTGCTGGCGGCGACCAACCCCGGCGCGGTGTCGTACGACCCGGCGTTCGCCTACGAGTTGGCGCACATCGTCATCGACGGCCTCAAGCGGATGTACGGCCCCGACGCCGAGAACATCTTCTACTACATCACCGTCTACAACGAGCCGATCACGCAGCCGAAGGCGCCGGAGGGCCTCGACGTCGCGGGCCTCCTCAAGGGCATCTACCTGAGCCGCAAGTCGGAGGCCACCGCCGATCACTTCGCCAACATCCTGGTCTCGGGCATCACCATGGGCGACGCCCTGCGCGCCCAGACCCTGCTGGCAGACGAGTGGAACGTGGCGGCCGACGTGTACTCGGTGACCTCCTGGTCGGAGCTCGCGCGCGACGGCATCGCTGCCGACCGTGACGAACTGCGCGCTCCCGAGTCGACCGCCCGTCGCCCGTACCTCACTGAGGTCCTGCAGTACGCGAAGGGACCGTTCGTCGGCGTCTCCGACTACATGCGCGGGGTGCAGGAGCAGGTCCGGGCGTACGTTCCCGGCACGTACCTGACACTGGGCGCCGACGGATTCGGCTTCTCCGACACCCGTCCCGCCGCGCGCCGCTTCTTCAACATCGACGCCGAGTCGATCGTCGTGGGCGTGCTGGTCGCACTGGCCCGCGACGGCAAGATCGATCGCACCGTCGCCGCCGATGCCGCGAAGAAGTACCAGATCGACGACGTGAACGCTGCTCCCGAGCAGACCAGCGATCCCGGCGTCGCCTGACTCACACCATCGCAGAGAGCAGAACGCCGACGACCTCGCGTCGTCGGCGTTCTGCTCTCTCCTTATATATGTGGGGGCCTCGCGCCGACTACATTGAAGGCGTGCCCGACGTAGAACCAGACCCGCGCCTGAAGACCACCCGCGCCACCGACGTCTTCGGCGATCGCGGCGCGCACGTGCCTGCGCCGGCGACCGTGCACGATGCGCTGCCCGAGACGCTGTTGCGGCGGGTGAAGCAGTACAGCGGTCGACTCGCCACCGAGGCCATCCACTCGATGTCCGAACAGCTGCCGTACTTCAGCGACCTGGATGCCGCGCAGCGTGCCAGCGTCCAGCTCGTGGTCCAGACCGCCGTCGTCAACTTCGTGGAGTGGATCCAGGACCCGGAAGGGAACGTCAAGTTCACCGTCCAGGCGTTCCAGGTGGTCCCCCAGGATCTGGCCCGCCGCATCTCGTTGCTGCAGACCGTGGAGATGGTCCGCGTCGCGATGGAGTTCTTCGAGAAGTGGCTGCCCCTGCTGGCCCGCAACGACGCGCAGTTGCGTGCGCTCACCGAGTCGGTGCTGCGGTACGGCCGCGAGATCGGTTTCGCCGCCGCCGCCATCTACGCTTCGGCCGCCGAATCCCGCGGCGCCTGGGACTCGCGCATGGAAGCCCTGGTGGTCGACGCCGTGGTCCGCGGCGACGAAGGACCGCAGCTCCTGTCTCGCGCGGCGGCACTCAACTGGACCACCGAAGCGGCGGCGACGGTACTCGTCGGGTCGCCACCCCCGGAGCAGAACGTCTCGGTGGCACTCACCATCCACAACACCGCCAAGCAGTACGACCGCGCCGCCCTCTCCGTGGTGCAGGGCAGCATCCTCGTCGCGATCGTCGAGGGACCGCTACGTCCGACGGACCGCTTCCTCACGGACCTGCTCGCGCACTTCGCCGACGGACCCGTCGTCATCGGGCCGACGATGCCCAACCTGTCATCGGCTCACGCCAGTGCAGTGGAGGCGATGGCGGGGATGCGGGCTGTCGTCGGCTGGCCCAATGCACCCCGGCCCGCGTACAGCTGGGATCTGCTTCCCGAGCGTGCACTTAACGGCGATCGCTCCGCCATCGCCACCATGGCCGAGTCCATCACTGAGCCGTTGAGCAAATCTGAGACGCTCGTCAACACCGTCGAGGCCTATCTCGACAGCGGCGGGCAGGTGGAAACCTGTGCTCGCGAACTGTACATCCATCCAAATACTGTTCGGTATCGCCTAAAAAAGGTGACGGACATCACTGGACGTGACGCATCTAACCCTCGGGATGCGTACGTTCTGCGCGTTGCACTCACCATCAGCCGATTGCCACGAAGTCATCAAGAATCGCCTCTTCCGGCACCTTGAGTCACAAATTTAACGGCCGCATCCAACCATTCGTGCAGCTAACCGGATTCTTGAAACATTTCGGTAACGGATCTCAACCCGGTGACGATGGAATCTCGGCCCAACCTGCTTTTGTAGGAACCCTACAAAGATCGCCGCAAAGGTTAGTACCCGGCAACACCCCTACGAACGACCGAAAAGGTGTTCTCTAGTCACGTGCTTTCGTTGCTTTCGCCCGGCCAGGGCTCACAGACACCCGGCATGCTCACCGAATGGTTGCAGCAGCCCGGGGCCCGCGACCGTGTCGCGGCATGGTCGCAGACCATCGGACTCGATCTGGAACGACTCGGAACCACTGCTGATGCCGAGGAGATCACCGACACCGCCGTGACCCAGCCGCTCGTCGTCGCCGCTGCACTCCTCTCGTTCGAGGAACTGCGCAACCGCCACGGCGAGCTGCCTGCCGACGCGATCGTCACCGGCCATTCCATCGGTGAGGTCGCCGCGGCCGCCATCGCAGGCGTGCTGACCGCCGACGAAGCGATGCTTCTCGCAGGCATCCGCGGCGCGGAGATGGCCAAGGCCTGCGCCCTCGAGGCGACCACCATGGCCGCCATCCTCGGCGGCGACGAGGCCGAGGTCCTCATGCGCCTCGACGATCTCGACCTGGTTCCGGCCAACCGCAACGCCAAGGGCCAGATCGTCGCGGCCGGCGCCGTCGACGCGATCGCGAAGCTGATCGAGGATCCGCCGGCGAAGGCACGGATCCGTCAGCTCGCCGTCGCCGGAGCCTTCCACACCCGTTACATGGCGCCGGCCCAGGACGCCGTCGCCGCAGCGGCAGCGAAGATCACCCCGGCCGACCCGAACCGCACGTTGCTCTCGAACGCCGACGGCAAGGCCGTCACCTCCGGCGCCGAGGCCCTCGAGCGACTGGTCACTCAGGTCACCAGCCCGGTCCGCTGGGATCTCTGCTCCGAGGCCATGCGCCAGGCAGAGACCAGCGCGATCGTCGAACTGGCGCCCGGCGGAACGCTCGTCGGCATCGCCAAGCGCGAACTGAAGGGCGTGCCCGCCCGCGCAGTCAAGGTCCCCGCCGATCTGGAGGACCTCCCCGAACTTGGATAGCGGTCGGCAGCACCCGACCCCCGGAAGGCCTCGCGGCCCGTCCACTCAGCACACACGCTGACTCCGGAACACCAATAAGCAGTACGTAATCAATACGAAGGGAGCCACATCGTGGCCGCCACTCAGGAACAGCTCGTTGCAGGCATCGCCGAGATCGTCGAAGAGGTCACCGGCATCGAGCCGTCAGAGGTGACGCTGGAGAAGTCGTTCATCGACGACCTGGACATCGACTCGCTGTCGATGGTCGAGATCGCAGTCCAGACCGAGGACAAGTACGGCGTGAAGATCCCCGATGAGGATCTCGCCGCCCTGCGCACCGTCGGCGACGCCGTCGCTTACATCCAGAAGCTCGAAGCCGAGAACCCCGAGGCTGCTGCTGCTATCGCAGCTCAGGTCGACCAGGCCTGAGAATGTCGGAACTGCGCGACTTTTCCACTCTCGGTGGGAACTTCCCCAGCGTGGTGGTGACCTCGATGGTCGCCACCACGTCCCTGGGCGTCGATCTCGACTCGACCTGGGAGAATCTCGTTGCCGGCAAGTCCGGCATCCGTGAGCTCACCGACGACTACATCGAGAAGTACGACCTTCCCGTTCGTATCGGCGGCAAGCTGGTCGAAGACCCCACCACCGAGGTCACTCGCGTCGAGGCACGTCGCATGGCGTACGTCGAGCGCGTGTCCCACGTCATGAGCAAGCGCCTGTGGGCGCAGGCCGGCGAGCCCGAGGTCGACCCCGACCGTCTCGGCGTGGTTCTCGGCACCGGCATGGGCGGCGCGGACGCGATGATCGACGCGGACAACGCCATCAAGTCCACCGGCAACTACCGCAAGGTGTCGCCGCTGGCCGTTTCGATGACGATGCCCAACGGACCGGCAGCCGTCGCGGGACTGAACATCGGCGCACGCGCCGGTGTCATCACCCCGGTCTCGGCCTGCTCGTCCGGCGCCGAAGCAATCGCCCACGCGTGGCGGCACATCGTCTTCGGCGATGCCGACATGGTGGTCTGCGGTGGCGTCGAAGGACACATCGACGCCGTGCCGATCGCCGCATTCTCGATGATGCGCGCGATGAGCACCCGCAACGACGATCCGGCAGCGGCCTCGCGCCCGTTCGACAAGGACCGCGACGGCTTCGTCTTCGGCGAAGCGGCCGCGATGCTGATCCTCGAGCGCGAGGACCACGCCAAGGCACGCGGCGCGCACATTCACGCACGCGTCCTCGGTGCAGGCATCACGTCCGACGGATTCCATCTGGTGGCTCCGGACCCCTCGGGTCAGGGCAACGCGCGAGCCATGGCCCGCGCACTCCAGACCGCCGGCCTCAGCAAGGCCGACATCACGCATGTGAACGCGCATGCAACGGCCACCCCGATCGGCGACACCGCCGAATCGGAGGGCATCCAGGCAGCCGTGGGCAACCACGCCGCCATCTATGCGCCTAAGTCTGCGCTGGGCCACTCGATCGGTGCCGTCGGCGCCCTCGAGGCAGTCCTGACTTGCAAGTCGGTGGAGGAATCAGTCATTCCGCCGACGCTGAATCTCGAGAACCTCGATCCCGCGTGCGGCGACATCGACGTCGTGCACGGCGAGGCTCGTCGCGGCCAGATCGACTACGCGCTGAGCAACTCGTTCGGATTCGGCGGGCACAACGTGGCCTTGGCCATCGGCCGATACTGATCCCCAACCCCCCACCGCATTAGGAGAACCCGATGACCACACTGGCACCCATCCCCGGCCAAGAGGAAGCAACCGATCCTCGTGATCCGTTGCTGCGGTTGACTACCTTCTTCGACGACGGCACCGTCGAACTGCTGCACGCACGCGACAAGTCCGGTGTGCTCGCAGCGATCGGCGATGTCAACGGTGTTCGCACCGTCTCCTTCTGCACCGATGGCACCGTGATGGGCGGTGCCATGGGGATCGTCGGTTGCGCTCACATCGTGAACGCGATCGACACCGCAATCGCAGAGCAGACGCCCGTTGTGGGCATCTGGCACTCCGGTGGCGCACGCTTGGCCGAGGGCGTCGAAGCCCTGCACGCTGTGGGGGGCGTGTTCGAGGCGATGGTGCGTGCATCGGGGTACATCCCGCAGATCTCCGTGGTGGTCGGGTTCGCCGCCGGCGGTGCTGCGTACGGTCCGGCTCTCACCGACGTTGTCATCATGGCTCCGGAAGGCCGCGTCTTCGTGACCGGTCCCGACGTGGTCAAGAGCGTCACCGGCGAGCAGGTCGACATGGAGTCGCTCGGCGGCCCCCTGACCCACGGCAAGCGCTCCGGCGTCAGCCACATCACCGCCGACTCCGAGGCCGACGCCTACTGGCGTGCACGCCGCCTCGTCGGCACCTTCTCCCAGCAGGGACACTTCAGCCGCGAGAAGGCCGAAGCGGGCGACATGGACCTCCGTGAGCTCATGCCCGAGTCGAACCGCCGCGCCTACGACGTCCACCCGATCGTCGAGGCTCTGCTCGACACGCAGGTCGCAGCCGACGGCAC
>NZ_JAAYXO010000223.1 GCF_012515855.1 Gordonia sp. (in: high G+C Gram-positive bacteria)
CCTCGTCGGCGCTCTCGACCTCACGCGCCGCGAGGTCCGCGTCGACGGCGGCGTTGAGCACCTCGAGCTGATCGCGGAAGCAGTCGGCGAGGTGCCAGACGTCGGAGGTGATGTCCGGGCAGGTCAGGATGCCGAGGTTCAGCTTGCCGTCGGCGGAGAAGACCGTCATGTTCAGGCCGAGGCCGTGGAAGATCGGGGCCAGCGGATAGCAGGATTCGACCTTGCCGCCGAGGAAGTACATGTCGAAGGCCGGGCCGGCGACATTAGAGACCACCGAGGTGAACACCGGCGGGTGCAGCATCGCCAGGCGTCGGTCCGAGTACAGCCGCATCATCGCCGCGAGCGATTTGCCGGGTGCGAACTCCGCGTACTTGCGCAGGATGTTCTGGTCGATGTCCTTGTGGTGTTCTTTCGCCTGGTTGGCGTAGATCTGCGCGAGCCGCAGCCGGTCGACGGGGTCGTCGACGGTGCTCGGCAGCCGGGTGAACATGCCGGTCACCTTGTTGGTGCCGAGCTCGATGAGGTCGTTCTCGTCGGTGCCGCGCACCGAGACCGGGACCAGCCCGACCAGCGGGGCGTCCGGCAGTTCGTCGTGGTCGGCGAGGTACTGGCGCAGAGCGCCGCCGCACATGGCGAGCACGACGTCGTTCACCTTGACCCCGAAGTGGTCCTTGATACGCTTGATGTCGGCCATCGGCATCTGCGTCAGCGCGATGGAGCGGCGGGTCGACAGCGGCGCATTGAAGCGGGTGCGCGGCGCCTCGAACGGCGCCGGCATACCGTCGCCGGAGCGGACCTTGCGAATCCACTCGAACGGCACCGGCACCGTCTTCGGAATCAGCTTCAATGCCGCGACCGGCCGGCGCAGCAGGAAGTTGGTCGCCCCGTGCAGCGCGAGTTCCCCGCGGAACCGGTCACCGGAGTTGGCGGCGATCAGGTCCGGATCGAGCTCCGGCGGCTCCGGCGAGGTGGTGGCCAGATCGGCCAGGATGTCGGCGACGGTGGCGCCGTCGACGGTGGCGTGGTGCATCCGGATCAGCAGCGCGATGCGGCCGTTCTCCATGCCCTCCATCACCCACATGTCCCACAGCGGCTTCTTGCGGTCGAGTTCCTGACCGATCAGGTGGCCGCTCATCTGCGCGACTTCCTGAATGCGGCCGGGTGACGGCACAGCGATGCGGTGCACGTGGCGGTCGATGTCGAACTCGTCGTCTTCGACCCAGACGGGGTGGTCGATGTTGGTGATCGAATCGGCAAGCTTGCGGCGCATGACCGGCAGCGCGGTGACCCGCCGCGCCATCTCGGTGCGCAGGCCTTCGAAGGTGTAGCCGCCGGGGATGGTGCTGGGGTCCAACTGCATGATGATCGCGACGTTCATCACCTGGGAGGCCGTCTCCAAGTACAGAAAAGACGCGTCCAGTCCACTCAGCCGATCCATTGGGCCCCACCCTCCATCGCGATCAAGCAACTCACCCTTGCTATTCCACTGCTTGTTCTACAGTAGTCCCCCGGTGTGGCGGAGCAACCATCTCGGCTTCCGAGTGGAGTTCGACACAGCCTTCGGTCGCGTCTCCTGGCCGCCACCCCGGCTAGTCGAACGTGGGCGAGATGATCAGCTTCTTGAGCTCGTCGTCGTCCTCCGCGTACGCGAGGGAGAGCAGGAACATGTACCCGCCGGCGGACTCCGCATACAGGTCGTCACCTACCTCGGAGTCGACGATCTCCAGGGCCCACGCTGCGAGAACAGGTCGAAGGTCCGCGACGTCCCCGATCTCGTCGACGATCCACAGAAAGGTCCTGCGGACGTCGTCCGCCAGGGACGGGACACAGCGCAGCGCGTCGACCAGCCGCCGTACGTGGCGCTCGATCTCGGCGCAGAGCTCCGCCGACACCGTGCCGGTGTCCGAAACCGCGAAGGCGGGGTCACCGGAACATGCGCGTCGACGGCCCGCCGGATCTCCCGCGCCGGCCACCACTCGCAGTCACGGATCGCGTACGTCACGGGCCACTCCATAACGATGGACGACAAGCGGGAGGACGAGCGGGAGCCGATGTCCGATCGCCGGCGTCATACGATCGGCCAGTTCCCGAAGTCGGCCATGAACTCTTCCAGGCTGTCGAACAGCAACTCCATGATCGCCTCGGAGGTGTCCGACGCCTCGAGTCCCAGCTCCTCACCGAGATCGAAGTCGGCCCAATGGATTCGCGAGGTGGTCTCGGAGCCCAACTCCACGCACAGCCGCCCACCGGCCCCGTACGCGAAGGCGAGATAGCCCGGTGGCACCCATTCGTAATCGGCCCCGAACCTGTCGACGATTTCCTGAAAGCTGCAGAAGGCGCCGACCATCCCGTTCCCCGATGTCCCCGGAACCACACGCATGCTGACGTACCCACTGCCCTGCTCCGTCAAGAACCGGACGAGGTCCGCCGGGAGGGTGTGGTCGACGTGTGCCGCCAGTTCCTGGACCTGAAGCGCAGTCCACGGCGTCAGCCCTTCACTCTGAAACGCTTCCATGGTGGCTGAGCGGTCAGCGACCGGCGGGCGGGCCGTCGGGCGACGACGGCGGCAG
>NZ_JAAYXO010000038.1 GCF_012515855.1 Gordonia sp. (in: high G+C Gram-positive bacteria)
CGGCCCGGGGACTGCTTCGCCGCCCTGCGCCACCTGCTCGAGGACAATCACGAGCCCCGCAAACGTCAACTGCGGTACATCAAGCACACCATTGCCCTGTACCGCGACCTGGTCGAGACCGGCATCGTCACCCGGCTGGACTCGCCCGCGCCGGACGGCAAGCGCGTCGAACTGTCGATCGACCTGCCGGAGAACTTCGCGCTCACCAATCCCCTGTCGGCGTTCGCCGTCGCCGCCTTCGAGCTCCTCGATCCGGAGTCGTCGTCGTTCGCACTCGACGTCGTCTCCATCCTGGAGTCGACGCTCGACGATCCCCGCCAGGTGCTGATGGCCCAGCGCAAGGTCGCCCGCGACGCGGCAGTGGCCGAGATGAAGGCCGACGGGATCGAGTACGAGGAGCGGATGGCGCGGCTGGAGGAGATCACCTGGCCGCAGCCGCTGGCCGAGGAGATCGGCTTCGCCTACGAGACATACAAGCGCGGTCATCCGTGGCTGGCGAACACCCCGCCCTCCCCGAAGTCGGTGCTGCGCTACATGCTCGAACGCTCGATGACCTTCACCGAGCTGATCAGCGAGTTCGGCCTGCAGCGCAGCGAGGGCGTCGTCTTGCGCTATCTCACCGACTGCTACCGGGCGCTGCGCAGCGGCCTGCCGATGACCGCGGTGACCGAACAGATCGAGGACATCACCGACGACCTCGGCGACCTGATCCGCGGCGTCGACTCGAGTCTGATCGACGAATGGGAAACACTCACCGCGCGGGCCTGACTCGTCGCACCGGCGCTACCGGCCCGCGCGGACCGGCGTCACGTCGCCGGATTCGGCGACCAGTTCGGCGATGTCGGCGGCCAGTTCGGCGTAGGCCGCGCCCCGTCCGGAGGACGTCCGGTACACCAGGCCTATCCGGCGGCCCGGGCGCGGCTTGGTGAACTCGGCGGTGGCCAGTTCGCCGGACGCGGTCTCCACCGCCACGGAGGTGCGCGGGATGAGCGTCACGCCCAGCCCGCCCTCCACGCACTGGACCGCGGTGGTCAGGGACGCGGCCCGTGTCTGGCGGAGGTCCGGGTCGACCCCGGCGGCCTGGCAGACGTCGAGAGCCTGATCGCGCAGGCAGTGCCCCTCGTCGAGCAGCAGCAGCGGGAGGTCGGCGAGCATCGACGGCGCCAGCCGCTTGCGGCCCGCCAGCGGATGACCGTCGGGAATCGCCAGGACGAAGTCCTCGTCGTACATCTCGATCTCCCCGATGCCGGCGGCGTTCGCGGGTAGTGCGAGCACGGCGGCGTCGAGCGTGCCGTCGCGCAACTGCTGCAGCAGCCGCGCGGTCTGGTCCTCCACCACTCGCAGCTCGAGCTCCGGTCGACGCAGCGGAAGCCCGCGCAGCAACCGCGGCAGGATGTAGGGCGCGATGGTCGGAATCAGGCCGAGCCGGATCGACCCGCGCAGTGGATCATCCTCCCCCGCCGCCTCGGCGAGGAAGTTGTCGATGGCATCGCAGGCGGCCATCGCCGAGGGCAACAGTCGCCGCCCCTCAGCGGTCAGCATCACCCGGCGCGTTGTGCGTTCCACCAGCTGAATCCCGAGACCCGCCTCGAGACCTGCCAGCGCTTGCGAGAGCGAAGGCTGGCTCACGCCGAGATCTGCTGCGGCAGAAACGAAATGCAGCTTCTTCGCCACTGCGACGAACGCCCGAAGCCCACCGATCGCCGGTTGATAACTCTGATCACTCATGGCTATCAATATAGTGCGTGTCATCACGTTTCGTTTTTAGACCCACTGAGGCAGAATGGGAACTACCGCCGGGTAGACACCCGACAACCCGGCTCAGTGATTCACCCAAGACGAAGGAGTCATGACATGGCACTGCTCACCATCGGAGACCAGTTCCCGGCCTACAACCTGACCGCTGTGATCGGCGGCGACCTGAGCAAGGTCGACGCGCAGCAGCCGGACGACTACTTCACCACCGTCTCCAGCGACGACTACAAGGGCCAGTGGCGCGTCATCTTCTTCTGGCCGAAGGACTTCACCTTCGTCTGCCCGACGGAGATCGCCGCCTTCGGCAAGCTGAACGATGAGTTCGCCGATCGTGACGCCCAGGTGCTCGGCGCCTCGGTCGACAACGAGTTCGTCCACTTCCAGTGGCGCGCACAGCACGAGGACCTCAAGACCCTCCCCTTCCCGATGCTCAGCGACCTCAAGCGTGAGCTCGCCGAGGCCACCGGCGTCCTGAACGCCGACGGCGTCGCCGATCGCGCCACCTTCATCGTCGACCCGAACAACGAGATCCAGTTCGTGTCGGTCACCGCGGTCTCGGTCGGCCGCAACGTCGACGAAGTGCTTCGCGTCCTCGACGCTCTGCAGAGCGACGAGCTGTGCGCCTGCAACTGGAAGAAGGGCGATCCGACGATCGACGCCGGCGAGCTCATGAGCGCCTCGGCCTGATCCCCGCCGGACGGACGCAGTCGGCCGGCCTTCTCCGGCCGACTGCGTCCGACGAAAGCCCCTGCACATCCTCACGAACCGATTGGAAGAGATCTCACACGATGAGCATCGACAATCTCAAGGAAGCCCTTCCGGACTACGCGAAGGACCTCAAGCTGAACCTCGGCTCCCTCTCGCGCACCACCGTGCTCGACGAGGAGAAGCTGTGGGGCACGCTCCTGGCCACCGCCGCCGCGACCCGCAACGCGACCGTGCTGCGCGAGATCGCCGACGAGGCCGCCGACAACCTGTCGGCGGAGGCCTACAACGCCGCACTGGGCGCCGCCTCGATCATGGGCATGAACAACGTCTTCTACCGCGGCCGAGGCTTCCTCGACGGCAAGTACGACGACCTGCGTCCCGGACTGCGGATGAACATCATCGGCAACCCCGGCGTCGACAAGGCGAACCTCGAGCTGTGGTCGCTCGCCGTCTCCGCCATCAACGGCTGTGAGCACTGCGTCGGCGCGCACGAGAACGTCGTGCGTGAGGCCGGGCTCGACCGAGAGCAGGTCTTCGAGGCGCTCAAGGCCGCGTCGATCGTGCAGGGCGTCGGTCAGGCGATCACCATCGCCGAAACTCTCGCCTGACCCGAACAGGCCCCCGTAGCTGCAGTCCTGAGGTCCGTGCCCACAGGCACGTCTCACGCAGTAGGCGCTGTGCCCCATCCGGTGACCCCGGTTGGGGCACAGCGCTTTTCAGCATCGACGGCCCGAATCACGACAGGTGGGCGCCCGACCGAAACCGGCCTTCGCGTCGTGATCGCGACCGACACCGCCCCTTCCGTGCCAGGATCGCGTTCCGGTGCGGCTCGTCCCCGTCCGCCGGGGTCTAATCGAAGACAGGATCACGTCAAACACGCGACACGTCGTCGATGGAGGAAAACATGTGCACGGGAATCAGGATCACCGCCGAGAACGGTGACGTCTTCTGGGGTCGGACGATGGACTTGAACATCCCGATGTTCGGAACGCCGGCCGGCCTGCCGGCCGCGCTGGACAACGTCGTCGTCATCTCGACCGTGCCCGCCGGGGCCGAGATGCCGAGTCCGCTGGCCGCGTGGAAGAGCAAGTACGCCACGATGGGCGTCGGTATCAAAGGCACCAACATCCTGCTCGACGGCATCAACGAGAAGGGCCTGGCCGGCGACACCCAGGTGCTGATGGAGTGCACCCGCGGCGCTGCGTCCGACATCGCCGCGCGTAAACAGACCGGCGTGCTGGGCGAGGAGTTCGTGAGCTTCATCCTGTCCCAGTTCGGCAGCGTGGCCGAGATCCGCGAGCGGTACGCCGACTTCGCACTCCTCGACCAGCCCTACGACGCTTTCGGCCAGCACATCTCGATGCCGCTCCACTACTGCTTCGTCGACACCACCGGGGACGGCATCGTCCTGGAACCGGTCGAGGACGGCGCGTTCAAGCTGTACGACTACGCGGGCGCGTACACCAACAGCCCCGAGTACGACTGGCATCTGATCAACGTGGGCAACTACATCACACTGAACAACGTCGATCCCGCGGCGGCGCGGAAGCTGCCTACCGGTTTAGAGCTGCAGCCGATCGAGGGCGGCACCGGCTACGGGATGTTCGGTCTGCCCGGCGACTACACGGCGCCTTCGCGTATGGTCCGCGCCCTCAACCTGGCCGCATACCTCAAGCCTTTCGATCGCGAGCAGGGCATCGCCCAGCTGTACGCCGCCTTCCGCACGGTGATCATCCCGCCGGGACTCGAGCACAAGGGCGACGTCAGCTCGTGGAGCGACTACTCCCGCTACTGGGCCGGGTACGACCTGTCCGAACGGACCGTGTACGTCCAGACCGGCGAAGGACTGGCCATCACCGCGAAGAAGCTCGACACGACCGTCACCGAGACCACCTACGACGCCATCGATCTGTCGAACAACGTCCACGCACTGAACTGAGCGCCCGGACGAAGCAGCGGTACCCGGCACCGTCAACTCGGCCTGGCACCCTCAACTGAGGGTGCCAGGCCGAATCCGGATTGCCGGGCACCGTGATTCGAGGTGGTCCGGGATTCCGGGGTGGTCCGGGATTTCGAGGCCGTCTAGCCCAGTGCGTCGGCGAACCGCTCGGCCAGCGTGTCGACCTCGTCGGTCGTCATCACGAACGACGGCGAGACCTGCAGCGCACCCAGGCCCGCGGCGCGCCCGGCGACGCCGAGCGTGCGCAGGCGCAGCACCGCCGCGGGCGCATCCGACGGGTCGGCGAGCTGCACGGCGGTGACCGCGCCCAGGCCCGTCCGTACCTCGGCCACCGAATCGAGATCAGCCAGCGGAGCGAACGCCCTCTGCAGGTCCCCTTCGAGCCGGGTGGCCTCGTCGAGCAGGCCCTCCCGCTCGATGATGTCGAAGTTGGCCATCGCCGCCGCTGCGGCCCCCGCGTGGCCGCCGTAGGTGTAGCCGTGCCGCCACCACGTGCCGCCTGCGAAGAACGGCTCGGCCACGTGCGGCGCCGCGATCATCGCACCCATCGGGACATAGCCGCTGGTCAGCCCCTTCGCAGAGGTGATGATGTCCGGGTCGAGTTCGAAACGGGTCGAGGCGAACCAATGCCGGTGCCCGATGCGGCCGTAGCCGGTCACCACCTCGTCGGCGATGAAGAGCACGTCGTGGTCCCGGCAGATGTCGCGTACCTCGCGCAGGTACCCCTCCGGTGGCAGATAGATCCCGCCGGCGCCGATGATCGGCTCAGCGATGAAGGCCGCGATGTTCTCGGCGCCCACGCGCTCGATCAGGCCCAGGAGCGCCTTGGCGTCGTCCCAGTCGATCCGTTCGGTGTCGGGCACGAAGTCCGGGCCGTAGCCCTCGCGATTGAGCGGGATGCCCGCCAGCGCGGTGCCGCCGACATGCATGCCGTGGTAGGCCTTGGTCCGGGAGACGATGATGCGCTTGCCCGGCAGCCCCTGCTCGGTCCAGTACCGCCGGGCGAGCTTGACCGCGGTGTCGACGGCATCGCTGCCGCCCGAGGTGAACATGACCTTGGCGCCGGCCGCAGGCGCCATCGCCGCCACGCGCTCGGCGAGCGCCTCGAGGGTGTCGTTGGAGTAGTCGCCGAAGTTGGAGAAGTGCGCGATCGAGGAGAGCTGTCCTGCCACCGCCTCGGCGATCTCCCGGCGGCCGTGGCCGACGTTGGTGAACCAGAGGCCCGCGGTCGCATCCAGATACTCGTGGCCGACGTCGTCGTAGATCCGGACGCCCTCGCCCCTGGTGATGACGAACGGTCCGTTGTCGGTCACCGCGCCCATGTCGGCGAACCCGTGCCAGAGAGATCCCATGGCTCCCAATATGACATGTCGGCGGCACCCTGGTGTGGCCGGGATCATGTTCGGTACGCCGATAGGATGACAGGATCATGCCCGCACCCCTCCTCACCTTCCCTCCGGAGCTTCCGGTCAGCGCCTGCCGGGACCAGATCGCGCAGGCTGTCGAGCAGCACCAGGTGGTGGTGGTCGCCGGCGAGACGGGCTCGGGCAAGACGACCCAGTTGCCGAAGATCTGCCTCGCTCTCGGCCGCGAATCGATCGCCCATACGCAGCCGCGCCGGATAGCCGCCACCTCCGTCGCGCGCCGCATCGCAGACGAGACGCAGACCGAACTCGGCGGGCTCGTCGGCTACAGCGTCCGGTTCTCGGACAAGACCGGCGACAGCACCGCGATCAAGGTGATGACCGACGGCATCCTGCTGCGCGAGATCACGTCCGACCCGAAGCTCCGCCGCTACGACACGATCATCATCGACGAGGCGCACGAACGCAGCCTCAACATCGACTTCCTGCTCGGCTATCTCAAGCGGCTGCTGCCCGACCGACCCGACCTGAAGGTGATCATCACCTC
>NZ_JAAYXO010000224.1 GCF_012515855.1 Gordonia sp. (in: high G+C Gram-positive bacteria)
CACGTGCGATTGAGCCGCTCGGCGGCGAACAGCATCGCGGCGGCCGCGGGGATCGCGAGAACGTGCCACATCAGCATGACGGGTCCGGGCACCAGCGACGCGCCGTGCGCACCGTGGGCGTCCATCAACGTGAGAGCGACGTGCGCGCCCACCTGTCCCACCACCAGCGCCGCGAGCACTGCCGTGCCCGAGATCTTGACGTGCCCGCGCGAACGGTCGCGTTCCACCGCCCGCAACTGCGCCGCACGGACCAGGCCCACGCATGCGGCGAGGCCGCCGAGCACGACGATCTGGATCGCGGACGGAACCGTCCCGCTGCCCAGGGAGTGCGCGGCGACGCCGAGAAGCAGGGAGACCGCCGCCGCCAGCAGACCGTGCGCGGTCGCGGGGACCTGCGCACCGTGTCGCGTCGGACGGATCAGCACGACCACCAGGGTACTACTGGGTGTCGTAGAAGGCGTATTCGCTGTGTGCGACGACATCCGCGGGCTTCGGCGGGATCCGCGGACTCATTTCGCCCGCGGATCCCGCTGAGTTACGCGGATGGTGCCGTGGACGCCTCAGAGGGTGCCGCGTCGACCACGAACTGCATGTAGACGGCGCCGATCCAGCGGTCGAACTTGCGGCCCACCGCGGGCATCCGACCGACTTCGACGAAGCCCACCTTGCGGTGCAGCGCCACCGACCCGGGGACCTCCTCGGAGATCACCGCGACGATGTTGCGGGTGACGGCGGCGTCCGTCGCGTCGACCAATGCCTGCAGTAGTCGCCGACCGAGCCCGCGACCGGCGGCTTCGGGGCGCAGGTAGATGCTGTCCTCGGCGGTGTGCGCCCACCCGGCCTTGCCCCGGTACACCCCCAGGTAGGCGTAACCGAGCACGCCGGAGGGCAACGACGGGTCGTCGCTGTTCTCCAAGATCAGGAACGGTCGCCCGGCGTCGACGATCGCGGCCGCCTTGACCTGCCATTCCGCTTCGGAGAGGGCGTGGTGGTCGAACGACGCCGTGGAATTCTCCACGTAGTGCCGGTAGATCTCGGCGACGGCGACGCAGTCGTCGACAGAGACGGGGCGGATGCTGGGCATGGGGTGATCTTGCCGCACGGCCCGAAGCATTACGCTCGACTGGTGGGAAACTCTGAATCCGAGCCGATCGAGGTCGTCGACGAACGCCGACTGAAGGGCGGCCTCAAGCCCCGCCACCTGGTGATGATGAGCTTGGGATCGGCCATCGGTGCGGGACTGTTCGTCGGATCCGGGCAGGGCATCGCCCTGGCGGGTCCGGCCGCGTTGGTCGCCTACGCGGTGATCGGCCTGATCATCGTCTCGGTGATGCGGATGCTCGGTGAGCTCGCGGCATCCGACCCCAACCCCGGTGCGTTCTCCCACTACGTCGGCAATGCGCTCGGACCCGGTGCCGGGTTCATGATGGGGTGGCTCTGGTGGATTCAGATGACGATCGTCGTCGCCGCCGAGGCCCTCGCCGCCGCCACCACGCTCCAGGAACTCGTCGGGGTGCTGCCGGCATGGGGATGGTCGTTGATCTTCATGATCGTGTTCACCCTCCTCAATCTCAGCGGTGTCTCGAACTTCGGCGAGCTCGAGTTCTGGTTCTCGCTGATCAAGATCATCTTCATCGTGGTGTTTCTGGTGATCGGCGCCGCGTACCTGTTCGGTTGGACGTCCGAACCGTCCCCGGGTCTCAGCAACCCGGGCGAGTTCCTGCCCAACGGAGTCGGCGGTATCGCCGCAGCCCTGCTGGTGATCGCGTTCGCGTTCGGCGGTATCGAGATCATCGCCATCGCAGCCGCCGAGACCGCGGATCCCGGGCCCAGCGTCACCAAGGCCATCCGGACCATCGTGTGGCGGATCCTGATCTTCTACGTGGGTTCGGTAGCCATCATCATGCTGGTCCTCCCCGCTGGCGACCCGCGGATCGTGGAGTCACCGTTCGTCGGCGTGCTGGAGCAGATCGGGCTGCCCGCGGTCGCCACCACACTCGGCATCGTCATCGTGGTCGCGCTGCTGTCGTCGCTGAACGTGAACCTCTACGGTGCGTCGCGCATGCTGTACTCGCTCTCCGATCGCGGGATGGCCCCGAAGATCGGCACCAGGACGCAGGCCAACGGTGTCCCCGTGGCCGCGGTCCTCGCCAGCATCGTCGTCGGCTTCTTGATGGTGCCCGCCACCTACGTGTGGGGCGACCAAGTCCTCGAGCGACTGCTCGCGATGGTCGGTTCCACGCTGCTGGTCACGTGGATCGCGATTGCGGCCGCGCAGCTGGTCCTCCGACGCCGCGCCGACCGCAACGACACCCATATGCCCATGAAGATGTGGGGTTACCCGTACCTCACGAACCTGACGCTGCTCGCGCTCGCTGGGATCGTCGTGCTCGGGCTGACGACGGAGTCGGTGCGGGGTCAGGTGCTCTCCACCGCCGCGCTGGTCGTGGTGCTCTGGGGAATCGGCGCGTACCTTGCCCGCCGGAACTCCCCTACTGCTGATCCGACTCCGGACGTCCGGTAACGACCGTCGACTCCTTGTACTCGGAATCAACGAGAATCGGGTCCGGGTCGAGTCGGGTGAGCCCGTTCCAGCACAGGTTCACCAGGTGCGCTGCCACCACTTCCTTCTCCGGCTCCCGCACGTCCAGCCACCACTGCGCCGTCACTGACACCATCCCGACGAGCGCCTGCGCGTAGAGCGGTGCCAGTCCGGGATCGAAGCCGCGACGTTCGAAGTCGCCGGCCAGGATGTGCTCCACCTGACTGATCGCATCGTTGAGCAGACTCGAGTAGCGGGTGTCCTCGCCGGCGGTGGTCGACTCTCCGCGCACCAGGATCCGGAAGCCTTCGGTCCGCTCCTCCATGTAGGTGAGGAGCGCGAGGGCCACCTGCTGAATGCGGTACAGCGACCGGTTCTTGGTCAGCGACGACGTCACCATCTCCAGGAGGGTTTCCATCTCGCGGTCGACGACGACCGCGTACAGCCCTTCCTTGCCGCCGAAGTGCTCGTAAACGATCGGCTTCGAGACGCCGGCGCGCTGGGCGATCTCCTCGATCGAGGTGCCCTCGAATCCTCGCTCCGCGAACAGTCCGCGAGCCACCTCGATGAGCTGCAGTCGACGCTGCGCGCCCGTCATCCGCGCACGGGGCGCCTTGGTGACTTGTTCTTCCCCGTCTGCCGGCCTGCTGATCGCCATGCCTCCATGGTATCTGCCAACGACGGTTGTCCGACAAATGAGGGAAGCCCCTGACCAACGAGTGGTCAGGGGCTCCCTGCAAATTTGTGTTCGGCGGTGTCCTACTCTCCCACACCCATTACAGTGCAGTACCATCGGCGCAGGTGGGCTTAGCTTCC
>NZ_JAAYXO010000225.1 GCF_012515855.1 Gordonia sp. (in: high G+C Gram-positive bacteria)
CCCCAGACTGCTGCACCGCAGAAGGCTGCGCCACGCAAGGCTGCGCCTGTGCCGCCTGCGTCGCAGAAACCGGCACCGCAACGGCCCGCGGCACCGCGGCCCGAGCCAGGGCGTTCGGGTCCCGCACCGCGGCCGCAGCGACCGACCCCGGCGCCCCCGGCACCGGAGCCGAAGGCCCCAGAACCGACCGCACCCGAGCCGAACGCACCAGAACCGACCGCGCCGTCGCGCGAGCTGCGATCCGACCGCGGCGACACCGGCACGCAGATCAGCGTTCAGGATCTGTTGCGACGAAGTCGCGCGCAGCAGTCGCCCGACGACGAATAGGCCGTCCCGCCCCGGGCAGTTAGGCTGGAGCGCATGCCCGAAGACGACGCCGACGACGTCGCCGAGGAGAGCTCGCCCGGCACGCAGTCCTCGCGACCGTGGCGTCGTTGGCTCCGATGGACCCTGATCATCGCGGTCGTCGCGATCCTGACGGTCGAGGCTGTCATCATCTGGCCCCAGCTCGAACAGGCGTGGGCGCGGATCGGCGAACTCCGCTGGGAGTACATCGCCCTCTCGCTCGTCGCCGCGATGCTCTCGATGGACAGCTATGCCCATGTGCAGCGCGTCTTGATGCGTTCCGCGGGTGTCGCCGTCCGCCAGCGCGAGTCGCTCGCGGTGATCTTGGCCTCCAACGCCGTCTCGCAGACCATGCCGGGCGGACAGGTTCTCGCACCGGCCTTCATCTATCGCGAGAGTCGCCGGTGGGGTGCGAGCCCCGTCGTCGCGTCCTGGCAGCTGGTGATGTCGGGCCTGCTGGCGGGTGCGGGCCTGGCGCTCCTCGGCCTCGGCGGCGCGCTGCTCGCGGGAGCCAAGACGAGCCCCTTCTCCGTCCTCTTCACCGTCTCGCTGTTCATCGTCTTCGTCGCGGTCATGCAGTACGTCGCGAGCCACCCCCAGGCACTGGAGATCATCGCCGCGCGGCTGCTGTCGTGGTTCAACGGCGTGCGCGACAAGCCCGCAGACTACGGCACCGAGAAGCTCCACCAGACCATCACCCAGCTGCGCGCGGTGAAACTCGACCGCCGCAATGCCACGGAGGCCTTCGGCTGGAGCCTGTTCAACTGGATCGCCGACGTCGCCTGCCTGGCTGCCGCGTGTTACGCCGTCAACGCTCACCCGTCGATCCCCGGCCTGATGGTGGCCTACGCCGCCGGCAAGGCGGTCGGCACCGCGGTACCGCTGCTGCCCGCGGGCATCGGCGTGGTCGACAGCGTGATGTTCGCTGCGCTGGTGCAGGCGGGCATGACCACTCCGGACGCGGTCACCGCGGTCCTGATCTACCGCATCGTCAGCTACGTGCTGGTGTCGCTGGTCGGCTGGGCCATCATCGCGATCCGGTTCCGCGGTTCGTTCAAGTCCGGACGCAGCCTCGACGACGAGATCGCCGACGACACCACCCAGAAGCACGCCGCCATCGACCCGGCGACACTCGACCCCGACCGGAAGCACCCCGACAGCCCCCCGGACGAGCGGCGAGATCCGCCGACGCGGTGAGCTTTCGGCGCCCCACTAAACTGAGGCCATGACCGCGCCCTCCCCCGCTCAGCGTTTCGTCTTCCCCGCCGTCGCCGACATCGTCGCCATCGCCGTCTTCATCGCGATCGGGCGCCGCAGCCACGACGAGTCCGGTTCCATCGTCGGGTACCTGAACAGCGTCTGGCCGTTCCTGGTCGGCGGCGCGGTCGGTTGGGCGGTGGCCGCCGCGGTCAGCCGCGGTCGTGGGTTCGCCCCCGCGGGCCTGTGGCCCGCGGGAGTCTGCATCTGGATCTCGACAGTCGTGATCGGCATGCTGCTTCGGGTGGCCTCCGGGCAGGGCACCGCGCTGGCGTTCTGCATCGTGGCGTCGATCTCCACCGCGGTGCTGCTTCTCGGCTGGCGCGCGGTGGTCGCAGCCCTGACGCGTCGCAGTGCGCCGGCAGCGGTCTAGGGCCCATCGGTCTAAGGCCGCGCGGGCTACTTGATCCGGAAGTACTTCTGCAGCACCTGCAACGCGGCGGTTCCCGACCTGTCGCCCTCGGTGTAGATCACGATCACCTTGCCGCCTTGCGAGCCGACGAACCAGCCCGGCCCCTGCGGTCCGTTGGTCCCGACCAGCGCACGCAGTCCCGGCGCGCCCTTGATGTCGCTGGCGTCGCCGGTCTTGGCGATCGTGGCCATAGTCTTGCGGATCTCACGGACGACGTCGTCGTCGAACTTTCCGAAGTCGCCGCCGCTCACCTTGCTCTCGGCGCCCTTGATCACCGAGGGCGCCACCGCGGAGTCCTTGCCCTCCGCCGAGCGCTCCATCGCTACGCCGAGCGCGGCCATGCTGAGCATCGACGCGGTGTAATCCTTGGGGTGGTAGGCCGCGGTGGTGACACGCGGCCGGGTGTCGCCCGGGAGGCTGACGCCGGGGATCGTGTACTCGAGCCCCAGGCCCAGTGAGTTCAGGATCGGCGCCGCCGACTTGGCGTCGCTCCCCTTCCCCGCGGCGTTGATCGCGTCGAACACCGGATCCAGGGTGCTGCCGACGGGGTAGGCGATGCCCGCTTCGATCCGATTCTTTGCCGCGGCCTCGTTCTGCGCCATCGCCTGGATTCCGCCGGACTCGGCGTCGAGGATCATCATGGTGGCGGGCTGCGCCACCTCGACGACCGCGTCGCCGAGCGTCAGTTGCACGCCCGGATTAATCGTCGTCTGGACGTCCGGCCCGGCGCCGCCCTGTTTGCCTGCGAGTTTCTGCGGCGGCGTCCCCGGTGTCACCAGCTGCACCTGCCAGCCCGCGGTCGCGTCGCGGATCGCGTTCCAGTAGTTCGTGAGACCGGAGGAGAGCGGAGTGGACAGTCTGCGGTCGCTCATCACCAGCATGCCGGTCTTGTTGACGTTGACCCCCGCGATGCGCGACGGATCGGTGTCGAGCATGTCCATGTCGGAGTCGCGGAGCGTGACGGCGATGACCTCCTGCCCCTTGGCGTCAGCCAACTGCTTGTTGATCGACGCGACGGTGACCTTCGGCGCCACCGGCTCCACCGCCGCCGCGAGCGACCGGACGGTCTTCTCCAGGTTCTTGGTGGTCGCCGGGTTCACCGCGATCTCGGTGACCGGCTGAATCTGCATGAAGGGTCTGCCGCCGGCACTGCGCACGGTGGGCGCCGGCTTCGCATCGGTCCGCACCTCCTGCAGGCGGCCGTCGGCGGTGAGGCCGGTGTAGAGCAGACCCGGATCCCACTGGACCTTCCACCCCGACGACAGGCGGCGCGCCGACCCCGAGGTCTTGGTCTCGAACTCGTGGTCCCCGGCCCAGTTCCAGGTGGTGGTCAGGCTGAACGACGCGCTGCCGTCGCTGTACTCCACCAGTCGGCCCGGCTCGACGGAGACCTCCTTGGCGTGCATTCCGGCGAACGTGACTCCGAGCGACTCCGCCGCCTGACTCGGCGACGTCGTCATGTCGGCCGCCCCCGGCGTGTCCTGCCGACTCATCGCGTCGGCGAACGCCTGGACCGCTCGTGACGCATCCGTGTCATCGTCCGAGGAGCACGACGTCGACGCCAGCACCAAGACAAAAGCGGCAATGACGGCGGTGGCCCCTCGCGCACCCCGCAGACTCATAGTCCCAATTATCACTCTAATCCCACCCGTTTCACACCCCCAGGCTTCCTTTCTGGAAACTATGTGGTCACAATCGCACAACGCCCCGGCCCGCGCTCGTGTTCCACGCCGCACGGAGGACAATGGATTCATGAGCAAACTGATCATCCGTTCAGATGAACGTGCACGCACGACCACCGAGTGGCTCGACTCGGCGCACTCGTTCTCGTTCGGCGATCACTACGACCCGACCAATACCCACCACGGCGTGCTCCTCGTGCAGAACGAGGACGTCGTCGCGCCAGGCCAGGGTTTCGACACCCATCCCCACGCCGAGACTGAGATCATCACGTGGGTGCTCTCCGGCTCGCTGGTGCACCAGGACTCCGAGGGGAACGCCGGTGCCATCTACCCCGGGCTGGCCCAGCGCATGAGCGCAGGCCGCGGGATCCTGCACTCCGAACGCAACGATCACGTCGAATCGCCGGATCCCGTGCACGTAGACCCCGTGCACTTCGTGCAGATGTGGGTGATGCCCGACGAGTTCGGCATCGATCCCGGTTACGAGCAGCTCGACATCGCGAGCGAACTGCAGCCCGGCCGCCTCGTCACCGTCGCCTCCGGCGCCCCCGGCCACGATTCGGCCATTCGGATCGCCAATCGCGGGGCCACACTATCCGCGGCGCGCCTCACCGCCGGCCAGCAGGTCGTCATCCCGACCTCGCGCTTCACCCACCTGTTCGTCACGCGCGGCAGCGTGGAGGTCGACGGCGATCTGCTGTCGTCGTCCGACGCGCTCCGGGCCGCCGATTTCGGCGGTTCGACGGTCCGTGCAATCACCGACGCCGAAGTCCTGATCTGGTCGATGGACGCACGCCTCGGCGAGTAGGCCGCTGTGTCCCGGCGGCGCCCGCCGGATCAATGTCACTATGGAGGGCGTGACTATCGAGCAGACCTCGGGCCTCGACCTCGAGTGGGTCGACCCCTCCGTGCGCGCAGCAGACGATCTCTTCACCCACGTCAACGGCAAGTGGCTCCAGACCCACCAGATACCCGACGACCGCAGCATCGACGGCGCCTTCCACGCCCTCCGCGACAACGCTGAAGCCGACGTCCGCACCATCGTCGAGGAGTGCGCCGAAGGCGGAGACGAGACTGCGCCGCCGGGCGATGCCGACGAGGCCGCCAAGATCGGCGCGCTGTACCGCTCGTTCATGGACGCCGAGCGCATCGAGTCGCTCGGCCTGGCGCCGGTCGCCGACGACCTGGCCGCCATCGAGGCGATCAGCACTCCCGCCGAGCTGGCGACCATGCTCGGCGAGCTGGCCCGCGGCGGCATCGGCGGGCTGTTCGGCTTCTACGTCGACACCGACTCGCGCGACTCCAGCCGCTACTTGGTGCACATCGTGCAGTCGGGCCTCGGACTGCCCGACGAGTCGTACTACCGCGAGGACAAGCACGCGCAGACCCGCGATCAGTACGTCGCCCATGTCTCGGCGATGCTCGGCCTGGCCGGGTTCGCCGACCCGGATGCCTCCGCCGCCGCGGTCCTGTCGCTGGAGACCGACCTCGCGTCGCACCACTGGGACGTGGTCCGCAGGCGCGATGCCGAAGCCAACTACAACCTGCGCACTCTCGCCGAGTTCGACGAGGCGGCGGCCGGATTCGACCTGAACGCCTGGCTCGACGCAGTGACGGGCGGGGGCGCCACCGATGCGTTCGGCGAGGTGGTGATCGGCCAGCCGTCGTTCATCACCGGCGGCGCGCAGGTGCTCGCCGCGCGGCCGTTGGCCGACGTGAAGGCCTGGCTGTCGTCCCGACTGCTGCGCACCGCCGCGCCCTACCTCTCGTCGCCGTTCGTCGACGAGAACTTCGCCTTCTACGGGACCGCCCTGTCCGGCGCGCCGGAGAACCGCGACCGCTGGAAGCGCGGCGTCGGCTTCGTCGAGGGCGCGATGGGATTCGCCGTCGGCAAGCTATATGTGGAACGACACTTCCCGCCCGCGGCCAAGGCTCGGATGGACGAGCTGATCGACAATCTGATCGAGGCGTACCGCCGCAACATCTCCGACCTCGAGTGGATGACGCCGGAGACCCGGGTGCGGGCGCTGTCCAAGCTCGAGCGCTTCACCCCGAAGGTCGGCTACCCGAGCACCTGGCTCTCGTACGACGGCCTGGAGGTGGACCCGACCGACCTGATCGGGAACGTCCAGCGCTCGGCGGCCTACGAGACCGACCGCGAACTGCGCAAGATCGGCTCGCCGGTCGACCGCGACGAATGGTTCATGACCCCGCAGACGGTCAACGCCTACTACAACCCCGGTATGAACGAGATCGTCTTCCCGGCCGCGATTCTGCAGCCGCCGTTCTTCGATCCCGAGGCCGACGGCGCCGCCAACTACGGCGGCATCGGCGCGGTGATCGGCCACGAGATCGGTCACGGCTTCGACGACCAGGGCGCCAAGTACGACGGCGACGGCAACCTGGTCGACTGGTGGACCGACGACGACCGCACCGAGTTCGGCAAGCGGACGTCGGCGCTGTCGGCCCAGTACGCCGAGTTCACACCCAGCGGACTCGATACGGAGTACAAGGTCAACGGCGATTTCACGCTCGGCGAGAACATCGGCGACCTCGGCGGCCTGTCGATCGCACTGGTCGCGTACCGGATCGCTCTCGAAGCCGTCGGCGGCGACGCCCCGATCATCGACGATCTCACCGGTCAGCAGCGGGTGTTCTTCAGCTGGGCGCAGATCTGGCGCACCAAGACCCGCGACGAGGAGGCGATCCGTCGCCTGTCGATCGACCCGCACTCGCCGCCGGAGTTCCGCTGCAACGGGGTCATCCGCAACGTCGACTCCTTCTACGAGGCCTTCGACGTCACCCCAGGCGACGACCTGTATCTGGAGCCGGACGAGCGCGTCCGCATCTGGTGAAGGTGGCACTCGTGTAAACCGGTGCCATGACCTCCCGCCATCTGCTGCGCGTCGTACTGCCTGCCGTCCTCGTCCTGATCTGGCTCGCGATCGCCGGCGTCACCGGTCCGCTCGCAGGCAAACTGGCCAGCGTCTCCAGCAACGACGCCAGCTCGTTCCTGCCTGCATCCGCGGAATCGACGAAGGTCGCCGAAGAACTTCCGAACTTCACCGACACCGACTACTTCCCGGCGATCGTCGTCGCCGAGAAGGACTCGGCGATGACGCCGCAGGACCGCGCCTTCGTCGCCGACACCGTGGGCCGGTTCGCGGGCACGCCTGGCTTCGCGGAGCGCTTCTCGCCCGCGGTGCCGTCGGCCGACGGGCTGGCCGTGCAGATGTTCGTCCCGGTCTCCACCGATGGAAAGCCCAAGGAGCAGATCGGCGAACTCCGCGATGCCCTGGCGAACCCGCCGCCCGGCGTCACCGTCGCGATCACCGGCCCGGCCGCCCAGGCAGCCGACCTGTCGAAGGCATTCGCGGGCATCGACGGCATCCTGCTGCTGGTGGCCGGCATCGTCGTGCTGCTGATCCTGATCGTCGTCTATCGCTCGCCGATCCTGCCGTTCGTGGTCCTCTTCTCGGCGATCTTCGCGCTCGCACTGGCGTCCGGCGCGGTGTACGGCCTCGCGAAGTCGGGCACCCTCGAACTGAACGGGCAGAGTCAGGGCATCCTGTTCATCCTGGTCTTCGGCGCCGCGACCGACTACGCCCTCCTCCTGGTGGCGCGGTACCGCGAGTCGCTGGCCGACGAACCCGATGCTCGCACCGCGCTGTGGGCGGCGTGGCGAGCCACCCTCCCACCGATCGCCGCGTCGGCCACCACGGTGATCCTCGGTGTGCTGTGCCTGATGCTCTCCGACCTGAACTCCAACCGCAGCCTGGGTCCCATCGCGGCGATTGGCATCGCCGCGTCGCTGCTGGCCTCCATCACCTTCCTGCCCGCCGCGCTCGCACTGATCGGCCGGGTGGCCTTCTGGCCCAAGGTCCCGACCGCGGAGACCGGCGCGTCGCACCGCATCTGGCAGCGAGTGGCGGCATTCGTCTCGCGCTCGCCGCGCAAGGTCTGGGCGGGCACACTGGTGGTCCTGGTGATCGGCGCGGCGTTCGCCCCGATGTTCCGTGCCGACGGTGTCTCGACCGACGACTTCTTCCTCGGCGAAGTGGAGTCGGTGACCGGCGCGCAGATGCACGCCCGCCATTTCGACGCCGGGTCGGGCACGCCCACCTGGATCATCGTCGACGAGGGCAGCGCGACCGCCGTCGCCGAGAAGACCCGGACCGTCGACGGTGTCGCCTCCGCCGAAGTCCTCACCGCCGACATGACACCGGTGACGCACGACGGCCGCCAGGCCGTGCAGGTCACACTGGCCGACGACCCCAACTCCCTCGTCGCTCAGGACACGGTCGTCGCGATCCGCGACGCGGTGGAAACCGTTCCGAACGCCGATGCCATCGTCGGCGGCGGCACCGCGGTCGACCTCGACACCCGCGTCACCGCCCAGCACGACCGCAACCTGATCATTCCGATCGTCCTGGTGGTGGTCCTGATCGTGTTGATCGTGCTGCTGCGCAGCCTGGTGGCCCCGCTGCTTCTGCTGGCCACCACCGTGCTGTCGTTCGGGACCGCACTCGGCGTCGGCGCGCTGCTGTTCAACGGTCCGTTCGGCTTCCCCGGCGCCGACCCGGTGGTACCGCTCTTCGCCTTCGTCTTCCTGGTCGCGCTGGGCATCGACTACAACATCTTCCTGATGACCCGCGCCCGCGAGGAGGCGCACAAGCACGGCACGCGCGACGGCATGATTCGGGCGCTGACCAGCACCGGCGGTGTGATCAGCGCGGCGGGTCTGGTGCTGGCCGCCACGTTCAGCGCACTGGCGGTGATCCCGCTGATGTTCCTGGCGCAGATCGCCTTCCTCGTCGCCTTCGGTGTGCTGGTCGACACCTTGATCGTGCGGTCCTTGCTGGTGCCGGCCCTAACACTCGACATCGGTCCGCGGATCTGGTGGCCCGGCAAGCCGGACCCGGACACTGCCCGGGACGATCGCAGTCCAGCGGAGGGTGACGGCGTCCTCCCCGATCCCAGCGATGCCCGGTGATGGGTGGTCCGCACCGGGCACCTGCAGCCTCATCAACACTCTCGGCGCACACTTTGCACATTTGATTTAAATATTTAAAACCTAGCCGTCTCATCTACACTCGAGGTCATGATGTGGACGCCTGAGCGACTACAGGAGCTGTTCGGGGACCTTCGAACCCACGGCGGCGACCGTACGGACGTCGAGGTGAAACTCGGGACCGGTGGATGCCCGACGGTCATCGACACCTTGTGCGCATTTGCCAACCTGCCGACCGGCGGAACCATCATCGTCGGTGTCGACGAGGCCGCCGACTTCGCCGTGGTCGGCGTCCACGACGTCGCAACGATCGAGCAGGGGATCGCTTCTCAAGCACGCAACGCACTGATTCCGCCTCCGCACGTCGAGTTTGAAATCGCGGTCGTCGACGATCGGCAGATCGTTGTCGCGGTGGTCACGGGCTTGCCCGCCTCCGATCGTCCGTGCCGAACGAAGTCCGGCGGACATGCCTACCTGCGACAAGCGGACGGCGATTACCGGATGTCCGAGCAAGAGATCGCCCAGTTGATCTCGCTGCGCGATCGCCCCCGCTACGACTCAGCGCCCGTGCCGCTCACGTCGGTCGCAGACCTCGATCCGCGCCTGGTTCCCCAGTTCATCGCCGAGGCACGTACTGGGTCCCGTCGACTCGCCGAGGCCTCTGACGACCAGATTCTTCGCTTCCGCGCTGTCATCGCCCCGGGGACGGATCAGCTCTCGGTGGCCGGGCTGTACGCGCTAGGGACCTATCCCCAACAGTTCATCCCGTCGCTGGCTGTCACTGCGGCAGTCGAGCTTCCAGATCGTCGCGAGGGGCGCACCCGTGACCTCGCCGATTTCGACGGCCCACTCCCCGACCTCCTCGACCAGGCAATGGAGTGGGTCCGCCGTAACACCGGACGCACCATGCGTTACGGACCAGACGGCCACGGGATGGACGAAGACGAGATCCCCATGGTGGCCGTCCGAGAACTGATCGCGAATGCCCTCGTCCACCGTGACCTCGGCCCACACACCCAGACCAAGCGCGTCGAGATTCGGATCAAAGACGATCGCCTGGTGATCACCAATCCCGGGGGGCTCTGGGGGATCACCGTCGCACAGCTCGGTACCGCGGCAGGCAAGTCCTCAGTGAACGAGTACCTCTACGACATGTCCAAGCTGATCCGCACGCCGAACGGCAAACGCATCATCGAGGGCGAAGGCGGGGGAATCCGCGAGGCCCGTGCAGCCCTCCGCAAGGCGGGTCTCCGCACCCCCACCTTCTCCGACGCAAGCGTCCGATTCACCGCTGTCGTATCTCGGCATTCGCTTCTGACTTCAGATGATCTTGCGTGGCTCGGCGAGGTCGCCGCCGATGCGCCCCTATCCGATATGCAGCGCGAGATCCTGGTGTCCATGCGGAGCGGCCAGATCTGGACGAACTCCCTTGTGCGGGACGAGTATGCACCGATCGATTCCATCGCGGCGCGCGCTCTCCTCCAGGGTTTGGTGAATGCAGGCGTCGCGGATGCGCTCGGCGATCGCGGCTCGACGACGTACCGGTTGGCCGCACACCTGGTGGACGACACCAAACAGACGACGCCGACGGTCGACGTCATCGCCCCCTTGTTCCCCACCGACGACCGGCAGATCGATCTGCCTGCGGTCAGCAAGAACGCACCCGCGGTGTGGGATTCACTCGACAGGCCGGGCAGTCTCGCGGAGATCGCGGAGCGGTCAGGCCTGTCTCACTCCCAGACCAGTTACGCCCTACGCAAGCTCGCCCACCTCGACCTCGTCGAACAAGTCGGTGGACGCGGCGACCGGAGCACCGAGTACCGACGAAGGTGACGGTCGCGTACCGGCACCACTTGTGTTGCGATTCGACGAGACGCGGCGCGAAAGCGGACTAGGGTCGCGGTCATGACCGTGACGCACTCTGGTTCTGGACAGCGACAGGGATTCTCGACGCTACGCGCGGGCGGATTGCACTGGGAGGCGTTTCCGCTCCGCCTGTTCACCAAGGGCAACGGTAAGACGTGGGATCCCGCGGCACTCGATTTCAGTGCGGACGCCGCCGACTGGGCCGCGCTGGACGACGACCAGCGGCGCAGTGCCACCTACCTCGTCGCGCAGTTCGTCGCGGGCGAGGAGGCCGTGACCCAGGACATCCAGCCGTTCATGTCGGCGATGGCGTCCGAGGGTCGCTTCGGCGACGAGATGTACCTGTCGCAGTTCTGCCTCGAAGAGGCCAAGCACGCGCAGGGCTTCCGGCTGTGGATGGACGCCGTCGGCCTCGTCGACGACCTGCACCCCTACGTCGCGGAGAATCCGTTCTACCGGCAGCTGTTCTACGACGAACTGCCCCGGTCACTGCAGATTCTGTCCTCCGACCCGTCGCCGCTCAACCAGATCCGCGCCAGCGTCACCTACAACCACGTGATCGAAGGATCCCTGGCGCTGACCGGCTACTTCGCCTGGCAGAAGATCTGCGTCGAACGCGGCATCCTCCCCGGCATGCAGTCGCTGATCAGCCACATCGCCGACGACGAGCGTCGGCACATGGCATGGGGCACCTTCACCTGCCGCAGGCATGTCGCCGCCGACGACAGCCTGTGGGACGCGGTCACCGAGCGCATGGGCGAACTGCTGCCCATGGCGCTCGGCATGATCTCCTGGGTCAACGAGCAGTTCGACGAGCCGCCGTTCGGCATCGACAACGGCGAGTTCCTCTCGTACGCCGCCGATCGCGCCCAGCGCAGACTGGGCGCCATCGAGTCGGCACGCGGTCGCCCGGTGGAAGAGATCGACCTCGACTACTCGCCCGCGACCCTCGAGGACACGTTCGGCGACGAGGATCGCGCATCCCTGGAGGGGTGAGCGCCTATTACGCAGCCCCGGCCTGCCACTGCTCCCAGGTCAGCTCCCAGTCGCCGTAGGTGTCCCACACCGGCAGCGGCGGGCCGCCGGAGTTGGTGACCTCGACGACGTCTCCGAGACCGAAGTTGTCGAACATCCACTTCGAGTCCTCGGGACTGAGGTTCACGCAGCCGTGCGAGACGTTGGCCGCGCCCTGCTGCCCGACGGACCACGGCGCAGAGTGGACGAACTCACCGTCGTTGGAGATGCGCAGGTCGTTGTAAACGGTCTCGCGATAGTAGCCGGGATCGCCCTGGCACACGCCGTAGGTGCACGAGTCCATCACGGTGACCGCTGCCTTCTCCGAGATCACGTGCGGGCCGCTGTGCGACGGGTTGGCGGGCTCGCCCAGGCTCATCGGCATCTGCTTCACCTGCTTCCCGTTGTGGAAGACGGTGAGGAGTTCGGTGGCGCCGTCGGCCTTGGCGATCCACGAGTCGTGGACCGTGTAGTCCATCGCCGTGTCTTCCGCGCCGTACACGCCGTCACCGAGGTCGACGCCGTAGATGTCGGCCTCGATGTGAATCTTGGTGCCCGGCTTCCAGTACTCGGGTCCGCGGTAGTGGACGTTCTGATCGTCGATCCAATACCAGGCGCCGGGCTGCGCGGGAGCGGTCGTGACCTTGAGTCGCTTCTGCACCTCGTCGCGGTTCTTGACCGGTTTGGTGAACTGGAAGACCATCGGCTGACCGACGCCGATGCCGACACCGTCGACCACCTCGGGCGCCGGAATCACGTTGGCGTACGCGGTGAATTCGGGTGCGATCGTGATGACGTTGAAGGTCTTGGCGACCGGAGCGTTGTCCGCATTCACCGCGGTGGCCCTGACCGTGTAGGTGGCGTCGTAGCCGAGGTCTTCGGTGGTCGACCAGTGGGTGGCGTCACCGTCGAGCGTGCCCGCAACCGCTTTGCCGCTCGCGTTGGTGACCGCGACGTCCTTCAGGGTGCCGTCGGTCGCCGCGACGACGATCGGCTCCGTCGGGTTGATCGGTTTGCCGTTCGCCACGGCGACGCTCACCGTGGCCGGGGGCGGGGGAAGCGCGGAGTCGGCACCGCCGCACGCGGCCAGCACCATCGCCAAGGTGAACAGGCACGCCAGGACGACGATCGACTTCGGTCGGAACACGCTTCTCCCCTTCGACTAGCGCGGCGCTGCGCGCCGCACTGTCCATCGTCCTCCGAGGAGCGCCGGATCGCCCGCTACTTCTTGTCGACCAGGGCCAGCGTCGCGGCGGTGACGCCGACGGTCGCACCGGTCATGACCAGCACCGACGGCCAGGCGCCGATCTTCTTGGCGAGGGGATGTGAGATTCCGAACGCACCCAGGTACGTTGCCGACAAAGCGCCCGTAACCGCCGGCCCCCTGCGCAACCAGCTGCGACCGGCACCCGCACCCGCCGCAGCGAGGACGGCGCCGCCGAGGGGGCGGATTCCCGAGTAGCGGGCCGTGGCGTAGCCGCCGACGAGACCCGCGGCGACGAGCGGAAGAGAAGAGTCGATGTTCATGACAACCAGCCTACGGCTGTCAAGAAATTAGAACACGTTCTATTGTGGAGGCATGGACGTGACCTACGAGGCAACTAAGCGCGAGATCAGCACCGACCAGGCAGTCATCCGCTACCACGAGGCCGGAGAGCAGCACGACGACGTCCTGCTCCTCCTGCACGGCTCCGGACCCGGCGTCAACGGCTGGCGTAACTACCGCGGCAACCTGGAGCACTTCGCCCAGACCCACCACACCTACATCGTCGAGTTCCCGGGCTTCGGCGTCTCCGACGCCGTCGAAGGACATCCGGTCCTGACCGCGGGCGCCTCGGTGATCCGATTCATGGACGCCCTCGACATTCCGTCGGCCGCCATGGTCGGTAATTCGATGGGCGGTGTCGTGGGCATCAACCTGGCGATCAAGTATCCCGAGCGTGTCGAGAAGCTGGTGACCATCGGCGGCGTGGGCCCCAACCTCTTCTCGTCGAGCCCGTCGGAGGGCATCCGCCTGCTGCAGGAGTTCACCGACGCCCCCGACCGCGACAAGCTGCTGCGCTGGCTGAACTCGATGGTCTACGACCGCAAGATCGTCACCGAGGAGCTCATCGAAGAGCGCTGGGAAGCGGCCAACGATCCGGCCGCGCAGAAGACCGCCGCCATGATGTACGGCTCCAAGGCCTTCGCGATGATGCAGCAGTACCAGGCCAACGCCGACACCCCGCCGTACTGGGCGATGATGCACAAGGTGAAGTGCCCGACCCTCCTGACCTGGGGTCGCGACGATCGGGTGAGCCCGCCGGACATGTCGCTGGCGCCGATGCGGCTGATCCCCAACGCCGAACTGCACATCTTCCCGAACTGCGGGCACTGGGTGATGATCGAGGCCAAGGAGGCCTTCGAGGCGACGGTGCGGGCGTTCCTGACCCGCTGAGTCGCTGAAGCCGGCCGAGCTGAGCCGGCGATCGTTCAGGCGCGAGCCGCGACGATCGCCGGCGCCAGCACCGCGGCGAGGTCGTCCGCGACGTCGGTGTCGGCATCCGGGTCCGGCGGCATCGCCACATAACTGAGCGCCATCCGCGCGATCATTCGGGCGATCCGCCCCGCCAGCTCCTGGTCGATCGCGATCCAGGACTCCACGAGCAGCACCTCGAGTTGGGCGCTCGCCGAGGCGATGAGCGGTGCCGCGTCGGTGGTGATGAGCTTGAGCAGATCCGGCTTCGCCTCGCCCGACAGCAGCGATTGAATCAGCGGATCGTCGGCCGCGCTGGCGAGGAAGCCGGTGAAACCGGCCCGCAACGCCCCTTCGACGTCGTCCTCGTGCGCCGCGACGGCCGCGACGATCTCGCCACAGAATTCGTCGGCCAGCCGGAGCGCGTAGGCCTGTGCCAGTCCGGCGCGCGACGAGAACTCGTTGTAGACCGTCTGCCTGCTGACACCGGCCTGCCGAGCGACGTCGGCCATCGTGACCCGCGCCCAGTCCTTCTCGCGCAGCAGGTTCCGCATCCCGTCGAGCAGCGTGGCCCGCAGCAGCTGCTTGCTGGCTTCGGCGTAGCTGGCCGGATGGGGTGCGGTCGGAGCGCTCACACCTTCGAGCCTAGACCCGCCGCGATCTCCGAGCGGCATTCGCGCGCCGCAGCCGCTCGGCCGACGGCTACCGCGCCGATCAGCGCACCTCCCTCGTCGAAGGTCGTCACCAGGGCGTCGCTGTCCGCGAGCGAGCCGTCCACCCGGATGTCGTCCGACGCGGTGGGCCAGCCGACCATCTGAATGTTGACTCCGTACTGCATGGTCCAGGCTCGCGGGACCTCGGCGAAGGTCGGCGCGGGCGTTCCGGCGAGATCGGCCAGCACCGACTTCGCGACGGCCTTGCCCTGGTCGGTGGCTCCGAACCAGTGCTCGCCGCGTGCAGGCGCGCCGGTTCGCAGATCGGGCAGGGCCGCGACGTCGCCCGCGGCGTAGATGCCGGGGACGTCCGTGGCCAGGGCGCTGTTCACCACGATGCCGTCGGGGCACACGGGCACGCCCGCGGCTTCGGCGAGCGCGAGGTCGGGGCGCGCGCCGATGGCGGCGACCACGGTGCCGACCAGATGCGTCCCGTCGGCGAGCTGCACGCGGCGCGGACCGGCGGAATCGGCAGCCGACGAGGTGCGCAGCCACACGCCGTTGTCGGCGTGGAGCGCAGCGAGGTAGTCCGAGACCACCGCGGGCATCACCCGGCCGACCAGTCGGTCACTGACTTCGACCACCGAGGCGCTCATCCCGTGGGAGGCAGCCGAGGCCGCCAGTTCGAGGCCGATGAGGCCGCCGCCGATGACGATGAGCCGCTCCGACCGACGGAGATCGTCACGGATCGCGAGCGCGTCGTCGCGGGTCCGCAGCGACGGCACCGCGTCGTCGAGCCATCCCGGCCGGACCGGTTGCCCTCCGGTGGCCAGGACGAGTGCCGCATAGCGCAGAGCGCTGCCGTCGTCGAGGGCGACGGTCCGCGCGTCGGGGTCGATCGCGGTGACGCGGACACTGTCCCGGACGTCGATGCTCTTGGCATCCCAGAACTCGGGCTTCTGCAGGGCGATGCGCGCCTCGGAGAGGTCGGCGGCCAGGAGGTCCTTGGAGAGCGCCGTGCGACGGTAGGGCAGACCGGGCTCGGCGCCGATCAGCGTGACGGTCCCGCCGTACCCCCCGGCACGCAGCGTGGCCGCCGCGGTGACGCCGGCGGTGCCCGCTCCGATGATCACGATGCCTGCCGCTGAATCGGCGCCGGGCGCGGTCTGGGCGGTCATGACCGGGCGACCTCGACCATCGTGAAGTCGGCCTTGGCCGCGCCGCAGTCCGGGCAGCTCCAGTCGTCTGGGATGTCGTCCCAGCGGGTGCCGGGTTCGATGCCGTCCTCGGGCCAGCCTTCGGCCTCGTCGTACTCGAAGCCGCACTGCTCGCAGCGGAAGAGTTTGAAGTTCACGTCATGCTCCCATCAATTCGAAATCGATCTTCTCGCGGACGCCGCAGTCGGGGCAGGTCCAGTCGTCGGGGACTGCGCTCCACGGAGTGCCGGCCGGGAAGCCCTCTCGGGGAGCGCCTTTGGCCTCGTCGTAGATGTAGTCGCAGACTTCGCACTGGTACGCACTCATGCCGAGGCCTTTCCGTACTTCGCCAGCACCTTGGCTTCCTTGCCCGGCTGGATGTTGACCCGAGTGAGGTCGCCGTCGTAGTGGTCGAGGACGCGGTGGTCCATGATCTTGCGCCAGATCGGCGGGAAGTAGGCGACGGTGATCATGCTGGCGTAGCCGCTCGGCAGGTTCGGGGCTTCGTCGAAGCTGCGCAGCGTCTGGTAGCGGCGCGTGGGGTTCGCGTGATGATCGCTGTGGCGCTGCAGGTGGTACAGGAAGATGTTGGTGCAGATGTGGTCGCTGTTCCAGCTGTGCTGGGGGGTGCAGCGCTCGTAGCGGCCGCGCTCATTCTTGTTGCGGCGCAAGCCGTAGTGCTCGAGGTAGTTGACGGTCTCGAGGAGCGAGAATCCGTACACGGCCTGGATCGCGACGAAGGGCAGGATCTGCCAGCCGAAGATCGCGGTGAGCGCGCCCCACAGGACGATCGACATGACCCAGGCGTTCAGGACGTCGTTGCTCGGGTGGAACACCGGCCGCTCGAGTCGCTTCATGCGGGTCGCTTCGAGTTCCCATGCCGACTTGACACTGCCGATCACACTGCGCGGCAGGAAGGTCCAGAAGCTCTCGCCGAAGCGTGAGCTGGCCGGGTCCTCCGGCGTGGCGACGCGCACGTGGTGGCCGCGGTTGTGCTCGATGAAGAAGTGACCGTAGAAGGTCTGCGCCAGGGTGACCTTCGAGAGCCAGCGCTCCAGGTCGACCTTCTTGTGCCCCATCTCGTGGGCCGTGTTGATGCCGATGCCGCCCACCGCGCCGATCGAGAA
>NZ_JAAYXO010000226.1 GCF_012515855.1 Gordonia sp. (in: high G+C Gram-positive bacteria)
CATCGCCGACACCGTGGTCCACGCGCCGACCGCCGCGGTGATCTACCAGTTCGCTGAGGTGGTCCTCGCCGGGCGTGACACCCGGGTCCACGACCTGGAGCAGCCGGTCTTCGCCTGGCGCTGAGTCACAGCGCGAGCCGGTTGTCGGTGCGGCCCCGCATCCGCGCACGCGCGGCCGGATCGGGGACGTGCGTGCTGGCGAGGACGAAGGCGTCTGCACTCGAGTACTCCCAGTCCTGCAGCCACGAGTCCGGCGGGTCCTCGAGCAGTTGCCCGGGCTCGAGCCACTCGTAGATCTCCGCGTACGACTTCGATTCGTTCGGGGCGACGGTCCGCATCAGCATCGACGGGTGCAGGTCGTCGAAGCTCTGCAGGCCCATGGATGCGATGAACTGCTTGGCGTTGTCGACCACGTGACGCTGCAGCTGATACACGCGCTCGGTCTTGTCCGGCACGTGCACCGCGCGTCCGCGCCGAGCATCCTGCGTCGCGACACCCACCGGGCACTTGTTGGTGTGGCATTCCTGGGACTGAATGCAGCCGACGGCCATCATCATCGCCCGCGCGGCCAACGTGAAGTCGGCGCCCTGGATCACCCGTTTGACGATGTCGACACCGTTGGTGACCTTGCCGGAGGCGCCGATCCGGATCTGCCCGCGCAGGCCGGTCCCGACCAGAGCGTTGTGCACGGTCATCAGGCCCTGCGTGAGCGGCATGCCGACGTGATCCTCGAACTCGATCGGTGCGGCGCCGGTGCCGCCTTCGGCGCCGTCGACGATGATGAAGTCGGGCGCGATCCCGGTCTTGCGGATCGCCTTGCAGATGCCGAGGAGTTCGCTGCGCGAACCGACGCACAGCTTGAATCCGACCGGCTTCCCGCCGGACAGTTCCCGCAGGCGGCCGATGAACTCGCACAGCCCGACCGGGGAGCTGAAGGCGTTGTGCGACGGCGGCGACACCACGGTCTCGCCGACGGGGACGCCGCGGATCTCGGCGATCTCGGGGGTCACCTTGGCACCGGGCATCACGCCGCCGAGGCCGGGCTTGGCGCCCTGGGACAGTTTGATGGAGATGCACTTGACCTGAGGGTGGGCCGCGCCGACGCGGAACTTCTCGGCGTCGAACCGGCCGTCGTCGGTGCGACAGCCGAAGTATCCGGTGCCGATCTCCCAGATGAGGTCGCCGCCCGGCTTCAGATGATGGCGGGACAGGCCGCCCTCACCCGTGTCGTGCGCGAACCCGCCCTTGGCTGCGCCGCCGTTCAGCGCCAGGATCGCGTTGGCCGACAGCGAGCCGAAACTCATCGCCGAGACGTTGTACATCGCCATGTCGTAGGGCTGGGTGCAGTCGGGTCCGCCGATCCGCGTGCGCGGCGTGCCTTCGGGCGCGGCCTGGGCGAGGATCGAATGCCGCACGTACTCGTATCCGACGGAATTGAGGTCGCGCTCGGTGCCGAACGAGTCGACGTCCTTGACGTTCTTGGCACGTTGGTAGATCGTGCTGCGGGTATCGCGGTCGTAAGGGGTCCCGTCGGTGTCGCGTTCGACGAAGTACTGCTGAATCTCCGGTCGGATCGACTCGAGCAGAAACCGGAAGTGCCCGAGGACGGGGTAGTTCCGGAGGATGCTGTGCCGAGTCTGCACCAGGTCGTAGAGGCCGACGGCGGCGATCAGGGCGAGGGGGACGGTGAGGAACAGCCACCACGGCGAGACCAGGAACACCAAGAGCAACGACAACCCCGCGACGATCCAGAGTCCTACCACCAGCAGCCATCTGACCATGCCATCCCCTTTGCCCGTTTCTGCATGAAGCGCTGCTTCGACTCTAGGTCGGCGGAGACGTCCGCGGCCGGGTCTCGGGACTTTCCCGGGTCAGCGGCCGGGAAGCGCCGCCTGCAGCGGGGTCGGCGCCACGCCCAGCAGCGCGGCCGCGCAGCGCGTCGCCGGATCGACGGCGGCACTGAGGGCTTCGGCGAACTCCTCGCGGGCGAGGCCCGCGGTGACCCCCGCGGAGTCGACGCCGATCACCGCGGCCAACTCTCCGGTCGTCGGCACGCAGACGGCCCACGTGAGGCCGGAGTCAGCCGCCCAGGCAGCATCGGCCTGGCGGACATAGCGTTCGGGGTCGTCGACCCCAAGCAGTCGCAGGGCGGGGACGTCGGAGAGCCGGTCGTCGTCGCGCAGCGCGCGCAGATACCAGGCCCCGGCGTTGATCTCGACGGCTTCCATGACTCATCCTTCCAACGGAACTGGTCGACCGAAAGCGCTCTGCCGCCCGCCCCGACCCGGAACGGGTGAGACGAGCGGCAGGGCTCAGATGTGCGGCTGCGCCGCAGGGCTCAGATGTGCGGCTGGGCCGCGGGAATCACTTGATCTCGAGCAGGACGGTGCCCTGGGTGACGGCTGCGCCGGCTTCGGCGGCCAGGCCGGTCACGGTGCCCGCCTTGTGCGCGGTCACCGGGTTCTCCATCTTCATGGCCTCCAGGACCACGACCAGATCGCCCTCTTCAACGGTGGCGCCCTCTTCGACGGCGACCTTGACCACGGTGCCCTGCATCGGCGCGGTCACGGCGTCGCCCGACGCTGCGGCGGCGCCGCCCTTCTTGCGGGTGCGTGCCTTGGGCTTGCGGCGAGTGCCGCCGCCACCGAGGTTGAGGTCGCCCGGAAGCGAGACCTCGACGCGACGACCGCCGACCTCGACCACGACCTTCTGACGCGGAGCGTCGTCTTCGTCGTCGATCGGCTCGCCGCCGGTGAACGGCTCGATCGTGTTCTCCCAGTCGGTCTCGATCCACTTGGTGTAGACGTCGAACTTCTCCACGCCGTCCGCGCCCATGCTGCCGATGAAGGCGGGGTCGGAGACGATGGCGCGGTGGAACGGGATGACGGTGGCGAGGCCGCCGACCTCGAACTCGGCCAGGGCGCGGCGGGCGCGTTCCAGGGCCTGGGTGCGGTTCTCGCCGGTCACGATCAGCTTGGCCAGCATCGAGTCGAACTGGCCGCCGATCACGTCGCCCTCGCGGACGCCGGAGTCGACGCGGACGCCGGGCCCGGTGGGCTCGCGGTACACGCTGACCGGGCCGGGGGCGGGCAGGAAGCCGCGGCCGGCGTCCTCACCGTTGATGCGGAACTCGAAGGAGTGGCCGCGCGGTGCGGGGTCCTCGGTGAACTCGAGGGCCTTGCCCTCGGCGATGCGGAACTGCTGGCGGACGAGGTCGATGCCCGCGGTCTCCTCGGTGACCGGGTGCTCCACCTGGA
>NZ_JAAYXO010000227.1 GCF_012515855.1 Gordonia sp. (in: high G+C Gram-positive bacteria)
ATCATCGGCCAGAACGAGGCCGTCGAGGCCGTGTCCCGCGCCATCCGCCGCACTCGCGCCGGCCTGAAGGACCCGAAGCGGCCCTCCGGCTCGTTCATCTTCGCCGGCCCGTCCGGCGTCGGCAAGACCGAGCTGTCGAAGGCGCTGGCCGAGTTCCTGTTCGGCGACGAGGATTCGCTCATCCAGATCGACATGGGCGAGTTCCACGACCGCTTCACCGCCTCGCGCCTGTTCGGTGCCCCTCCGGGCTACGTCGGCTACGAGGAGGGCGGCCAGCTCACCGAGAAGGTGCGCCGCAAGCCGTTCTCCGTCGTGCTGTTCGACGAGATCGAGAAGGCCCACCCGGAGATCTACAACACCCTGTTGCAGGTCCTCGAAGACGGCCGTCTCACCGACGGTCAGGGTCGCACCGTCGACTTCAAGAACACGGTGCTGATCTTCACGTCGAACCTGGGCACCGCCGACATCTCCAAGGCCGTCGGCATGGGCTTCAGCAAGGACGACGGCAGTGGCTCCAACTACGACCGGATGAAGCAGAAGGTCAACGACGAGCTGAAGAAGCACTTCCGCCCGGAGTTCCTGAACCGCATCGACGACATCATCGTCTTCCACCAGTTGACTCGCGACGAGATCATCCAGATGGTCGACCTGATGATCGGCCGTGTCGAGGAGCAGCTGAAGGCCAAGGACATGGACCTGGAGCTGACCCCGAAGGCCAAGAGCCTGCTGGCCAAGCGCGGCTTCGATCCGGTGCTGGGTGCCCGGCCGCTGCGTCGCACCATTCAGCGCGAGATCGAGGATCAGCTGTCGGAGAAGATCCTCTTCGAGGAGATCAAGGCAGGCCAGATCATCCTGATCGACGTCGAGAACTGGGACGGCGAAGGCGACGGCGACGACGCCAAGTTCACCTTCACCGGATCCGAGCGTCCGCGCGCGATCCCGGATGCTCCGGTGGAGCTGTCCAAGACCGCCGAGGGCGACGCCGGCTGATCGACTGAAGCGGGCTGATCGTTGTGATCGGTTGAGACGACCGTCAGACGCCGGTCGCCACGGGAGAGATCCCGTCGGCGACCGGCGTCTTTCGCGTTGCGGTGCGGGTCCCGCTGGCCGGGACACTCCGCTCCGGGGTCGACGAACCTCTCATACCGTGGGGTCGCACCGTTCCGCGGACCTCGTCGGCGGGACCTCTCCTGACTCACTACCGCGGAGGCATCCGATGAGCACGCGTCGACCCGACCTGCACCCCGAAGTGGAGGCCATGCTGGCCACTCTCGAAGCGGGCTTCCCCGATGTCACCGCATTCCCCGCCGCCGAGGTCCGCGGCATGATCGATGCGCGGCGAGCGCCGCTCGGCGACGAGCCCGCCATGCGGGCGGTGGTCGACGTGACGATCGACGGCCCCGACGGCAACGCGCTGCCCCTGCGGATCTACACCCCGCACGCGGCCGCAGATCGAGCGCTGCCGACGATCGTGTTCGCGCACGGCGGCGGCTTCGTCTTCTGCGGCATCGACAGCCACGACGAGTTCGCCCGCTCGCTGGCCGAGAACACGGCGAGCGTGGTGGTCTCCGTGGAGTATCGGCTGGCTCCGGAGCATCCGGCACCGGCGGCGCTGGAAGACATGTACGCCGCGGTCGGCTGGACGGCGCAGCACATCGGCGGCTACGGGGGCGATCCGACGCGCCTGGCCGTGGCCGGCGACAGCGCGGGCGGACTGCTCTCGGCCGCCGTCTGCCTGGCGGTGCGCGACCGTGGCGGCCCGGAGATCGCAGCGCAGATCCTGCTGTATCCGATGATCGACGACGACGTCGACACCGAGTCGTACCGTCGCTACGGCGAGGGCTACTACAACAGCGCCGCGGCCATGGCCTGGTACTGGGATCAGTACGCGCCGGGGGAGCGCGACGACCCGTTGGTGATGCCGTCGAAGGCGGCGTCGCTGGCCGGTCTGCCGCCTGCGGTCGTGGTGAGCGCGGAACTGGATCCGCCGTGCGATTCCGCCGAACGCTATGCCGATCGTCTGCGTGCCGACGGGGTGGAAGTCCACGGACATCGTCTCGACGGCCTGTTCCACGGTGTGCTGACCTTCGCGAAGTTCCCGCTGACACCGTCGGCCCGGGCGACGGTCTGGGAGCTGATCGGCCGCGTCCTCGGCTAGTTCAGACACGCGACACCCGTGTCGTGTGTCGGTTGTTTGATCGTCCCCCCTCGCGCGGTTGTGACCAGCGAAGATTACGATGAACGAACACTCGGTACGGCCGCTGCCCGTCGCACCGCAGTCGGCTACCGCGTAGGAGATCTGAGATGTCGTTTCAACCGCCCCAGAACCCCCAATTTCAGAACCCCCAATTCCAGAACCCCCAGTTTCAGAACCCCCAGTTCCAACCGGCTCCGGCGCAGTCGGCGTCCGGCGGGCTGCTGGCACCGGTCGCGCCGCCGTCTACCGTTCGCATGATCCTCGGGGCGGTCGCGCTGGTTGCGGCGCTGGTGTTGATCGTCTGCGCCTTCCTCACGTGGGTGTCGGGTTCGGCGACGTCTTCGCAGGACATAGGCGCCATGAGCACCTCCGTCGAGATCAACATGGCGGTGTCCGGCATGGGCTCGGGCAGCGCGGAGATCAAGGTCATCGACGCCCCGGATCTGATCCGCGACCGACTCGAGGCGACCATGGCCGAGCAGGAGAAGGAGTTCTCGAACTCGGCCGACGAGAAAGCAGACTCCCCGGGTATCTGGACGCTGCTGCTCGGGGTGTTGATCGCCGCGGGCGCCGTGCTCCTGCTGGTCGGCCGGTTCAGTGGAATCGGTGCCATCGTCACGACCGTCGGCGGTGCGGCCGCGACCATCGCCGCCATCGTGTTCGTCGCCGATCCGACCGGTGCCGTCGGGATGGAGGACGTGCCGGAGAAGTCCGACCTCGGTGCCGGATACGGGCTGTGGCTGACCCTCTTGGGCGCGTTGGCCGCGCTCGTCGCCGGAGCGGTCGCAGTCCTGTCGACGATGCGACCAGACCTGCTCGGCGGCAACCGCGCACCCGCAGGGGGGTTCCCGGGACAGCAGTTCCCCGCGCCGCAGTTCGGTCAGCCGCAGGGCCAGCAGTTCGGACAGCCCCAGCAGTTCGGTCAGCCCCAGCAGTTCGGACAGCCGGGTCAGTGGCCAGGGCAGCAGGGCTACGGCCAGGCGCCCCAGCCGGGTGGTTTTCCGCAGCAGCCGCCGTTCGGTCAGCAGGGCTTTCCGCCGCGCCAGTAGCGATTTGGGGTCCACACAGGTGAGTGTGTGAGACTTTTCCCCATGCGTCCTGTCGCCAATCGTCCTGCTGCAGTCCTCGCGGTCGTTGTCACGGTGGCCGTGACAGCGATGATCGGGATCGTGTTGTCGACTTCGCGGGGCGGCGCGCCGTCGAGCAGCGCCACCGTCGTAGAGACGGCGGAGAAGCATGCTGTGCAACCGAACTACGTGGCGATCGGAAGCTCGTTCGCCGCCGGACCGGGCGACGGTCCGATCGTCGACCGCGGGTGCCTGCGCACCGGCGACAACTACCCGAGTCAGGTCGCCGAGCAGCTGGGCCTCAAGCTGATCGACGTCACCTGCTCCGGATCGACCGCCGCGGAACTCGTGACCGGCCCCAAGGATCGGAGATCCCAGCGCCGTCCGCAGATCGAAGCAGTCGATGCCGACACCGAGCTGGTCACCATCACCACCGGCGGCAACGACATCGACTTCGTCGGGCGGCTCATCACCGAGGCGTGCACCAACCTGGTCGCGCTCGGTCTGTTGCCTTCGTGCGGGTCGGGCCGTCTGCCGCCGGCCGCGCCGACGACCGCCGACTACGCCCGGCTCGAGGCGTCACTGGTGTCAGCGGTCAAGGCGATCAAGGCGCGCGCGCCCCGGGCCGACGTGGTCATCGTGGACTACACGCCGGTGGTCTCGATGAACGCGCCGATGTGCCCGATGCTGCCGCTGGCGCCGTGGAACGTGGTGCAGGATGCGCAGATCGCCGACGAGATGTCGGCCGTCAATCAGCGCGTCGCTGACCGAACCGGCGCCGATCACGTGGTGACGACGGGCCTTGCCGACGAGCACTCGGTCTGCGGACCCGAACCCTGGGCGCGCGGATTCGGCAAGGGCATGGCGTTCCACCCCAATGCGTCGGGCAAGGCGGGGATCGCCGACCTGGTGGTCGAATCGGTGCGCGGGGAGTCCTGACTCGTCGGACGTGCCGCGTCGATCAGGCAGCGACCTCGGCGGTGCGGGCGGCCTTGGCCTGCTTCACCGCGACCACCGCGGCCGACAGCAGCAATAGTGCACTGATGCCGGTGACCAGGACGCCGAGCGGCTCGTTGAAGGTCGCGTAGATGGTCAATCCGACGGCTGCGCCGACCACGCCGACCACAGCTGATCGAGTCCACTGCTGGATGCGCCAGTTGATCCGCTCGCGGCCGGTGGTGATCAGGCTGATCGGGCTGCGGCGCAGAGCCTCGACCCAATAGACGGTGACGATGACGGTCACCAGGTAGGTCACCGTGATGTTGAGCCACAGCGGAATGTCGTCGAGGAGGCCGCGCGAGGTCACGACGACGGCGGACAGCGCCGCAACGTGCGCCAGGTAGATGCCGAACGAGCGGTCGGCGGCCACCCGCATGACGTTGTCGGCCAGCGAGCCGTTGCGCCGGCGGTCCTGCCAGATGGTTCCGCAGATGTACAGGATGATGATGATCCCGACCAGGGCGAACGAGTTGTGGACCATGAAGACGTTGGTCGCACGGAACATCTCTTCGCCGGTGACGGGGCCTGGACCGTCGCTGTCGACGATCGCGACGTAGTAGATCAGGGTCACGACGATCGCGATCAGCGAGATCACGACGAGGGGAGCCCGGTAGCGGCGCATCGTGCGGGCGAAGGCGTCGAAGTGGTACGCCGCGAGACAGCCGGCGAGGATGAAGAACTGGTACGGGAGCAGGGTGATGCTCATGTGTGCCCAGAGCTTGTCGAGCGGGGAGATCTGGAAGATCGCGAGCGGCGGGCGGACCATGTGGAACAGCAGCCACAGGTGGAAGGCCAGGCTCGCCGCCAGAATGTAGCGGTGATAACCCCAGGTTCGTTTGATGACCCACAGGACCAGCGGGAACACCAGGTAGATCTGCATGCTCACCGACAGGAAGTACAGGTGGTAGGCGGCATCGCCGGTGATGAGCTCGTAGACCAGGCTCTTGAGCGCCAACAGCCCGGTGCTGGGGTCGGTGAAGAGCTCGACGATGCCGTTCACGCCGCCGTACTCGAAGTGGCGTTTGCCCCAGTAGAACAGGGTCCAGGCCACGAACGGCAGGCCGATCAGCTTGTATCGACGCCGCCAGAAGGTCGGGGCGTGCAGGTCGCGATTGCGGTACTGGTACGTCAGGACGAAGCCGGTGAGGGCGAAGAAGCAGTATCGGGTGTAGCGAAAGAGGAGTCCGAGGCCGTGGGCCGCCACATCGGCGGACGTCGCCAGCTGGAGGATGACGTGGTCGAGGATGACGCTGCCGAAGGTGAACAGGCGGACGAAGTCGATCTGATAGAGGTGCCCGTCGCGCCGCTTCTTCGGCTTCGGATGATCCTCGGCGGCCGACTCGACCGAGGCGTCGACGACTGACTCGGCCGACTTGGGGGCGTCGGCGGGCTTCTCGACGGAGGTCGCGAGCGTTCCCTCGGACTCCGGCGCTCCGGCGCTGTCGGTCGCGCGGTCCGGTGCGGCCTCGGTCTTCTGCTCGGCGGTCTTCTGCTCGGCGTCTGCCACCTTGGGGATCCCGTCGCACTCGTTTGTTCGGTGTATCTGGCTGTTCGCTTAGCAGAGGTTACAAGCCGAGGCTGTGGAAAGACACTTCGCACTGCGGGTTGTCGTCGTGAAAATGCGCTGGCCAGTGTCTTTCGGCGTCTGCGCGGATGGGTTTCGGGCATCGGTCGCAACCGGCTAGTATGTGACTGAAGTTAATGATGGGGCGTAAGGGGTTAAACGTGCGTAGTTTCCGTTCGCGGGCCGTACTGCTGTCGAGCGTCTGTGCCGCGGTGGTCGCAGGAACCGGCGTCGCATCGGCCGAACCGGTCACGCCCTCCGTGCCGCCTAGTTCGGCGGCACCGAGTGCGACCGAACCCGCGACCGCGAAGCTGCCCGCACGATTGACCTCGTTGACCAAGGTGTCGCCGACCGTCTGGCTCGCTGAGGTGTACTCCGCCGCGATGGGCAAGACCATTGCGCTTGACGTGCTCCGGCCGCAGGGCAGCGAAGAGCCCGCGCCGACCCTGTACCTCCTCAACGGCGCCGGTGGCGGCGAGGACGACGCCACCTGGCGGGAGAAGACCGATTACCAGCGCTTCTTCGCCGACAAGCACGTGAATGTGGTGACCCCGGTGGGTGGGGCCTTCTCCTATTACACGGATTGGCAGAAGGACGACCCGGTGCTCGGGCGCAACAAGTGGCAGACCTTCCTCACCGAGGAACTGCCGCCCCTGCTCGACAAGGCGTTGAACGCCACCGGTGCCAACGCGATCGCAGGCATCTCGATGTCGGGCACATCGGTGTTCAACCTCGCGATCTCGGCACCGAAGTTGTACCGCTCGGTCGCCGCCTACAGCGGTTGCGCGCGCACCAGCGATCCGCTCGGCCAGGCGTACATCCGCACCGTGATCGGCGACCGCGGACGCGGCGACATCACCAATATGTGGGGACCGCTCGACGGACCGGGCTGGCGAGCCAACGACCCCTACCTGAACGTGGACAAACTCAAGGGCGTCAAGGTCTACATGACCACCGGCACCGGCCTCCCCGGACGTTACGACACCCTCGATGCGCGTCTGATCGACGGTGAACCGTCGATCCTTCTCGACCAGATCCTCATGGGCGGCGCGATCGAAGCGGCCGTCAACAGTTGCACCGCGCAGATGGAGCAGGCGCTCAAGAAGGCGGGCGTCGACGCGACCGTGATCAATCGGCCGACCGGCACCCACTCGTGGGAGTACTGGCAGCGCGATCTCATCACCACCTGGCCGATGATCGCCAAGGACCTCGGCATCGGCTGACCGTTCCATTGATCGGGACGACCGCCGCCCGCGTCGTGCCCGGTGAGCCAAGATTCGGCTCGTGGAGAAGACGGTACGAGGGACAACTGCACGGGTAGACGACAAGGTCGCACTGGTCACCGGTGCCGCCAGCGGCATGGGGCGAACGAACTGCATTCGCCTGGCCGAGGCCGGTGCCGACGTGATCGCACTCGACCAGACGTCCGCGGCGGAGGCGCTCGCCGAGACCGCATCGCTGGTGGCTGACGCCGGTGGTCGGTGCATCACCGCGACGTGCGACGTCGTCGACGTCGAGGGAATGGCGGCGGCGGTCGACGCGGCGGTCGTGCAGGCCGGTCGCCTCGACATCGTCGTCGCCAACGCGGGCATCTATCCCGCGGCCGGATTCTCCTGGGAGCTGACCGACGCCGAGTGGCAGCGGCCGCTCGACATCAACGTCACCGGCGTGTGGGCCACGGTCAAGGCGACGCTGCCGCATCTTGAATCCGGCGCGTCGATCGTCATCATCAGCTCCACCAACGGACTCAAGGGCGGTGCGCGCGTCGCGCACTACGCCGCGGGCAAGCACGCGGTGGTCGGACTCGCGCGCACCTTGGCCAATGAGGTCGGACCCCGCGGCATTCGCGTCAACACCGTGCATCCGGGTTCGGTTGCGACGCCGATGATCCTCAACGACGCGGTGTTCGCCAAACTACGCCCCGACCTCGAGCATCCCACACAGAACGACGCTGCCGAAGCCCTGGCGAAGCGGAATCTCCTCCCGGTTCCGTGGGTGCAGCCCGAGGACGTCAGCAATGCCGTCTTGTTTCTCGCCTCCGAGATGTCCCGCTATGTGACCGGCACCCAACTCGTGGTGGATGCCGGACTCCTACAGAAGGTGTGAAGAACCGAATGACTGACTCCAACGCACGTCCCGGCCGCCTGTCCGGGAAGATCGCGTTCATCACCGGCGCCGCCCGCGGCATCGGTCGTGCGCAAGCCGTCCGCTTCGCCGAGGAGGGCGCCGACATCATCGGCGTCGACCTCTGCGGACCGGTCGAGACCGTGCTGATCGACCCGGCCACCGAGGCCGACCTCGCCGAGACCGCCTCCGCGGTCCGCGCCGCCGGCGGCCGCTTCTCCGGGCACGTCGCCGATGTTCGCGACGGCGAGGCGCTGCGCGCTGCCGTCGCCGCGGGCGTCGAGGAACTCGGCGGACTCGACGTGGTCTGCGCGACTGCCGGGATCACCTCGCGAGGCCTGACCGAAGAGCTCTCGGACGAGGCCTGGAAGACGATGCTCGACGTGAACCTGACCGGTGTGTGGCAGACGGCGAAGGCGTCGATCCCGCATCTGCTCGAGCGGGGCGCCGGGTCGATCGTTCTGGTGAGCTCTATCGCGGGTCTGCGCGGCCTCTACGGCGTCTCGCACTACGTCGCTGCCAAGCACGGCGTGGTCGGCCTGATGCGCTCGCTGGCGCAGGAGATGGCGCCGCACGGAATCCGCGTCAACACCGTGCATCCCACCAATGTGAATACTCCGATGATCCAGAACGACGTGGTCCGCGGCGGCTTCCGCCCCGATCTCGAGACCGTCAGCCTGGAAGAGTTCGCCGTCGCAGCCAAGACGATGAACATGCTCGACCTCCCATGGGTGGAGCCCGAAGACGTCGCCAACGCGTCGCTGTTCCTCGCCTCCGACGAGGCCCGCTACATCACCGCGGTGACCCTGCCCGTCGATGCGGGATCAACCCAGCGCTGAGTGCGACTCGTGCGGAGAAGTGATCGATCTGCGCCCTCACAGGGCGCAGATCGATCACTTTTCTTTTGTGCCAGTGCAGCGCGCGCGGGGTCTCGATATCGGGCGGGTTCGCTATCGCTCACTCGCCGACTCGACCGGCCTGGGGAGGCGTGCTCCCTGCCCGAATCGACCGGCCAGGGGCGGTCAGGCTTCGAGGAGGAAGCTGATCACGGTGCGCTCGAATGCGGCTTTGGCCTCGATCATCGCCCAGTGGCCGCAGTTCGGGAACACGTGCAGTTCGACGTCGGGGATGGTCCGCATCGGCACCAGCGCCATGTCGAGGGGGCTGACGCGGTCGTCTCGACCCCAGGTCAGCAGGGTCTTGGCCGACACCTTGTGCATCATGGCCCACTGCGGCGGGGTATCGGAGGCGTTCGATGCCTTGACCATCGCGGCGAAGGCGGCGCGACCGTACATGCGGCGCGCGCTCTCGATGGTGCCGGGCTCGGTAGCCAGGGCCCAGCGTTCCTCGATCAGTGCGTCGGTGACGACGGCCGGGTCCCACACCATCGAATGCAGCCAGCGGATCAGCGCCTCGCGGGTCGGCTCCTCGGTGAAGTCCTGCAGAAGCTTGATGCCCTCGCCCGGGCCCGGGCTGAAGATGTTGCGACCGATACCGCCGATGGTGACGAGTCTGCGGATGCGGCCGGGGTGCGCGATGTCGTAGCCGATGCCCACGCCACCGCCCATCGAGTTGCCGATGACGTCGAAGGTGTCCAGTCCCAGCTTGTCGACGAACACCTCGAGGGCGCCGAGCGCGGTGATCATCGGATGCCCGCCCCAGTCGTCGCTGACTCCGAAACCGGGGAACTCCAGAACCAGGCAGCGGAAGTGCTCGCCGAAGAGTCCGAGATTGCCGCGGAAGTTCCGCCAGCCGGAGACTCCCGGACCGGAACCATGAAGGAGCACCAGCGGCGGGCCGTCGCCGTACTCGTGGTAGCGCAGCACGCCGTTGTCGGTGGCGAGTTCGCGCAGCGTCTGGTCGTAGTCGGGGATGACAGAAGTGGTCATGAGACCTCCTGGAAGCGGTGGGGACGGGGGACGGTGGGGCCGACGAGTGCTAGCCGATTCGGCCGGGAGTCGGCTCGACGCGGTAGGTGTCGGTCGGGACATTGCCGAGTCGGACCTGCTCGTCGATCGAGTCGCGCAGCTTGAGGCAGCTGGGAACGTGGTTCACGTCGGTGCCTTCGGCGGTCAGCCGGGCGAACTCAGGGCAGGCGGTGCGGGAGTCGTCGGTCCACTGCACACTCGTGTGCACCGGACTGAACTTCTCGACGAGAACGCGGTTGCTGCAGGTTCGGCAGGTCACGTCGTACATGGTGGGTGGCTCCTAGGTTCTTTCGTCAGAGGATCGAGTGCGCGCGGGAGAGCGCAGGGACATCGAGTGCGGGGATGCCGAGCGCGGGCGCCTGGTCGGGGGAGAAGTCGCAGGCGACGTGGCACAGTCGCGCGATGCCGAGATTCTCAGGCATCTCGGGGTCGAACCATCGGTCCACCAACCCCCAATGGACGGGATGGTTCATGTATTGCCCGCTGAGTGCTTCCCGCGTCCGGAACAGTTGTTCCCATACGTGAGTGAATCGAGTCGGCCCGTGCGACGACTCCACATGGCTCAGACGCCACCAGACCATCGAGGTGATGTGTCGAGGCATCAGCAGCAGATCGCGTTCGAACCGGCAGCGCGCCTGGTCGGAGGCGTCGTCGCCGATACCGAGGAGCAGCGCTCGATAGACGAGGGCCTCGGTCGGATCGCCGCGGTGCCCGGTGGCACCGGGTCGGTATCGGACGCTTTCGACAGACGCGAACCGCTCCCGCGACATCGCGGCGTCGACCGTGGTCGAGGGACCGTGAAGGAGCACATCGCCGCCGTTGATGGCGCCCGGCAACGTCCTGCCGATGACCCCGCCGGCCGGGCCGACCGCGACCCGCAGCGATTCGGCGAGGGCCGCCGGGTCGCGGTGCCGACCGGCGGTCAGGAGATGGGTGGACAGCAGGTCAGACACGTGCGAGCGCACCCAGTTCGGTGCCGTCGGCCGCCCACTCGCGCACGCGGTCGACGATGAGCGGTGCAACACCCTCCCACCAGGCGGCCAGCGCGGAATCGTGCCTTCCTGCCCGGGCTGCGGCCCACCATCCGACGACATCGTCGACGGTGAGAATGGCGGTGATGGTGTTGGACTCGTCGTCGAGCCACAGCGGCGGATGCACCAGAATGGTCGCCACCCTGATGCCACGGGCCTCGGCCTTCGGCAGGTATTCGTCGCGGTAGAGGCGGAGAAAGTCTTCGCCCGCGCCCGGCGCGACGACGATCCGGTCGATCAAGTAGATCGGGTGGGCTGCGTCGCTGTCGTCGATCTCTTCGGTCATGTCCACCGGGCCCGGGCTACTCGACGACCATGTCGGTGGGGGCCCAGAAAGCGCGCATCGACGTGATCTGACCGGCGTCGTCGAAGGTCATCACGTCGATCGGTTCGACGATGTAACTGGTGTCGCCCGCCTTGGTGACGACGCGAAACGAGAACGCCGCTTCGAGCCCCGAGACGCGGGCATGGAGGAGTTCGGTGGTGATCTCGCCCTGCAGCCCGCCGTAGAAGGCGCTGATGGCGTCGCGGCCGCGGTGCGGTTCCGAGCCCACCGGATCCTCGAGCGTCGCGTCGGCTGCGTACAGTGCGGCGACCGCGGCGCCGTCACCGGAGGCGACGGCCGCCAAGTAGTTCTCGATCACGGCTTTGATGTCGGGTGCGGTCATGCTGGTCTCCTCGAGTGGGTGGTGCGGGGTATCGCGTATGGGTACGGGAGGGGTTGAGGGCGGGCCTCAGCGGGTGGCCCGGCTGGCGGCCGCTGAGGCCCGAGACGGAGCGTCGGCGAGGTGGTTGACGGCCACGTAGCCGAAGGTCATGGCGGGGCCGATGGTGGCACCGGGGCCGGCGTACTCGTTGCCCATGACGGCGGCCGAAGTGTTGCCGGTGGCGTACAGACCGTCGATCACCGAGCCGTCGGCGCGCAGCACCTGGGCGTGCTCGTTGTAGACGAGACCGCCCTTGGTGCCGAGGTCGCCGACGCGCATCTGAAGGGCGTAGAACGGGCCCTGGTCGAGTGCGTCGAGGACGGGGTTCGGCAGCGTCGGGTCACCGTAGTAGCGGTCGTAGGCGCTGTCGCCGCGATTGAAGTCGTCGTCGTGCCCGCCCGCGGCCATGCCGTTGTAGCGGTCGACGGTGCCACGCAGCGCAGCGGGATCGACGCCGATCTGGGTCGCGAGCTCCTCGATCGTCGCCGCCGTGCGGATCAGGCCGGACGACATCCAGCTCTTCGGGAACTTCTGACCGGGCATCACGCCGCCGATCTGGTATCGCTTCTTGGCAAGCGCGTCGAAGATGAACCAGGTGGGTTCGTGACCGCCCGCGAGTTGGTCGTGGGTGAAGGTGACGTACGGCGAGGCCTCGTTGGTGAAACGCCGGCCGTGCTGGTCGACGATGATCGCGCGCGGCACCGAGCGCTCCGAGACGAGCACCTGGTTGATGCCCTTCGGAGTTTGCAGCGATGGCATCCACCAGGCGTCGTCCATCAGCGAGACGGCCGCGCCGACGGCTTCGCCCGCACGGATGCCGTCGCCGGTGTTGCTGTCGGCGGCAGCGCTGAAGTTGGGGTGAGCGCCCTCGGGGAGGTAGCGGTTGCGCATCTCCTGGTTGAACTCGAAGCCGCCGCTGGCCATCACCACGCCGCGGGTGGCGCGGATGCGTCGGCTCTTTCCGCCGCGGGTCACCTCGACGCCGGTGACGGTGCCCGCGTCGTCGACGATCAGCGACTGCATCGGCGACGACAGCCAGAGCCGCGCGTCGGTGTCCTTGAGCGCGAGGCGAAGTCGGACGATCAACGCTTGGCCGAGAGTCGCCATCTGCCTGCGCAGAACCACGGCCTGGACCGCGCGCAGCCCGGTCACGAACGCGGTGCGGCGTGCCTTCCAGGTCCGTGCGACCATGTTGAGCTGCACGAAGTCCTTCTGCGTGATGTACAGCCCGGGCGGGGTCGCGAGCGCTGCCGGCCGCAGCTGGGCCTGGTCGACGCCCAGCTTCTTGCTGTCGACGGGCTTCGGCTCGATGGACCGGCCGGCGGGCCGACCACCGGGGTTCTCCGGGTGGTAGTCGGCGTAACCGGTGCACCACTGGAAAGCGATGTGCGGGCTGCGCTCGAGGAGCTCGATCATCTTCGGCCCCTGCGCGATGTAGGCGTCGAGATTGGCCGACGGCACCTGGTCGCCGACGATCGAGTCGAGGTATGCGCGGACGTCGGCCGGTTCGTCGACGATGCCGATGCGCCGCAGTGCCGGGTTGTTCGGGACCCAGACGCCGCCGCCCGACAGAGCGGTGCTGCCGCCGTACACGTCGGCCTTCTCGACGATCAGGGCCTTCAGTCCGCGGTCGGCGGCGGTCAGCGCGGCGGTCATGCCGCCGGCACCGCTGCCGACGATGACGACGTCGTATTCCTCATCCCACGTGTCGCGGGTGTTCTCCGGGGTGCTCACTCGAGATTCCTTTGCGTGTTCTGGCGTTGGGGGTCAGGCGCGTGCGGCCAGGTCGCGGACGGCGAGGTGGCTGAACAGCATCGACGTGCCGATCGGATTGCCGCCGCCGGGGTAGGCCGTGCCGCTGGGCGCGGCCATGGTGTTGCCTGCGGCGTAGAGGCCGGGGATGGCGGTGCCGTCGGCGCGCAGGACGTTGCCCGCGACGTCGGTCTTGAGTCCGCCCTTGGTCCCGAGGTCGGAGACCCCGAATGCCGCCGCGTGGAACGGTCCCTGATCGATGGTCACGAGGGGCGGCTCGCCGCCGGAGAACGCGCGGTCGTAGGCCTCGTCGCCGCGACCGAAGTCGGGGTCGACGCCGGTCGGGACCTGCTCGTTGAAGCGGGCGACCGTCGCGGCCAGGGCGTCGGCCGGGACGCCGATCTTCGCGGCGAGCTCCTCCAGGGTGTCGGCGGTGTGCCAGAGGCCCGCGTCGCGGTAGTCCTGCGTCGGGTAGAACTCGAAATTGGCGGCCTTGATCGGCGGGACCTCGCCCTCCTTGTCGTCGTAGATCATCCAGAACGGGAGGGTCGCGGTGCCGTCGTCCACCTGGCGCAGGACGTCGCGCCCGAGGCGGTCGTAGGGTGCCGACTCGTTCACGAAACGCTTGCCGTCCTGGTTGACGAAGATGCCGCCGGTGAACCACAGGGCGAACGCCGAGCGGCCGTCCGGATGGGTGAGGCCCGGCGACCACCACGCCTGATCCATCAGGTCGACGTCGGCGCCCGCGTTGATGCCCGCGCGGTGCGCGAGGCCCTGGTTGGTGGCGGGGCCCATCGTGTCGCGGGCGACGCCGGGGACGCCGAACTCGGCGCGCATCGCGTCGTTGCCCTCGAATCCGCCACTGGCCAGCAGTACCCCGCGGCGGGCGCGGATCGCCTCACGCTTGCCGTCGACCTCGATGATCGCGCCGACCACGGCGCCGTCGTCGATCACCAGATCCACCAGCGGGCTGCCCAGTTGCGTCGTCGCGTTGTCGTAGGCGGCGATGGCCTTGAGGAACCGGGCGATCAGCGCCCGGCCGCCGATGTACATGTCGTTGGGGGTGTCGGCACCGTGTCGGTCGACGTCGAGTGGTCCGCGGACCAGATCCTTGTACTCCGGAGCGTCGGCCACGGGCAGGGGGTTCGGCATGGTGTGCCGCATGCCGTCGAGCTTGGCCTTGGGGGCCTTGCCGTAGTAGTCGGGCCAGGGGAGCGGGACGAACTCGAGGTTTGCGTCGGTCTCCAGGTACTCGATCAGCGGGGCGCCGCCGCGGACGTAGGTCTCCTGCAGTTCCACCGGGGTGCGGTCGCCGACCACGGCCCGGTAGTAGGTGAGGGCGTCGTCGACGGAGTCCTCCGCGCCTGCCCGCAGCAGGGCGGGGTTGCAGGGGAACCACATGCCGCCGCCGCCCGAGTAGGCGGTGGTGCCGCCGAACTTGTCGGACGCCTCCACCATCAGCACGGAGAGACCCTCGCGTGCCGCGGTGTAGGTCCCGGTGACGCCGCCGGCGCCTGACCCGGCGACGATCACGTCGTATTCGCGGGTCCATTCGGGGGTGGTGGCAGTCATCGGCATTCGCTCCGTCCGGGATCCCCGCGGCGTAGGGCACGGGGGTTGATCGTCATGCAAGGCCCCTCGACCGTAGGGGTGCAGAGTCGTTCGACGGGGGCGATGTCCCGCTCATCGGGACGTGCCGGTGAGCGGGAACGTGCCTGGTCCGCGGCGGTATGCGCTCCCTAGGGTCGGGGTATCAGGTCAATGCTGTCGAGAACCTCGGCAGCGAGAGAAAGGCACATCGTGACCGAACGAACGGAGACATCGCCCCAGCGGACAGACGTTCCGGCACCGCTGGACGCCGTGGTGGTCGGCGCGGGTTTCGCAGGCATCTACTCCCTCTACCGGCTCCGCAAGGACGGACTCTCGGTCCGTGTGTTCGAGGCGGCCGAGGGCGTGGGCGGCGTCTGGTACTGGAACCGCTACCCGGGGGCGCGCTGTGACGTCGAGAGCGTCGACTACTCGTTCTCGTTCGACGACGACCTTCAGCAGGAGTGGAACTGGCGCGAGAAGTACGCCACCCAACCGGAGATCCTCGAGTACATGGAACACGTCGTCGAGCGGTTCGATCTCGCGCGCGACATCACCTTGAACACGCGCGTCACCGACATCCTGTTCGACGAGGACAGCCTGCTGTGGACGGTCACCACCGACACCGGTGAGGCCGTCCGCGCGCGCTTCGTGGTGCTGGGCCTGGGGCCGCTCTCGAACTCCAACATCCCGAACATCCCCGGGATCGGAGACTTCGCCGGACCGCTGCTCCACACCGGCCAGTGGCCGCACGAACCGGTCGACTTCACCGGTCAGCGTGTCGGCGTCATCGGCACCGGGTCGTCGGGCATCCAGTCGATTCCCGAGATCGCGAAGCAGGCACGACAGCTCACGGTGTTCCAGCGGTCGCCCAACTTCTCCGTTCCGGCGGGCAACCGCGACCTCACCGACGACGACCGCGCCGAGCAGAAGGCCGGCTACGCCGAGCGTCGCCGGTTGTCGTTCCTGAGCGGCGGCGGGTCACCGCACCAACCGCATCCGCACGGCGCCCTCGAGGTGTCCGACGACGAGCGGCGAGCGGTGTACGAGGAGTGGTGGCAGAAGGGCGGGGTGCTGTTCAGCAAGGCCTTCCCCGATCAGTTCACCAGCGTCGAGGCCAACGACACCGCCCGCGAGTTCTGGGTTCAGAAGGTCCGCGCCAAGATCGACGACCCCGCCATCGCAGAGCAGCTGATCCCCACCGACCACCCGATCGGTACCAAGCGGATCTGCACCGACTCCGGCTACTTCGAGACCTACAACCGCGAGAACGTGGAGCTGGTCAACCTGCGCAAGGCGCCGATCGAGCGGATCGACGCCACCGGCGTGGTGACCGCCGACGGTCGTCATCACGACCTCGACGCGCTGGTCCTGGCCACCGGGTACGACGCCATGACCGGCTCGGTGAAGAAGATCAACATCGTCGGGCGTGGCGGTCGAACGCTCAACGACGAGTGGGCCGCAGGTGCCCGCACCTATCTGGGACTGGGGCTGGAGGGATTCCCGAACCTGTTCAACCTCACCGGACCCGGCAGCCCGTCCGTCCTGGCCAACATGGTCCTGCACTCGGAACTGCATGTCGACTGGGTCGCCGATGCGATCGCCGAGCTACAGGCCCGCGGCGCGTCGGTGATGGAGCCGACCAACGCGGCGGTCGAAGGCTGGGTCGAGGAGTGCCGGACCCGCGCCGAGTCCTCGCTGATGAGCATGGCCGACTCCTGGTACGTCGGCGCGAACATCGCCGGCCGCCCCCGGGTGTTCATGCCCTTCCTCGGCGGCCTCGGCGCCTATGGCGAGATCATCGGCAAGGTAGCCGCCGACGGCTACCCCGGCTTCGAGTTCACCGCGAGCTGATCAGGAAGCGGCTTCAGCCTGGGGCGACGGTGTTCCAGCGCTCGTAAGTGCACTCGACCGCCCTGCGGGTCAGCCTGCGTTTGTGGGTGCGGCCCTTGCAGGGTGGTCGAGTGCCGCGTCGTATCGAGGCTGGCGTGTGTGGTGGTGTCGGCGATCTCGATACGCGACAGTGCTCGCTGCGCTCGCAGGTCGCACTCGATCAGCGTGAGGGGCGATGGTGTACATGCGCTCGTAAGTCGCGCTCGACCGCCCTGCGGGTCAGCCTGCGTTTGTGGGTGCGGCCCGTTGCAGGGTGGTCGAGTGCCGCGTGTGAGCGGAGCGAATCCGCGGTCGTATCGAGGCCGGGGTGTGTCCGGGTGGTGTCGGCGATCTCGATACGCGACAGTGCTCGCTGCGCTCGCAGGTCGCACTCGATCATCGGGGGGCGACGGTGTGCATGCGCTCGTAGATCGCACTCGACCGCCCTGGGGTGCCGACCCGCGAGCGGCGAGCTCCGTGGGGCGGGCAGGTCAGCTGAAGTTGCCGAAGCCGCCGCGGTAGAAGAGGAGGGGGCCGTGGTCGGCGGCGTGGACGTCGAGCCCGGTGACCCGGCAGACGACGATCGTGTGGTCCCCGGCATCGTGCTCGGCTTCGACCGTCGCTTCGACGTGAGCCAGGGCCTCGTGGATGAAGGGGGCGCCGTTGCTGGCGGGGCTGTGGGCGACGCCGGCGAACTTGTCGGTGCCCGACTTCGAGAACTGACGGCACAACTCGCCCTGCGGGCCGGCGAGGACGTTGATGCAGACGGTTCCGCTGCTGCGCAGCCGCGGCCAGCTGGACGACGACTTGGCCGGGCAGAAGGCGATCAGGGGCGGCTCCAACGACACGGAGACCACCGACTGGCAGGTGAGGCCCACGGGCTCGTCACCGTCGTTCGCGGTGATGATGGCGACGCCGGTGGCGAAGTGTCCCATGACCTCGCGGAGGTCGGCGGACGAGATCTGAGAAGTGGGCACGACGGTGGAACCTTCTGCAGTGAAACGGGGATCGGGCCGGGCGGGGAGGAGAGTCGACACGGGCGGTCAGCCGGCGACGGGCAAGTGCTGCCGGCTGATCATCGGTCGGCGCTGCTGCAGCGTCGGGGTGATCCGGAGGTCGGATCCACCCGCATTGCGCCACGCGCCGAGCGCGGCCATCCGGAGCGGTGCGGCGAGCCGGTTGTCGAACTTCATCTGATCCACCGGACCGCAGATCGATATGGCGGCGGTGGCTTCGCCGGGCTCGCCGATCGGGACGGCGATGCATCCGAAACGCGGGACCGCTTCTTCGCGCTCGACGGCGACGCCGCGATCGCGGACCGAGTCCAGTTCCTTCGACAGCTGGGTGGTGGACGCGATCGAGAAACGAGTCTTCCGCTCGAGGCGCTGGGTGCCTGCGTGACCCGGACCGGCCTGGTTCGGGTCCGACTGGCCCTGGTCGGCGTGGGCCAGCAGGACCTTGCCGATGGCGGTGCAATGCGCGGGCTGCTTGCCGCCCACGCGCGTCGGCAGTGCCTTGCCCAGGTTCTCGCCGACCTTCTCCAGGTAGACGACGTCGTTGTCCTGCAGTACCCCCAGGTGGACGACGAAGCCGGTCATCCGGTGCAGTTCGTGCAGGAACGGGAGCGCTGCGGCGTGCAGACGGTCCTGGTGGATCGCGAGGGATCCCAGCTCCACCAGGCGCATGCCGAGTTCGTACTCGCGGCCGTCGCGGCGCAGCCAGCGCAGGGCGACGAGGCGCTCGAGCATGCGGTGGGCCGACGACCGCGGCAGGCCGGTGCGATGAACGATCTCGGCCAGAGTCTGCCGGGCGTGACCGTCGAAGGCGTCGAGGACGAGTGTCAGGCGATCGATGACGGCGGTGGGGGTTTCAGTCACGGATTCTTCACTCCTGTGCATGGGCTGATGCGTTGGAACGGATGCTGCGGATCGGAAAGCTGCAGATCGAAAAGCCTCTGAACACGCTCTTTCTATTAGGTATAGAAAGTGTAGCGCGTCATGAGAGCCAAGTCACGTGAAACATGGAAAGTGATGGCCGACATGCACAAAAACGCCGCGTCCCAAGGGACGCGGCGTTTTGGCCGGAGCGGTGTACAGGCTTGACTACATGGCGGCGAGTGGCTCGCTGCCCGACCAGTCGTGGCCCCAGTAGCTGTCTGCGGTGATCTCCTCGGAGGTGTAGTGCGCCTCGTCGACCCGCATGCCGTGGCATCCGAACTCGATGTCCCAGCCGCCGGGTGCACGGACGTAGAACGAGACCATCTTGTCGTTGGTGTGGCGACCCAGCGTCGACGACACCGAGAACCCGTCCTTCACGACGCGATCGAGGGCCTGACCGACGGCGTCGAGCGTGTCGACCTCGACCATGATGTGGATCAGCCCGGGGGCGCCGCCGTGCGGGGCCGGGCACAGGGCCAAGCTGTGGTGGCGCTCGTTGATGCCCATGAACCGAATGCGGATGGGACCGAACTCCGGCGGTGCCGGGATCCGCATCGCGCCGCGCGGAACGAACCCGAGGACGTTCTGATAGAAGTCGAACGAGCCGTTCAGGTCCATCACCGGAAGGACCACGTGGCCGAGGCCCTGGTCGCCGGTGACGAACTTCGCGCCGAACGGCGTCACGATCGGGCTGTGGTCGAGGATGGGGCCGTGGAAGATCTCGAGCGTCGCGCCTGCCGGGTCCACAAAGGTGAAGCCCGCTTCGATGCGACGGGCGTCGGCCTCGTCGTTGGTGAGGTCGGTGACCTCGACGCCGGCCGCGGAGACGGTCTCGCGGACGCGGGCCAGGGCGGCGCCGTCGCGGACCTCCCAGCCGATGGTCACGATCTCGTCGGTGTCGCCCGCGACGACGGTGATACGTGCGGCGCGCTCGTCCATGCGCAGGTACAGCGCGTCTTCGTCGGGGCCGGAGCCCTTGGCGAACCCGAGGACGTCGAACGCGAAGGTGCGCCAGCGGTCGATGTCGTTGGTCTGGATCTTGACGTAGCCGAGGCTCTTGATGTCAGCCATGTGTGATTCGGTTCTTTCTGTCGGTGCGGGGAGAGGTCAGATCATCGAGGTGAGGTTCGGCGGAACCTCGAAGCCCATCGAGGAGAGTGCGGAGGCGTGCCACGGGGTGCTCGGCGTGTGGATGGCGTGGTTGAGGCCCGCGTGGGCGTCGCGCCAGAAGCGCTGCAGCGGCTTGTCCATGCGCAGTGCGTTGCCGCCCGAGCGGGCGAAGATCTGGTCGACCGCCATCACCGCGCGCCAGGCAGCGCGGATCTGGGTGCGTCGGCCTGCGGCGCGCCGATCGAAGGAGATCTCCTTGCCCGCGTCGACGAGGTCGTAGATCTCGTCGATGTTGGCGAGCAGTTCCTGACGTGCGGCGTTGATGTCCGCGGCGGCCTCGCCGATGGCGAACAGCGTGTACGGATCGTCCTTGATGGCGGTGCCCTGGGCGCCGATGCGGTCGCGCTGGTAATCCAGGTGGCAGGCGAGAGCGCCCTCGGCGATGCCCAGCACCGCGGAGGTGATGCCCAGCGGGAACATCGCCGACCACGGCATCTTGAAGAGCGTCTTGCTCATGCCGGCCTCGGCCTGCGCGGTGCCGTCGATCACGTGGTCGCCGTTCATCACTCGGTACGAGGGGACGAAGGCGTCCTTGACGATGATGTCCTTGGAGCCGGTGCCCTTGAGGCCGACGACGTTCCACGAGTCCTCGACGATCGTGTAGTCGCTGCGCGGCAGGATCATGTGCAGCATGGTCGGAGGCAGCGCCATCTCGCCCTCGGGGGTGCCGAGCATGGCGCCGAGGAAGATCCAGTCGCAGTGATCGGTGCCGGAGCTGAACTGCCAGCGGCCGTTGAAGATGTAGCCGCCGTCGACCGGACGGGCGATGCCGGTGGGTGCGTACGGCGACGCGATCCAGGTGTTGTCGTCCTCGCCCCACACCTCCTCCTGCACCTTCGGGTCGGCGAAGGCCATCTGCCACGGGTGGACGCCGACGATGCCGCACACCCAGCCGGTGGCGCCGTCGAGGCTGGCGGCCTTCATCACGGTCTCGGCGAACTCACGCGGATGGGCTTCGAGGCCGCCGTAGTTCTCCGGCGCCAGGAGCTTCATGACGCCGGTGGACTTGAGCTGCTTGGCGGTGGCGTCGGGCAGCTGGCCGAGGTCTTCGGCTTCCTGCGCCTGGCCGCTGATCTGGTCGGCGAGCTCGGCGATCGCGTCGATGGGTCGAATGGTCATGATGTCTCGTTCTCTCTTGAAAAGTGTGGTGGGTGAATGGCGCGGGTCGTCAGACGGTGGTGTCCATGACGCGACCGGCGGAGATGTTCTCGGCGACCTCGGCCTTCCAGCTCTCGACCGCGCGGGTGGTGTCGATCTCGAACTCGAAGCGGTTGGTCATGTCTTCGGTGACGTCCTCGACGTCGACGTAGAACTGCTGGTACCAGCGGCGGAGCTGGTACACCGGACCGTCTTCCTCCGACAGCAGCGGGTTGTCGATCGGCGTCTTGTCCTTCCAGATCTCGACGTCCTGCTCGAAGCCGACCTCGACGCCCTGCGCGAACTGGGCGGCCATGCCCGCGGCGGCTTCTTCGGCCATGCCCGGGACCTTCTTGACCATGGCGCCGTACTGCAGGACGAAGGCGTTGTCGCTGATCGGGTAGTGGCAGTTGATCAGGACGGTCTCGATGACCATGCCCTGCGCGTAGCTGGTCAGGTAGTCGATCATGTACGACGGCCCGTGGTAGTAGGCCTCGGACTCCAGACGTGAGTCGGGATCGTCGTAGTGGGAGCCGACCTGGATGTCGTCGCGCGGCACCGAGTGCATGATCTGGCCGGCCACAGGGCCCTCGAAGATGTTCTTGAAGAACGTCGGGAACGAGTAGTGCACGTAGAAGAAGTGCGCCATGTCGACCACGTTGTCGATGATCTCGCGGCAGTGCGAGCCTTCGACGACGATGGAGTTCCAGGTCCAGTCGGTCCACTCGTCGCTACCGACGCCCTCGATCTCGGGGATCGTGACCTCGTCGGTCGGCCTGCTGCCCTGGGGGTCGTGCCAGACGAACAGCTGCGCGTTGCGCTCCATCGCGTGCCAGGTGCGGGTCTTGGCGACCGGCGGCACACGGCGCGCGTACGGGATGCCGGTGCAGCGGCCGTTGCCGCCCCAGCGCCAGTCGTGGAACGGGCAGGCGATGGAGTCGCCCTTCACGGTGCCCTTGGCGAGGTTGCCGCCCATGTGGCGGCAGTAGGCGTCGAGGACATTCAGCTTGCCGTCGGACTCGGACTGGAAGACGACCAGCTCGGTGCCGAACGCCTTCACCTGGTGGGGCTTGCCGTCCTTGAATGTCTCGGCAAGGCCGAGGCAGTGCCAGCCGCGGGCAAAACGCGTCGGCGCGGCGGCCGATTCGATAGTCCGGAACTCGTCGTCGGCGGTGGTGGTCATGGAGCTTCTCCTCCTAGGTGCCGGTCGGGGAGGTGTCCGGCGCATCGGGTGGGTTCCAGGCGGTGGGCCCGGATTGCTCCATGGTGACCTGGGTCATGCTTGATCGGTCATCGTGTTCCCGGTCAATGGAACACGCCGGCGAAGCCGTCGGTGCCGCACAAAAAACTTCGGCGTTCGACGGGCTGTGAGCCCGCTTCGAACGCCGAAGTTTCTCAGCTGAGGAGGTCAGTCGCGCTCGAGCAGCAGCTTGACGGTCAGTTCCATGCGGTTGGTGACGTCGGTAGCCGACGCGCGACGGGTGAGCCATTGGACGAGATTCGACATCCAGACGTCCGAGATGACGCGGGCGACTGCGAGTTCGTGTGCCGACGGCTGGGCTTTGGGGTCCTTGCTGGTCATCATGGCGCCGGCGAGGAGTCGGTCGATGATGTCGGCGACCCGGTTGACCTCGCTGGTGGCGGAGGCGTCGGCGAACATGAAGGCGCGGGTCATGGCCTCGGTGAGCAGCGGATCGCGCTGCATGGAGAGCGTGATCATGTCGAGGACGAAGCGCAGTCGTTCGACGGCGGTCTCCCCTTGCAGCGAGGTGCGGTCGGCGCGCGACTCGACCTTCTCGAACTCGCGGGCCAGCGCCGTCACCAGCAGGTGGACCTTCGACGGGAAGTAGCGGTACAGCGTGCCGACGGCGACGTCGGCCTTCTCTGCGACGGCACGCATCTGGACTGCGTCGTAGCCGCCCTTGGACGCGAGTGCCAGGGTGGCGTCCAGGATGCGTCGTCGTCGTTCACGCTGCGCGGCCGAACCCACCTCCGCTCCAGACAGCTGAGCGGGTGCGGGAGGCGGCGCAGGGCTATGGGTCTCGGTCTTCGTCGATCCCGCGCCTGCCATAGAAATTCGTCTCCTCATCGCCTTGTGTCCACCGACTCCCGGTTGGCAGTCGCCCTCCGATGGTGTACACCCAATGAATATTAGAACAGGTTCTAATTGCCGTTATCAACAAAAAGTCGGAGGAGTTCTCGGTGACAATCGCCATGTCAGCGGACCAAAGGGTCGTAGTCGACAGTATCGCCGCTTGGGCGCAGGCGCGAGAGGTGCGTTCGGCGGTTCGCGCAGACCTCGACGAGTCCGGCGCTTCGTGGCGGCCACTGTGGGGGCAAATCGCCGATCTCGGTCTTTTTGCCGCAGGTGTTCCGGAGAGCGCCGGCGGCGCGGACGGAACCATCGAGGACGTCGCGGTGATGTTCGCCGCGTGTGGCGCAGAGCTGGTCTCCGGGCCGTTGGCCGCTTCGATGGCCGCCGCCTACGCGCTCGCGACCGCAGGGAATCCGCTGGCCGAGGGCGTGATGGCGGGGGAGCGACCGGTGGTCGTGCCCGCTGATGCGACCGCGGGGGATGCCTCGTTCGCGGTGTCCGGCGGAGCGGTCGAGCTCGGCTTGGTCCCCGCCTACGTCCCGGATGCGCTGATCGCCGCACCGCTGAGCTTCGATGGCGAACCCGCGGTCTGGACCGTGATCGATCCCGCGGCGGTCACCGTCGCGACGACCGCCGCCGACGGTCCGCTCGACGGCACCGCGATCCCGGTTCGAGTCTCGCTGACCGGCGTCTCGTCGGAGGCGGCGACGGCGCTGGCCGACGGTGAGCTGTTCGTCGCGCTGCTGCACGCCGGTCTGGTCGCCTACCAGGCGGGCGTCGCGCGGCACACCCTCGAGGTGGCCGTGGAGTACGCGAAGGTGCGGACCCAGTTCGGTGCGCCGATCGGATCGTTCCAGGCGGTGAAGCAAATCTGTGCCGACATGCTGTGCCGCAGCGAGCAGCTCGGTGCGGCCGGGTGGGATCTCGCGCGGGCCCTCGACGACGCCCTCGCCGAACCCGGTCCCGAGCGGCGGTCGCAGGTGGAGCTCAGCCGTCTGGCGTCGACGGTTCTGACCGCCGACCTGGCCCCGGCCAACGCCAAGGACGCCATCCAGGTCCTCGGCGGCATCGGCTTCACCTACGAACACGACGCGCACCTCGATCTGCGCTCGGCGCTGGCGGCGCGCATGCTGCTCGGCGGCGGACAGTCGCAGCGACAGCAGTTGGCGGCACTCGGTCGCGCGGGCGGTCGTCGCGAGTTCTCACTCGACCTCGTCGAGGCGGAGGCACAGCGGCCGGCCATCGCGGCCACCGCCGATGCGATCGCCGCGGCGGCACCTGAGGATCGTCGCGCCGAGCTCGCCCGCACCGGCTTCCTGGCGCCGCATTGGCCCGCACCGTACGGGCTGTCCGCCGACCCGGCCGTGCAGCTGCTGATCGATGCCGAACTGGATCGAGTGGGCGTCGTGCGTCCGGATCTGGTGATCGCGGGCTGGGCTCTGCCGACCATTCTGGAGCACGGAACCGATCTGCAGCGCGAGAAGTTCGTCGCGCCGACCCTCGCCGGCGATCTGCGCTGGTGCCAGCTCTTCAGCGAGCCGGAGGCGGGCAGCGATCTCGCGTCGCTGCGCACCCGCGCGGTGCGTACCGACGGTGGCTGGCTGCTGACCGGCCAGAAGATCTGGACGTCGGAGGCGCACACCTCCCAGTGGGCGGTCTGCCTGGCGCGGACCAACCCCGACGTGCCGAAGCACAAGGGCATCACCTATTTCCTGGTCGACATGGCCGCGGCAGGCATCGACATCCGGCCGCTGCGCGAGCTGACCGGCCGCGCGATGTTCAACGAGGTCTTCCTCGACAACGTCTTCGTCCCCGACGAGATGGTGGTCGGCGAGATCGACAACGGGTGGCGCCTGGCCCGCACGACGCTCGCCAATGAGCGCGTCGCCATGGGCGGCTCCGGTCTCGGCAAGGAGGTCGACTCGCTGCTCCGCCAGCTCGACGAGGCCGACGCCGAGCTCTCCCAGGCGCAGACCCTGGAGCTCGGCGGCATCATCGCGGACGCGCACATCGGCCGGGTGCTGGACGCGCGTTCGGTGGCTCAGCGACTCAGTGGCACCGACCCCGGTGCGACCTCGAGCGTGCGCAAGCTGATCGGTGTGGTCCATCGCCAGGCCGTGCCCGAGTTCGCCACCGATCTGCTGGGAACCGCGGGCCTCGCGGCGTCGGCCGCCACCGGCTTCCTGTTGCTGAATCGCTGCCTGTCGATCGCGGGCGGGACCACCCAGATTCTGAAGAACGCCGCGGCGGAACGGATTCTAGGTTTGCCTCGCGGCTGAGTCGGTATTGCCTAAAATTCAGGCCGAAACCGCGACTGAAGTCCCTGGACACCGCTACTTTGTGACTGCGGTCTCGGTCGGTCTGATACAAATAGAACACGTTCTAATTTCTGCTTGAGGAGGAACCGGGTGGATTTCGCCCTGGACCCCACCGCAGCTGCGGTCCGCGACGTCGCCGATGAGGCGATCCGTCGACTGCAGCCCGACTGGGAAAGCAAGTTCGCCGACGGATTCGGCGGCTTCGACAACGCCGCGTGGGACGCCCTCGTCGCGTCCGGCGTCACCGTGCTGGCGCTGCCGGAGTCACTCGGCGGCGACGACCTGCCGATCGACGCGCTGGTGCCGTTGCTGATGCGTGCCGGACAGGACGCCGTGGTCGCACCGCTCGTCGGCACCCTGACCTCGGCGCTGCTGCTGGCCAAGGCGCCGAACGCAGCCGCGCACGGCAGGTCCATCGCCGACGGCGGCTGGCACGCAGTCGCGATCGGCGAGCGCGGCAGCGCGCTCGGCGATCAGCCCACCCTGACGCTGACCGACACCGCAGACGGTGCGCGCCTCGATGGCGTCAAGACCGGGGTGCTGGCCGCCGACGGCGCCGCATCGATCGTCGTGGTCGCCGATCGCGGCGTGGTGATCGTGCCCGCCGCCGCCGCAGGCGTCTCGATCACCCGCACCACCTCGTCGTCCGGTCAGGGCGAGTACCGCGTGGTCTTCGACGGCGTCGCGGTCCCGGCCTCGGACATCCTGTCCGACAGCCCGCAGCCTGCGATCGACATCTACCGCGCACTCCTCGCCGCCTACGCCGACGGCCTCGTCGCGGGCGCCATCAAGCGGACTGCCGAGCACGTCTCCACGCGTCATCAGTTCGGCAAGCCGATCGCCGCCTTCCAGGCCGTTGGTCAGCAGCTGGCGGACGTCTACGTCGTCTCGCGCACCATGAACCTGATCGCGACCGCCGCCGCGTGGGACATCGCCAACGATGCCGACGCCGAAGAGGACCTCGCGACCGCAATGTACTGGGTCGCCGCCGAGCTGCCCGCGACCCTCCGGATGATGACCCACCTGCACGGCGGTGTCGGCGTCGACGTCACCTACCCGCTGCATCGGTACTTCTCGCTGGTCAAGGACGCCGCACGCCTGGCAGGCGGCGCCCATTCCACGCTCGACGTGCTGGCCGACGAGACCGTCCCGGCCGGACAGGAGGCCCTGACATGTTCGTAGCGTTCACCGATGAGCAGATCGCCCTGCGCGACGAGCTCCGCGCCTACTTCGCCGGCCTCATCAGCCCGGACGAGGAGCGCATCATGCGCACCGAGCGTCACGGCCCCGCCTACCGCGACGTCATCGCGCGCATGGGCGCCGACGGCTGGCTGGGTGTCGGCTGGCCCACCGAGTTCGGCGGCAAGGGCTTCGGCGAGATCGAACAGCAGATCTTCACCAACGAGGCCGTCCGCGCCGACGTCCCGTTGCCGTCGGTCACCCTGCAGACGGTCGGACCCACCCTGCAGCGCTACGGCACGCAGGAGCAGAAGGACTTCTTCCTGCCGAAGATCCTCGACGGCACCGTGCACTTCGCGATCGGGTACACCGAGCCGGACGCAGGCACCGACCTCGCCTCGCTGACCACGCGGGCCACCGTCGATCCGGCGACCGGCGACTACATCGTCAACGGTCAGAAGATCTTCACCACCGGCGGCCACGACGCCGACTACATCTGGCTGGCCTGCCGCACCGATCCGGAGGCGCCCAAGCACAAGGGCATCACCATCCTGATCGTCGACACCAAGGATCCGGGCTTCACCTGGACCCCGATCATCACCGCCGACGGCGCGCACCACGTCAACGCCACCTACTACAACGACGTCCGCGTGCCCGCGAGCATGCGCGTCTGCGACGAGGGCGACGGCTGGAAGCTGATCACCACGCAGCTGAACCACGAGCGCGTGATGCTCGGACCGTCGGGCCGCATCGGCGGACTCGAGGACCGGCTCCGCTCCTGGGCCGCCGAGGCGACCTACGACGGCGCCGCGGTGATCGAGCAACAGGAGGTCCGCCGACTGATCGCGCAGATCGGCGCCTACGAGCGGCTCAACGAGCTGCTCAACTGGCAGGTCGCCTCGACCGGTGAGATCTCGATGGCCGACGCCGCCGCGACCAAGGTCTTCTCCACCGAGCGGCTGCAGACCATCTACCGCCTGATCGACGACGTCGTCGGCCAGTTCGGCGACCTCGGTGAGCCGGTCACCAGCGAATTCGCCGACTGGCTCGACATGCAGGCCAAGCGCAACGTCGTCATCACGTTCGGCGGCGGCGTCAACGAGGTCATGCGCGACATGATCGGCACGGCGGGCCTCGGCCTGCCCCGGATCAAGCGATAGGGAAGCAGATGACGATCACTCCGGCATCGACGCCCGAACAGATCCGCGAAGCCGCCGACGCGATCGCGGCCGGCGGGGCCAGCGCTCCGCGCACCGGTCGCGACCCCATCAATCAGCCGATGATGAACAACTGGCTCGAGGCGATGGGCGACGACAATCCGATCTACGTCGACGACCAGGCAGCGCGCGACGCGGGGCACCCCGGTGTCGTCGCACCACCGGCGATGGCGCAGGTCTGGACCATGCGCGGGCTGCACGGCGTCCGCACCGACGACGACCCGCTGGGTCTGGCGACCCAGCTGTTCGACGACGCGGGCTACACCTCGGTGGTCGCCACCAACTGCGACACCGTCTACCACCGCTACACGCGTCCCGGCGAGGAGGTGACCATCTCGTCCGAGCTGACGCAGGTGGTCGGCCCCAAGCAGACCGCGCTCGGCGAGGGCTGGTTCTTCACCACTCGCAACACCTGGTCGGTGCCCGCGAGCGATGAGGCGGGCGGCAGCGAAGTGGTGGCCGAGATGGACTTCCGGATTCTGAAGTTCCGGCCGGCGGCCAAGGACGCCGCCGAGACCGCGGAGCCGCAGTTCGACGATCTCGACCCGACCAAGCTCATCCGACCGTCGGCGTCGCGCGACACCCAGTTCTTCTGGGACGGCGTCGCCGCGCACGAACTGCGCATTCAGCAGCTCCAGGACGGCTCGCTCCGACACCCGCCGATCCCCGCCGTGTGGACCGAACGCGACGCCGACGGCCAGTACCCGGGCACCGACTACGTGGTGGCCGCGGGGACCGGCACGGTTTACAGCTTCGTGGTGCATCACGCGCCCCGCGTCCCGGGCCGCGAACTGCCGTTCGTCGTCGCACTCGTGGAACTCGACGAGGGCGTCCGCATGCTCGGGCAGCTCCGCGGCGTCGACCCGGAGACCGTCGCGATCGGCATGCCGGTGGAGGTGGAGTTCCTCGACTTCCCGGGCGACGACGAGTCCGACCCCTGGCACCTGTACGCCTGGCGTGCAAAGGAGACGCAACAGTGACCTCGACCATCGCAGTGGGTCAGACCCTGCCGCCGCTGGTGATCGACGCCTCGCCGACCTTCGTGATCGCGACGGCGCTGGCCACCCGTGATTTCCAGGACGTGCACCACGATCGTGACCTGGCCCAGCAGAAGGGCTCCAAGGACATCTTCGTCAACATCCTGACCGACACCGGTCTGGTGGAGCGCTTCGTCACCGACTGGGCGGGCCCCCGGGCTCGGATCACCGGCATCAAGCTCAAGCTCGGCGTGCCCTGGTACGCGGGCGACACGATCACCTTCACCGGTGAGGTCACCGAGGTCGACGACGCTGCCGTCACCGTCGCGGTGACCGGAACCAACTCCCTTGGCAAGCACGTGATCTCCACGGTCACCTTCACCCGTGAGGAGGCATGATGGCAGTCTCTGACTCGACCGACCGCACGCTGTCCGGCAAGGCCGCGATCGCGGGCATCGGGGCCACCGACTTCTCCAAGAACTCGGGTCGCAGCGAGCTCCGCCTGGCAGCCGAGTGCGTCAACGCCGCCCTCGACGACGCAGGCCTCACCGCCGCCGACGTCGACGGTCTGGTGACGTTCACGATGGACACCAACATGGAGATCGCCGTCGCTCGCGCGACCGGCATCCCCGAGCTGAAGTACTTCTCGCGCATTCACTACGGCGGCGGCGCTGCGGCGTCGACCGTTCAGCAGGCGGCCATGGCCGTCGCGACCGGGGTCTGCGATGTCGTCGTGGCCTACCGGGCGTTCAACGAGCGGTCGGGCAATCGCTTCGGTCAGGTGAGCCGCGAGGTCGCCAACCAGGCGAACTCGTCGGGCGCCGACAACGCGTTCTCGTACCCGCACGGCCTGTCGACTCCCGCCGGGTTCGTCGCGATGGTCGCGCAGCGGTACATGCACGAGTACGGCGCCACCAGCGAGGACTTTGGGCAGATCGCCGTCGTTGCGCGCAAGCACGCGGCCAACAACCCGAACGCCTTCTTCTACGGCAAGCCGATCACGCTCGAGGACCACCAGGCCTCGCGCTACATCGCGGAGCCGCTGCACCTGCTGGACTGCTGCCAGGAGTCGGACGGTGGCGTCGCCATCGTCATCGTCTCGCCCGAACGTGCCAAGGACCTGAAGCAGAAGCCGGTCACCATCGCCGGTGCGGCGTCGGGCAGCGGCCGCGATCAGTTCATCATGACCAGTTACTACCGGGACGCGCTGCCGGAGCTGGCCGAGATGGGCCTCGTGGGCGACCAGTTGTACGCGCAGTCCGGTCTCGGCCCGGCCGACATGGACATGGCGATCCTGTACGACCACTTCACCCCGTACACGCTCATCCAGCTGGAGGAACTCGGCTTCTGCGGTCGCGGTGAGGCGAAGGACTTCGTCTCGCAGCCGGGTGCCTTGGAAGTCGGCGGCGCGCTGCCGCTCAACACGCACGGCGGTCAGCTGGGCGAGGCCTACATCCACGGGATGAACGGCATCGCCGAAGGCGTCCGCCAGCTGCGCGGAACCTCCGTCAACCAGGTCGACGGCGCCGAGCGCGTCCTCGTCACCGCCGGCACGGGTGTTCCCACCTCCGGCCTCATCCTCACCGCTTGACCACCACTCCGACTTTGTCGGTCCTCGCAAGGAGATCTAGAAAGATGAAGTTCAACCTCGCAGACGTCTTCGAGACAGTTGCTGACGCCGTGCCTGAGCGTGTGGTCCTCACGTGGGAGGGACATGACATCACGTACGCCGAGCTCGACAAGCTCGCCAACCAGGTGGCTCACCTGTTCGCCGCCAACGGGCTCGGCTTCAACGACAACGTCGCCCTGTTCCTGAAGAACAGCGTCGAGCACGTCACCTCGCTGGTCGGCCTGCTCAAGGTGCGCGCCGTTCCGGTGAACGTCAACTACCGCTACACCGACCCGGAGCTCGAGTACATCTTCGACAACTCCGATGCCAAGGCGATCGTCGTCGAGCTGCCCGAGCACCAGCGCAGCGTCGCGACGCTGATGGCCAACCTGCCGGAGCTGCACACCGTCTTCGTCATCGGCGACGCGATCGAGGAACTGTCCGCTGCAGCGGCTGCGCTCGAGGGCCGCGAGGTCAAGATCGTCGCGTTCAACGACTACGCGAACAACTCCACCGAGCGCGACTTCGAGGAGCGCACCGGCGAGGAGATGTACCTGCTCTACACCGGTGGCACCACCGGCTACCCGAAGGGCGTCATGTGGCAGCACGACGACTTCTTCCGCAAGCCGATCTCGGGCGGCAACCCGTACGGACCGCCGCGCGCCGACCTCGCCGAGCTGGCGAAGGAAGTCCAGAACTTCCCGTCGATGTCGTTCCTGATCGCCGCACCGCTGATGCACGGTGCCGCGTCGTACTCGCTGTTCACGTTAATCTCGCTCGGCAGCCGCCTGATCCTGGAGCGCGACTTCGACGCCGAGAAGATCATCCGCAACATCGGCCGCGACAAGACTCAGATGATCCTCATCGTCGGCGACGCCATGGGCATGCCGCTGGCCGACGAGATGGAGAAGCAGAAGGACACCGCGGACTTCTCGTCGCTGTTCTCGGTGACCTCGGGCGGCGCCATCTGGAGCCAGAGCGTCCGTGACCGGATGGTCGCGGTGAAGCCGGACCTGCTGCTCCGCGACAACTTCGGTGCGTCGGAGTCGGGCAACGACGGCGAGATCAAGATGGACGAGAACGGCAACCTGATGGTTCCGCCGACCGATCGCATGATGGTCGTCGACGAGCACTTCAAGCAGATCACCGAGCCCGGCCAGGTGGGTCACATCGCCCGCATCGGCAACATCCCGCTGGGTTACTACAAGGATCCGGAGAAGACCGCTCGCACGTTCCCCACCATGGAGGACGGTCGTCGCATCTCGGTGCTCGGCGACATGGGCTACGTCCGTGAAGACGGCAGCATCGTCTTCCTGGGTCGCGGCAGCCAGTGCATCAACACCGGCGGCGAGAAGGTGTACGCCGAAGAGGTCGAAGGCGCCCTGCACGCTCACCCGGCCGTCGCTGACGCGCTCGTGGTGCCCGCACCGGACCCCAAGTACGGCCAGCGCGTGGCTGCCGTCATCTCGCTGACGCCGGGCTTCGAGGAGCCGTCGCTCGAGGAGATTCAGGATCACTGCCGCCAGACGCTGGCACGCTACAAGGTTCCGCGCACGGTGGTCGTCGTCGACGAGGTCAAGCGCACCCCGGCGGGTAAGGCCGACTACAAGTGGGCCAAGGCGACCGCTGCTGACGGCGTGACTGTCTAAAGCGCTACTCGGCACGAGAATTCTGATGGATCTGAGCCCCCTCGGGGCTCAGATCCATCACTTTTTCAGGCGGCCTCGATCGCGGCGTTCAGCATGCCGACGATCTCCGCGATGACCTCCCCCGGTCGCTCCATCAGGTCGTGCCAGGTGTAGACCTTCTTGCGCCACTCGGCGGCGTCGAGGGCATTGAACTTGGCGCGGTCGGCGCGGAAGCGGTCGTGCTGGTGGTGGTAGGCCGGCCTCCGACTCCGAACCCTCCGACGCGACGGCCACCAGGCGGCGTGCTGCGGCGATGCCCGCCGACCCCTCGTAACGCACGAGCACAGCCTGCAACTGGGCGACCGTCACGGTCCCCTCCTGGAGCACCCTGTCGAGGAATCGTGCACCGTGGTGCAGTGTCGCTGCCGCGAACACCGCCGTCACCGGCGCTGAGGTCACCGGGAGTCCGTTCACTGTCTCGACGTCGGTGTCGTCGTACCGTCGGCGAATCAGGTCGACTCGACCGAGTGGCCAGCGAGTGGCGCCGGGATTACTCGCAGACGCCACGGTCAGCGGATACGGCAGAGTCCGGATCATGCCGTGCCACCAGGCCGCAGTGCTCCGGTCGGCGACGCCTCGGTGCGCGGCGACCGCGGCGCGGACCAGGAGTGCCTCGGTCATCGGGTGCGAGGCGCTCCGATAGATTCCGCGCACAATGGTGACCCACTCGCCGCGAGCGACCCGGCCGCGAATCTGCTTGCGCGTGAGGCCGCAGGCGAGCGCCTCGCGGATGGTGATCACCCCGTCTCGGTCGGCGAGCAGTTCGGCGATCTGTCCGGTGTCTCCCATGGTGATCAGACGCAGGCCAGCGCGGTCTGGTTCCACCGATCGGCGGCGTGTCGGAGATTTTGATCGATCAGCGCCCCTGACGGGCGCTGATCGATCAAGATGTGGTCCTGTCGTGGGCGTCAGCCGTGGCGCGCGATCACCGCGCGCTTGGCATCCTTGAACTCCTCGGCGTCGAGGACGCCCTGCTCGTGCAGGAGCGCGAGCTTGCGCAGTTCGTCGGTGAGCAGCGGCATCCCGGCATCGGGTGCGTCTTGCTTTCTCAGCAGCACTCGCGGTGGACCTGCCGGTGCGGCCACGGGATGGGGTTCGACCGGTTCGGCAGGCGGACGAGATGGCGTGGGCGGTGCCGGGGCGACCGCGCTCGGTGCCGGGGACATCGGAGCCGGGGCGATCGGTGCGGGTGGTGCCGACTGCTCTGCGAGATTGATCCCGGCGATCATGCGCATGAGCTCGGCCGTCCACCGTCGGGCGAACTCGACATCGTCATCGAGCATCGTCCCGAAGTCGATCTCACCGTGGTTGGTGACTGCGACGAGGCCGGTCCCGGTCCATTTGCTGGGAAAGGTGAATCCATGCACTTCGCGAAGATGCGCTTCCAACAGGATTCGCTTGTCGGTGGTGGTGCCGTAGTGCGAGATGCCGAGCACGCGGAGGTTGGTGATGATCGTTCCCAGCGTGGCCGGCTTCATTCGGGTGGCCCCCAAGGCCGCCAGTACGGTCTCGCCCGGCAGTAGGTCAGGGGTGATGGCGCGGAGCCACTTGTCGGCCTTCTTCGCGCTTACCCGGGGACTTGATTCCACTCGGTCAGCATATCGATGCGCAGGAATTGCTGTTGTGCCCGTCAGGTGTCTGAGCGGAACTACAATTCGAGGACTCGATTCCCACCGAACGGACACGAACTATGAAGTTGCGCTATCTCCTGATTGCACCGCTCGTGGCGGGCGTGGCAGTGCTGTCGGCGTGCGGCAGCGACGACGCCGGCACCTCCGATACGTCGACCAAGGTGTACCTCCAGGTGGTCAAGTCGGTGAACGCCTCGTTCGCGACCGAGGACGATGCCGTGGAGGCGGGCAAGAAGGCGTGCTCGGACCTCGAGTCGGGAACGTCCATGGTCACTGTCATCAACGACATGTCGGCGCAGGCGGGTGGTACGGCGCAGGCCGCGACCGTCGTCGGCGCCGCGGTCAGCTCGTTCTGCCCCGATCAGAAGGACAAGGTGATTCCGGGCAACTGACGCCCGACACCGTCGGCGAGGCGCGTCACTCGGGCAATCCGGCGTGCTGCCGCAGGCGGCCGTCGCCGGTCAACTCCACCACGGCGTCCAGCCCGAGCTCGGCGAGGAACTGATAGTCGTGGCTCACCACGATCAACGCGCCGCGGTAGGCCTCCAGTGCCTCGGCGAGTTGCTCGACGCTCGTGACATCGAGATTGTTGGTCGGCTCGTCGAGGATCAGGACCTGCGACGGCGGCTCGGCGAACAATAGCTTGGCCAAGCAGACGCGGAAGCGTTCTCCGCCGGAGAGGGTTGAGACCGGGCGGTCGGCGGCCGGGCCGCGGAGCAGCAGCCGCGCCAGGTGATTGCGGATCTCGCCGGGCTCGGCGTCGGGCGCCACCCGCTGTACGTTCGCGATGGCGCTGGCTTCTTCGTCGAGGCCGTCGAGCCGCTGCGACAGATAGCCGAAGCGCTCGGTGAGGAGGGCTCCACCCGGGCGGCCCGTCGGGGGCTGTACACCGGACACCAACTGCTCCAGCAGCGTCGTCTTGCCGGAGCCGTTGGGGCCGATGATCGCCACCCGCTCGGGGCCCGCGACGATCACCGTGCGGTCGCCGTCGGTGAACTCGGCGATCCGACGGCTGCGGGGAACGTCCGGGTCGGGAAGGTCCAGGCTGATGTGGTCGTCGTCGCGGATGCGCGCGTCGGCGGCGTCGAGCGCCGATTGCGCGGCGTCCACCTTCTGATCCAGTCCGGTCCGCATCGCACCCGCGGAGTTCTGCGCCGCGTTGGCGCGCATGCCCTGCAGGATCTTCGGTATCCCGCCGTCCCGCGCGGTCTTCTTGGCGGTCCGCTCGCGGCGGGCCAGCTTGGTCTCGGCCTCGATGCGCTGGCGCTTCTCGGTCTTGAGCGTCTGCTGTGCGGTCCGCGCGGCCTGGATCGCGGCGGCCTGCTCCTGCTCGAGGTGCGCGAGCCATTCGCTGTAGGGGCCGCCGAAGGTCTCGACTCGACCGTCGTGCAGTTCTGCGGTGTTCTCCATCCGCTCGAGCAGTTCGAGGTCGTGGCTCACCACGATCAGCGTGCCCGGCCAGTCGTCGATCATCGCGGCCAGTCGCGCACGGGTGGGACGGTCGAGATTGTTCGTCGGCTCGTCGAGCAGGGTGACGGCGGTGCGTCGCAGGTGAAGTCCGGTGACGGCCACCAGCATCGCCTCGCCGCCGGAGAGGGTGGCGACGCTGCGGTCGAGGTCGGCCGCCGAGAAGCCGATGCGATCGAGGCTCTCGTCGGCCCGGGCTTCGATGTCCCAGGCGTCGCCGATGGTGTCGAAGTGCTTCGGATCGGGGTCGCCGGCCTCGATGGCGCGGAGGGCGGCGAGCACGTCGCTGATCCCGAGGAGGTCGGCGACGGTCGCGTCGGCGGCGAGGGTCAGGTCCTGGGCCAGGTAGCCGACGTCGCCGTCGATGTCGATGCGGCCCGACGACGGCGACAGGTCACCGGCGATCAACTTGAGGAGCGTCGACTTGCCCGTGCCGTTGCGACCGACCAGACCGGTGCGGCCGGGGTTGAAAGCTCCGGTGAGCGAGGTCAGCGCGGGGCTCCCGTCTGGCCACGAGAACGAGACGTCGCGCAGGACGACGGAGGCGGCGGTAGATTGTGCAGACATGGCGGGATCCTTCGGATCGGCAGGCTCCGCCCGCGACACGAGCGCGGGGGAAATGGACAGACGGGTGCCGTGTGACGGCGTCAGATTCTGTCGACCTCGATCTCCACGTCGGTCACCCTACCGGAGCGGCTCCGGGGGATCATCCGGTTTATCGCTCGCCGATCCTCAGCCGTTCTCGGAGGCGACGGCGGCCGCGTTGACCTTGGTGAGCACCCCGTGCAGTTCCTCGAGGAGTGCGAGGTCGCCGCCGAGGGCGTCGACCACCTGCTCGGGGATGGCGAGGGCCTGTTCGCGGAGTGCGACGCCGGCGTCGGTCAGGTGGATCTCGACACTGCGTTCGTCGTCGTCGCTGCGGCGGCGCTCAATGACGCCGTCGGCCTCGAGGCGTTTGAGCATCGGGGAGAGGGTGGCTGAGTCGAGCTGGAGCAGTCGGCCGATCTCCTTCACCGGAAGCGGTGCGTGCTGCCAGAGCGAGAGCATCACCAGGTACTGCGGGTGCGTCAGGCCGAGCGGCTCGAGGAGCCGTCGGTACACGCGCAGCACCGACCGATTCGCCAGGGCGAGTGCGAAGCACACCTGGCGTTCCAGGAGCAGTGGGTTCCCAGTGATCGTGGCCATGTGATCGATTCTACGACGGATGAGTAGCGCGCGATCGAATCGTGTACTAAGTTGTGCGGTATTGAATAGTGCACGATCTAATTGTGAGGGTGGCACCAACGATGAGCGAACGACCGAATCCGCTTCAGTGGATCGGCTATGTGTACGGGGCTACGCTGCCTGAGGGCAAGCGCGAGTGGGTGAAGAACGACCTCACCGGCGCGATGGCCACGCCGCGCCACCTGATTCGCACGCAGGTCTCGTTTGTCCCGCTGTACCTGGCGCTCTTCTTCGCCTTCGACGGCGAGGTGTGGATCCGGCTGCTCATGGTGCTGCTCGCGGTGCTGCTGGCCTTGATCTTCTCCGCCGCGTACATGCAGCAGAATCGGGTGGTCCGGTTGCGCAAGCACGGACTCGGATTCTCCCCGCTCACCCAGCGTCAGCAGGTGCAGGCCGACGCGGCCAAACTCCGCTACGAAGCGACGTACGTCGCCGCCCGCCGCCGGTAGATCGTTACGAGTGCTTCAGGACGCCGTTCTCGACCGAGAACGATGATGCGGGTGACTCGCAGCGGATTCCGCTGTACGGCAGGGCGGTGCACGAGAGGTCGCCGAACGTGATCCGACTGTGAGGCGGCAGGTCCTTGGCCGGGGTCGGCGCGCCCTCGACGATGGTCGGTTCGGTACCCGACGGCGTCAGCGTGATGGCGTTGGGTGGGCCGCCACCGACGTCGACCTGAATGGTCGGCGCGTCGGCCGGATACGGTGCCGAGCAGGTGATGCGCTGCGGAAGGCCGGCCACGGCGGGATTGAGCGAGCACTCGCGCAGCGGGCCGTGCGCGTACGCCCAACGGTAGTACCCGGGACTCCCCGCGGTCGCGTAGGCGGCGGGGTCGACGTCGGTGGCGGTGGGTGTGAGCGGAACCGAGGTGACGGTGATCGTGGACGCCGGGGTGGTCGACGGCGTGACCGCCGAGATCCCCTTGGTGGTCGTGGCCGTCGGAGTCAGTTCGGTGTCGGAGTCGCACGCGGTCAGCAGTCCGGCCGCGGCGACGACTGCCGCGGGTACCGCCCAGATTCGCTTCACTCCAGTCCTTCCTTCCCGGCAGCCGCCGTGAATTCTCTGGGCATGAGGATACGCGCGTGGTGTGCCGGGGACGGTCCCGATCGATCGGCGCCGGACGTTCACAGTCGCGCCAACAGCGTGCGCACCGACGACCACCGTCGTTCGGCCCGCTGCTGATGCTCGGTGAGCGCGGCCCAGTGGCCGGCGAGCGCGTCGGTGGCAGCGTCTTCGCCGTGCAACGACATTCGCGCGATCAAACCCAGGTACCCGCGCCGATACCAGCGGTCCAGCAGCGCCGTCGCGAGGTGCGGGACATCGGCGCCGCCGGGCAGCGGTCCGGGGCCTCGGGAGCCGGGAGCGGCGACGTCGAGCATCACCTCGCGGAGCGCGGCACGCGCTTGCGGGTCGCCGAGTCCTTCGATCACCAGCGTCGGGGTCACCGGCAACTCGGCGTCGACCCGAGCGACGATGGTCGCGAACAACGCGCCGTGCGCCGGTCGCAGAAACAGCAGGGTGCCGAGCGGGAGGTGCCGGTCGGAGGCGTCGCTCCGGTCGTTCGCGGTGCCGACGACGGCGTGCACGGCGGCGGTGGTCATCGCATCCGGCGCCCAGATCAGCGAGGTCAGGAACTCCAGTTCCAGGCGAACGGTGTCGTCGACGTCGTCCGACGACAGGGGCAGCCCCGGCACGATGTCGTGGTCGTGGTCGTGGTGCCGGTCGCCGTCGGTGTCCGCGCTCATGCGCTGGAGAGCGGCTTCTGATAGCCGTCGCGGCGCGACGATCCCGCCACCGCGACCACCTGATTCGGGACGGCCAGCCGCATCACCCGGTCGCGCAGCCACTGCGGCAGCACTCCCGTCAGGCCGACCAGCGGACCGACGCGCTTCGGCACCCACACCTGGAAGGTGCGGTTCTGCATCGCGGAGACGACGGCGTCGGCGACGTCACCGGGCTGCAGCATCCCGACCGAACCGGTAGCGGTGCCTGCGGCGAGTTCGGTGTCGACCACGGTCGGCATCACCACCGACAGGGTGACCCCGCTGCCGCGCAGTTCCTCGCGCACGCCGGTCAGGTAGCCGAGGACGCCGTGCTTGGTGGCCGCGTACGTGGACTCTCCGGGCGGTGCCAGGCGCGAAGCGGCCGAGGCGACGGTGACGATCTGCCCGCGCCCGCGTGCCCTCATGATCGGGGCCGCGAGCCGCACGCCGCGGATCACGCCCAGCAGGTTCACGGCGACCATGCGCTCGGCCGCGGCCGCAGGCTCGGCGTCGAAGGGGCCGACCCACATGACGCCTGCGTTGTTGACCAGGACGTCGACGGGGCCGAAGTCGGCGGCGACGGCGTCCAGGAACGAGGCGAAGGAGTCGTCGTCGGTCACGTCGAGGGCGTAGCCGCGGACCTCGCCGCCGAGCGCGGCGGCCGCGGCGATCGCCGAGTCGGCGTCGACATCGCCGATCGCCACGCGGGCGCCGCGCACGGCCAGCGCGTCGGCGATGGCCAGGCCGATACCGCGCGCGGCGCCGGTCACGGCGACCACCGATCCGGCGACGGGGACCTCTGGACGGGACGAGCCGGGGATTCGCATGCGTCTACTCTGCACTGCGCGCAGGTTCCGCCAGTTCGGCGGGCACGTCATCATCGGGTCCCTCGGGACCGGCCGGCATCACCTCGCGGGGTGCGAACCAGCCCAGTCCGGCGGCGCCGACCACCAGAACGCCACCGAGCACCAGGCAGGCGGCCTGCAGCGGTGGGAGGAATGCGGCGTGAGCGCCGTCGACGATCTGCTGGGCCAGCGGGGCGGCCTGCGGGGGCAGATTGTCGGCCACCTCGATGGCGCCGACCAGGGAGTTCCGGATGGCGTCGGAGGCCGTCTGTGCCGTCGTCGGGTCGATCGCGGACAACTGCTGATGCGCCAGGTTCGCGGTGTCGTCGATCCGCTTGGCGTACCCCGCTGCCAGAATGCTGCCCGCGAGCGCGATGCCGATGGCGGCGCCGAGCTCGCGCGCGGTGTCGTTGACCGCGGACCCGACGCCCTGGTTCTCGAGGGGCGTGTTCGACATGATCGCCGTGGTGGAGGGGGCCGTCGCGAGGCCGATGCCGACCGCCACGACGCCCAGCAGCGCGCCCAGCTTCCAGTACGCGTCGGTCTCGACGAGGCCGATGGCCAGCACGCCCACGCCGGCGATCGCGATGCCGACGGTGAGGACCAGGCGCAGCGAGTGGTAGCGCACGGCGACCCAGTTGCCGATCATCGCGAAGGCGCCGACGCCGATGACCATCGGGAACAGCGCGACCGCGGACTTCAGCGCCGAGTAGCCGAACACCAGCTGCAACTGCAGCAGCAGGAGGTAGAAGACGCCGAAGGAGGCCAGGAACTGCAGTGCCACCGAGAGCGACCCGGCGGCGAATGCGCGGTTGCGGAACAGTCGCACGTCCAGCAGCGGCGAGGTACGTCGAAGTTCGATGACCACGAACCCGACGGCCAGGACAACACCGCCGATCAGGCACACCAGGATGAGCGGATCGGTCCAGCCGCGGTGCGCGGCTTCGAGCAGACCGAAGACGATGCCCGCGATTGCCGCCATCGAGGTCAGCGAGCCGACGAAGTCGAACGACCCGGGGTTCTCGTCCTTGGAGCTGCTGATCGTCAACGTCACCAGCAGAATGGCGAGCGACGACGCGGCGAACGTGATGAACACCGAATGCCAGTGGAAGAAGTTCAGCAGCACGCCGGTCACGAAGAAGCCGAGGATCGCGCCGGCACCCGCGACTCCCGCCCAGATGCTGATGGCGACGGGGCGCTTCTCGCGGGGAACGCCCGCGCTGATGAGCGACAGAGTCGCGGGCATGATCAGCGCGGCGCCCGCACCGGCCACCAGACGGGTGATGATCAGCTGGATCGGGGTGTCGACCCACACCGCGGCGAGCGATGCGATGCCGAAGACTGCCAGCCCGACCAAGAGGACCGGCTTGCGGCCGAAGCGGTCGCCGATGGCGCCCGCGGGAAGGAGGAGAGCGGCGAGAACCAGCGTGTAGCCGTCGATGATCCACGTCATCTGGCCCGTGGACGCGCCGGTCGAACGTGCGATGTCGGGGAGAGCGGTATTGAGCGCGGCCATGGCGGCGACGACTACACTCACGCCCAGACACGAAACGAGGATCAGCCAGATCGTCGAAAACGACCCTGTTCCGTTGTTGCCTGTTTCGTTGTTGACAGTTCTCCCGACACGCATCTGCAGTTCATCGCCTTCGTCTGTAACTTATGACACATTAGTCACATGGATAACAGATCACTCTCGAGCGAAAGTTGATCACCATGGCTTCTAACCAACTCACTCCGGCCACCGTGTCCGCGTTCCGGCAGGGGCGGATCCATGTCGGGCGCCTGCTCGTCATGCTCGCCGTCCTCGTCGGAGTGTTCGCCGTACTGCTCCTGATAGTCGCAAGCGCGGTCTGATCGGCATTCCGATCAGACCGCGCTTGCGTATTCACTGACTATCCCGCGTACTTCTCGACCACGGCGCCCACCGGCACCAGGGCGTCGACCACGTAGCCCTTGGCCTTGCCGCGGACGCTCTTGTAGGTCTTGGCCAGAACGGCGGGCGCGCTCTCGGCCTGCCGGTCGGTGACGGCCAGCAGGGCCTCGGCGGCCGCGTCGTCGTTGGCGGCCAGGTGGTCACCGAACGGCATTCCCGCCGGCTTGGAATCCCACAGCGGCGAGAGTGCCGTCATGAAGTCCGGCAGCATCTTGCTGGTGGCGACCTGCACGACACCCGGCTTGAACTTCTGGGCCGCCGCGTAAGCGGTCTTGATCGCAGCGCCGGACAGGCCGGACTGCTTCTTCACCTCCGCGTCGATGACGTCGGCGAAGTCGGAAGCCATGGCTTCGCGGTTCGCGTCGAGCAGGGGGACGAGCGTGGCACTCATGCCGAGCCTTTCGGTCAGGATTTGATGAAGACGACGTTGCCCAGGGCCGGTGCATCGTCGCGATCGACGATCGTAGTGGCCGCAAGCAGTCGGTCGCCATCTTCCCAGGCCCGCACTCGCAGGGTCTCGCCGGGGAACACCACGCCCGCGAAGCTGACCCCGTAGTCGGCCAGCGCGGCGACGTCACCGCCGAAGATTTCGTCGACCACCGCGCGCGCCACGCTGCCGTAGGTGCACAGACCGTGCAGGATGGGCCGCGGGAAGCCGGCTGCGGCCGCGAACGCCGGATCGCTGTGCAGCGGGTTGCGGTCGCCGCACAGGCGGTACAGCAGTGCCTGGCCGGGCTGCGTCGGCACCAGGATCTCGTGGTCGGCGGCGCGGTCGGGCAGGTCGACGCGAGTCGACGTGCCGCGGTCGCCGCCGAAGCCGCCCTCGCCCTTGGCGAAGATCGACGACCGTGCGGTCCACAGCGGCTGTCCCGCCTCGTCGACCGTGGTCGACTCCTGGACGATGACCGCGGCGGAGCCCTTGTCCTGCACCTCGGCGATCTTGGTGCGGGTGGTCGCGGTCCCCGATGCGGGCAGCGGCCGGTGCACGCGCACCTGCTGCGAGCCGTGGACGACCTTCGCGAGGTCGATGTCGACGCCCGGGAACTCGACCTTGGGGGCCTCGGTGGCGTTGAACGACGCCGCGACCGTCGCGAACGACGGCAGCACCTTCGGCGCGACGTCGTCGATGTACTGCAGCCCGACGGTGTCCATCGGGTCCTGTGCGCCGCCGACGGTCAGGTTGTAGAGCGCCACCTCGCGCGGGGTCCACGAGAACGTGACCTCGCCGAGGTCGGCGCCGACGGCTACTGAGGGATCGATCGGCATGGGTCAGGCTCCTGCCTGTGAGACGGTGGCCTTCTTGGACTTCTCGAGGGCGTCGAGCGCGGCCAGGTAGCCGAACACCATGGCCGGTCCGATGGTCGCGCCGGGGCCGGCGTAGGTGTGGCCCATGACCGGCGCGCTGGTGTTGCCCGCGGCGTAGAGGCCGTTGATGACGGTGCCGTCCTCGCGCAGTGCGCGACCTGCGACGTCGGTGTCGATGCCACCCTTGGTGCCGAGGTCGCCCGGCACCATCTTGACCGCGTAGAACGGGGCCTTGTCGACCACGCCCAGGCTCGGGTTCGGCTTGTTGGTGATGTCGCCGTAGTAGTGGTCGTAGGCGCTGTCGCCGCGGTGGAAGTCTTCGTCCTTGCCGCTGCGAGCGAAGCCGTTGAACCGATCGGTGGTGGCCTTGAGCTTGTCGACCGGCAGACCGGTCTTCTCGGCCAGCTCGTCCAGGGTCGCGGCCTTCACCACGACGCCCGACTTGGTCCAGCTCTTCGGCATCGGCTGACGCGCGGTGATGCCGGCGAACAGGTAGCGGTTGCGGCAGCGCTGGTCGAAGATCAGCCAGCCGGGGACGTTCTCGCCCGGGCCCTCGCCCTGGCCGAAGTCGCCGCCGTACATCTGGTGGACGGCCTCGACGTAGGGGAGCGACTCGTTCATGAAGCGCTCACCGCGAGTGTTGACGATGAAGGTGCCGGGGACCGAACGCTCCGACAGTGCGAACCACGGGCCCTTCGGCAAGGGGATGGTCGGACCCCACCAGGCGTCGTCCATCAGCGAGACGCCCGCACCCGCGGCGATGGCCGCGTTGATGCCGTCGCCGGTGTTCGACGGCGCGCCGGTGGTCCACTCGCTGCCGATCGGCGCGCGCTGGTACTTCGCGCGCATCTCCGGGTTGTGCTCGAATCCGCCGCTGCCGAGGATGACGCCGTAGCGCGCGCGGAGCTCGCCGGGCTCGCCGTCGACCGTGGTGCGGACGCCGACCACGTCGCCGTTCTCGACGATCAGATCGGTGAGCGGGGTGTTCAGCCGGATGTCGACGCCCGCCCGGCGGCAGCCGATTAGCAGCTCGGCGGCCAGGGCGGCGCCCATCGCGATCATCTTCTTGCCGCGGGTACGGGCCCAGAAGAAGCGGGCGCCGACCTTCATCATGCGCAGCGGGCCGCGCCAGTGACGCATGCCGGTGTTGAGCCAGCGGTAGTCGGACTGCAGGACCACCATGTTCAGCGGGGCCTTGGTGTACTGCGGGTGCAGAGTGGCGAGGTCGTCGCCGAGACGACGCGCGTCGAACGGCTTCGGCTCCACCGAGCGGCCCATGGCGCGACCGCCGGGCGCCTCCGGGTAGTAGTCGGAGTAGCCCTTGACCCACTCGAGGTCGAGCACCGAATTGGCGATCAGGTAGTCGAGGGCCTCGGGTCCGCGATCGATGTAGGTGTCGATGCGGTCGGCCGGAGCGTGCTCGCCGATGATGGCGTGTGCGTACTTCCGGGCCTCCTCGGGGGTGTCTTCCACGCCGTCACGGCGGAGCACCGAGTTGTTCGGGATCCAGACGCCGCCGCCCGATCGTGACGTGGAGCCGCCCCAGTAGGGCGACTTCTCGATCAGCACGGTCTTGAGGCCCTTGGAGGCCGCGGTCAGGGCAGCTGCCAGCCCGGCACCGCCCGCCCCGACGACGATGACATCGAATTCCTCGCTCATGATTTCCCTTCGGCTCGGCGTTGAACGCTTCGCGCAAAAATAGAACACGTTTCAGTACAGCTTAAACTAGAACGTGTTCTGGGCAATAGCGGGCGAGGTCGGCGGGCGGCGCCTCGTAAATGAATCCCCGATTCGGGGCGAATCGCCCCGTTTCGTCGAGTACTCGCGCGATCGGGGATTCATTTACGTTCAGCCGTCACCAGCCAGCAGTGGTTGTCGTGGGCCAGCACGCCGTCGACCACCTGCTCGCGGATCGCGGCGCGGGCCCGGGCCAGGAGGTCGAACCAGGCGTCGTCGCCGAGTTGTTCCCGGAGTGCGCCGCTGCTGGTGGCGCCGATGACGGCCAGTCGTTCGTCGACGCCGTCGGTGAGGCCGCCGGAGCCGTCGTCGCGCGAGTAGACACTGGTGAAGGTGAAGTCCTCGACCTCGACCGCCGACCACCCCGCGTCCGTCAGGATCCGCCGGACGTAGTCGGGGTCGGCGAAGGCCATCGGTCCGGGTTCGCCCGGGGCGGGCTTCGCCGGCGGCGGGTCGAGGGCCGCGGCGAGCACGTCGGTGCCCAGGGTGAACATCTGATTGTCGGCGCGCGCCTGCCAGCAGACGAAGGTGAGCGTGGCTCCGGGTGCCGCGGCGTCGTGCAGATTCACGAAGGCGGCGACGGGATCGTCGAAGAACATCACACCGAAGCGCGAGACGATCCGGTCGAAGCCGGTGTCGCTCAACGACCGCAGGTCGGCGGTCCCGGCGTCGGCGACCAGCGTGCGAGCCTGCGGCACCCGGCGCGCGGCGACGTCGATCATCGCCTGCGAGATGTCGACCCCGACCGGATGTGCGCCGACTGCAGCCGTCGCCTCCAGGAGGGCCCCGGTGCCGCAGCCGACGTCGAGCACCGTCCCGACCGGGGCGGCGGTGGCGATGATCCGCGCCGTGACGTCGCGGAACAGATGGTCGAACACTGCGCCCTGCGCGGCCCAGCCGGAGCCGGAGGTCGCCCAGTCTGGACCGGCGTCCTGATCGGCCACGGCGCTCACATCTCGGCGGGCGGAGTCGCGATGCAGATCGCTGCGCCCATGGGGTCCTTGAACGCCGCGAGCACGCCGTACGGGGTGTCGTCCGGCGGCATGAGGACCGAACCGCCCAACTCGGTTGCCTTGGCCAGCGTGGCGGCGACGTCGGCGACGGTGATGTAGACCTGCCAGAACGACGGGTGGCCTTCGCCGAGCATGGCGGCGGCGTCCATGATCCCCGCGGTGCCCTCACCGTCGATCATCACCTGCGAATAGCCGCTGGGACCGCCGTCGGCGTTCGGGACCGCTTCCAGGTCCCAGCCGAAGACTTTGGGGTAGAACGCGGTCGACGCCGCGTAGTCCATCGACATCTCGTCGAACCAGTAGGGGGTTCCGACCTCGCCTCGTTCCACGAAGCCGGGGTGGGTGCCGGGCTGCCACGCGCCGAATGCGCCGCCCGCGGGGTCGATGTAGACGGCCATGGTGCCCATGTCGCCCACCGGCATCGGCGGCACGATCACCGTGCCGCCCGCTGCGCCGACTGCTTCGGTCGTCGCAGCGGCGTCGTCGCTGCGAAAATAGACGGCCCAGACATTCGTCGGTTCCGTCTCAGATCCGGGCATCGGCATCATTCCCGCGACCCGACTGCCGTTGATCGTGAAGTTCCGATAGCCGCCGAAGTCGGCGGTCGGCTCCTCGCAGTCCCAGCCGAAGAGGGAACCGTAGAACTCGGTGGCGCGGTCCACGTCGCTCGTCATCAAGTCGAACCAGATCGGGGCGCCGGGAGCGGCGGAGTAGGACGGCATCGCAGGTCTCGCTTTCGGTCACGGGAA
>NZ_JAAYXO010000228.1 GCF_012515855.1 Gordonia sp. (in: high G+C Gram-positive bacteria)
AAGTCGGGAACCCTGACCTACCAGATGATGTACGAGCTGCGTGACCTGGGCTTCTCGACTGCCATCGGCATCGGCGGAGACCCGGTCATCGGCACCACGCACATCGATGCGATCGAGGCCTTCGAGAACGATCCGGAGACCAAGCTCATCGTCATGATCGGTGAGATCGGCGGCGACGCCGAGGAGCGCGCGGCGGATTACATCAAGGCCAACGTGACCAAGCCGGTCGTCGGCTACGTCGCAGGCTTCACCGCCCCCGAGGGCAAGACCATGGGCCACGCAGGCGCCATCGTCTCGGGCAGCTCCGGCACCGCCCAGGCCAAGAAGGAGGCCCTCGAGGCCGCAGGCGTCAAGGTCGGCAAGACGCCGAGCGAGACCGCCGCACTGGCACGAGAGCTCTTCGAAGCCCTCTGATCGACCACTGAGTTCGTCCGCTCGGACGAACTGAGCAGTACCCGGCGCCCCGGCGCGGCAGCAATGCCGTGCCGGGGCGCAGTGCGTTGCGCGATACTTGATCGGTGATAACGGAATTCGTGTCCGGCGCGGTGACTCGCGCCCTCGGTGTGCCGCGAGCGGTGATCCGCGGTGTGCTCTCCGAAGCGATCGATTTTCTCACCGAGGAGGTCGACCTCACCGAGGTGTTGCTGTCGGCCCTCGACCTGGACCGCGTCCTGCAGTCGGTCGACTTGCAAGCGGTGGTGTCGAGACTCGACCTCGACGCGGTCGTCGCCGGAGTCGACCTGCAGCGGGTGATCGAGGCGATCGATCTTAATCCCGTGCTCGCTCGGTTGGACTTGAATCCGGTGTTGGCTCGGCTCGACTTGAATCCGGTGCTCGAGAAGGTCGACATCGGGGCGATGGTCGCGCGCGTGGATCTCGACAAGGTGGTCGCGACGGTCGACATCGACGCCGTGCTGGAACGCGTGGACCTGGTGACCGTCGGCAATCGCGTGGTCGACGGCGTCGACCTCTCGTCGATCGTGCGCGATGCCAGTGCCACCGTCACCACCGAGATGATCTCGGACGTCCGTTCGGGCAGCGAACGGGCCGACGACGCCGTCGAAGGATTCGTCAATCGTGTCCTGCGGCGAAAGTCCGACGACGATGACTGACACGAGCGACGCCGACCAGAGGAGCGCAGGCATCGTCAGTCGATTCATCGCCGCCGTCCTCGACGTGGTGGTGGTGATGTCCGTGCTGGGTGCGGGCTATCTCGCGACCGCGTTCGTCCTGTTCACCATGGACATCAGCAACTTCGCCTTTCCCCAGGTGGGCTGGTGGTTCACCACCACCGGCTTCCTGGCTGTCGCGTTCGGCTACCTGACCCTCTGCTGGGCCGCGTCGGGGCGGACGATCGGCGCAGTGATGATGGGGCTGCTCGTGGTCCGGCGCAGCGGCAAGCGGCTGCACTTCGCGCAGGCGGCGCTGCGCGGCGCGGCCTGCGTGCTCTTCCCGATCGGGCTGTTCTGGGTGGCGGTGTCGGCCAAGCGGTTGTCGTTGCAGGACGTGGCCCTGCGGACCAGGGTGATCTATCACTCCGAGTGAGCTCTCCAACGCCCTCTTGCTCGGTTGATGCACCGGAGTGAATCCCGACGGACTGTCCGAGTCGGGTGGTTAGATACGAAGATGACGAACCCGCAGTTCCCAGGACAATCCGGCCCGCAGGCGCCGAGCGAAGGCGCCTACGGGCCGCCGGGACCCGCGTCGCAGCAGTGGTCGCCCGGTGAGGGATTCCAGACGCAGAGCATTCCCCAGCCGGGCGCACCCCAGCCGGGCGCACCCCAGCCGGGCGCACCCCAGCCGGGCGCACCCCAGCCGGGCGCACCCCAGCCGGGAGGGCCTCAGCAGGGCGCACCCCAGCCGGGGCCGTATCCGCCTTCGGGGTTCGCGCCGATGCCTCCGGCGCGACAATCGGTGATCTCCCGCCTTCCGATGCCGATTCTGCTCGCACTCGGCTCGGCAGTGGCCGGCGTGATCACCTTCTTCATGGGTTTCCTCGGGTGGATCAGCGTCTCCGAAGACATCGAGCGCCAGTCCGACAAGTGGGCTGCCGACCTCAATGGGACCCTCGACGTCCCGGCATATCTGAGCCCGTCCCTGATCCTGAGCCCGGGCTGGTTCTTTCTCATCCTCGGCACCGTCGCCGTTGCCAGCGCGGGCTTGATCGCACCGAGGTGGCGAGGCTTTCTTCCGTACCTGGCGTTCATCAGTGTCTTCGGCTGGCTCGGACTCCTGGTCTGCGCCGTGGCGCTGCCGCCCTTCGTCGGCCTCGGCGCCGGCGCGTACATCGGGCTGATCGTCGGCTTCGGGCAGGCGGCGCTCCTGGTGGTCGCCGCGGTGCTCGAGGGCATGCAGCAGCCCGCGGGGCCGCCTCCGGGCGGTCCCGGTGCGCCCGTCGGTCCGATGGGGCCGCGGCCCGGCGTCTGAATCGCCCATTCGTCGCGGCGGTAGGGGATCATCGGAGGCATGTCAGCACCGACCCCTCGATCCACGCGACCCACCGAACGTCCGGACGCCCCGTCGCTGATCGACGCCGTTCTGGACCCCGGTACGTGGCAGTCGTGGGATCCGCCGGGCGAACCGGAGTCGGTGCTGACCGGCAGCGGTACCGTGGGCGGTCGTCGCGCCGTGCTGGTCGTCAGTGAGTTCGGCTTCTCGGGTGGTTCGATCGGCGCCGCGGCCGGCGGTCGGATCGTGGTCGCGATCCGTCGCGCGACCGACGACGGACTGCCGGTGCTTGCTCTTCCAGCGTCGGGTGGCACCCGCATGCAGGAGGGCACACCGGCGTTTCTGCAGATGGCGGCCATCACCGCGGCCGTGAACGAGCACCGGGCCGCGGGCCTGCCCTACCTGGTGTATCTCCGTCATCCGACCACCGGCGGAGTCTTCGCGTCGTGGGGTTCGCTGGGCGATGTGGGCTGGGCGCAACCCGGCGCGCTCACCGGGTTCCTGGGGCCCAAGGTGTACCAGGGGATCTACCGCGAACCGTTTCCGGCCGGTGTCCAGAACTCCGACAATCTGCACCGACTCGGCTTCATCGACGACGTGTTTCCGCCGGTGGAACTCGGAGCGCGCTTCGGGCGGGTGCTCGCGGCGCTCGACGCGACGTCGGAGGTGACGCGATCTGCGGTCGCCGGCCCGCTGGCGTCGCCGGTCGACGACGCGTGGGCGGCGGTCGAGGCGACGCGACGCGACGATCGCCCCGGGCTCGTGGAACTCACCGCACATCTGGGCGCGGTGCCACTGGCGGGCGCCGGGCCGGTCCGCGTCGGCCTGGCTCGCCTCGGCGGACGTCCGACCATTCTCGTCGGGCAGGACCGCCGCGTGCAGGCAGACGGCGAGCTGATCTCCGCCGATGCGTTGCGGGTGGCTCGACGAGCGGTCGCCCTCGCCACCCGGTGGCGGCTGCCGCTGGTGACCGTCGTCGACACCAGCGGGGGCGAACTCTCCGTCGCGGCGGAGGAGTCCGGGCTGGCTCGGCAGATCGCGCACTGCACGGCGGAGCTGCTGGCAGCTCCCGTCCCGACCGCATCCGTGCTGTTGGGACAGGGGACCGGTGGCGCGGCGCTGGCGATGTTCCCCGCCGACCTGCGCGTGGCAGCCACCGACGCCTGGTTGTCGCCGCTTCCACCCGAAGGCGCGAGCATCATCATGCACGGCGACACCGAGCATGCGCCGCAGATGGCCCGGGAGCAGCAGATCTGGGCTCGGGAACTGTCCGAGGCCGGACTCGTCGACGTGCTGGCCGACACCCTCGACGACGTGGTTGCGGCGCTGGACGCCTGGGCGGCGGCCGATCAGGCACCCGACCTCGGCGGCCGGATTCGCGTCGGGCGGTAGAGTGCGGAGCGCTATGCCTTCTGACCTCCCTTCTCCCCAAAAGGATTCTCCCCAGGCGGATTCGCTTCAGCGTCCGGCGACGCGCCGCGAGCAGGCCAAGGCCGCTCGCCGCGTGGAGATCCTCGCTGCGGCCGCGCGCCTGTTCGCGCTGCGCGGATACGGCGGCGTGCGGTTGGAGGACATCGGCGCGGAGGTCGGGATCAGCGGTCCGGCGATGTATCGGCACTTCGAGTCCAAGTCCGAGCTGCTCGACACCATCCTGGTCGACATCAGCGAGCGGTTGCACGCCGGAGGAGTGGCGGCAGCTGCCTCCGAGGGCACGCCCGACGACCGCCTGCGGCGACTCATCGAGTTTCACATCGACGTCCTGGTGACTCGACCCGACCTGATCAGCGTGCAGGATCGCGATCTGTTCTCGTTGTCGGACGAAGCGCGCTATCGCGTGCGGTCGCTGCAGCGCCGCTACGTCGAGGAGTGGGTGGGCGTGCTGATGGAGCACGCCCGGACTCGCGGCGTCGAGGTCGAGCCGGTGGAGGCGCGCGTGCGCGTCCACGCGACCTTCGGTCTGCTGAACTCCTCACCGCGACTGCCGGACTATCCCCGGGACCGCCTGCGCGGACTGCTCACCGCGATGGCGCTGGGTGCCCTGTCGGGCTGACCCGACTCCCTGCTCGACCGATCTCCGTAGCGGATGGTGGCGCACAGCCACCATCCGCTACGGAAATCAGCGCTGCCGTTTCTGCTGCGGCACAGGGGACTCCGCGATCCTCGACGAATCCACTGGCATATGTGGCTGCGATCACCTATCCTAATTTCAGTTAATGGAAGCTAACTGAAAGGCGGGTATCGCGGTGACGACCTCAACCGATGCGCACCAGGCCAACGTCGACGAGCTGCGGACCCGGCTGCTGGCCGCGGCGCAGGGCGGCGGCGACAAGGCTCGCGAACGTCATCTGTCGCGCGGCAAGCTCCTCCCACGCGACCGCATCGACGGGCTCATCGACCCGGGATCGCCGTTCCTCGAGGTGGCCCCGCTCGCCGCGCACGAGATGTACGACGGAAAGGCACCGGCGGCGGGCGTCGTGGCGGGCATCGGTCGGATTCACGGGCGCGAGTGCATGATCGTCGCCAACGATGCGACCGTCTCCGGTGGCACCTACTACCCGATCACGGTCAAGAAGCATCTGCGCGCGCAGGAGATCGCCTCGCAGAACCGCCTGCCCTGCATCTACCTGGTCGACTCCGGCGGCGCGATGCTGCTGAACCAGGAAGAGGTGTTCCCCGACCGCGAGCACTTCGGTCGGATCTTCTTCAACCAGGCCAACATGAGCGCCGCGGGCATCCCTCAGATCTCCGCGGTTCTCGGGTCGTCGACCGCGGGCGGCGCCTACGTCCCGGCGATGAGCGATGAGACCGTGATCGTCCGCAACCAGGGCACCATCTTCCTCGCCGGCCCGCCGCTGGTGAAGGCGGCGACCGGCGAAGACGTGACCGCCGAAGAACTCGGCGGCGGAACCATGCACTCCACGGTCTCCGGCGTCACCGACCACCTGGTCGACAACGACGAGCAGGCGCTGGCCAAGGTTCGCGAGATCATCGCGACTCTCGGACCCCGCGACCCTGCGCAGTGGGAGACCTCCCCGACCCGTGCTCCGCTGCGCGCCCAGAGCGACATCTACGACGTGGTCCCCACCGACCCGCGCATCCCCTACGACGTCCGCGAGGTCATCGAGATCCTCTCCGACGGCGGCGAGTACACGGAGTTCAAGGCGGGCTACGGCACGTCGCTGGTGACCGCCTTCGCCACCGTGCACGGGCACCCGGTCGGCTTCGTCGCCAACAACGGCGTGCTGTTCAGTGAGTCGGCTCTCAAGGGCGCGCACTTCATCGAACTGTGCGACCAGCGCCGCATCCCGCTGATCTTCCTGCAGAACATCACCGGCTTCATGGTCGGCCGCCAGTACGAAGAGGGCGGCATCGCCAAGAACGGCGCCAAGATGGTCAACGCCGTCGCCTGCGCCCGCGTGCCGAAGCTGACCGTGATGATCGGCGGCTCCTTCGGTGCGGGCAACTACTCGATGTGCGGCCGGGCCTACTCGCCGCGCTTCCTGTGGATGTGGCCCAACGCCCGAATCTCGGTGATGGGCGGCCCGCAGGCCGCCGACACCCTGGCCACCGTCCGCCGCGGCGGAATCGAACGGTCGGGCGGCACCTGGTCGGCGGAGGACGAGGAAGCCTTCAAGCAGCCGATCCGCGACCAGTTCGAAGAACAGTCCGACGCCTACTACTCCACGGCGCGGCTGTGGGACGACGGCATCATCGACCCCGCTGACACCCGCACCGTGCTCGGTCTGGCTCTCGAGGCCTGCCGCCGCGCCCCGCTCGCCGATCCCGCCTACGGCGTCTTCCGGATGTGAGAGACGAGAACATGAACACTGCGCATACCAACATCACCCGCACCCGGAACATCCGCAAGGTCCTCGTCGCCAACCGCGGCGAGATCGCCTGCCGCGTGATCTCCACCCTCCACGACATGGGCATCAAGTCGGTCGCCGTCTACTCCGACGCCGACGCTGAAGCACCGCACGTGAAGGCGGCCGACGAAGCCGTCCGTCTGGGCCCCGCGGCCGCGACGCAGAGCTATCTGCGGATCGACGCCGTCATCGAGGCCGCACGCCTCACCGGAGCCGACGCCGTCCACCCCGGTTACGGCTTCCTGTCTGAGAACCAGCAGTTCGCCACGGCCCTCGCGGACGCCGGCATCGTCTTCATCGGACCGCCCGCCTCTGCGATCGCGACGATGGGCGACAAGATCACCGCCCGCGCCGCCGTGACCGCGCGCGACGTCCCGGTGGTGCCGGGCATCTCGCGGCCGGGCCTCACCGACCAGGAACTCATCGACGGCTCCGAAGGAGTCGGCTTCCCCGTGCTGATCAAGCCGAGCGCGGGCGGCGGCGGCAAGGGCATGCACCGCGTCGAGGATCCGTCGGGTCTGCCCGAAGCGCTCGCGACGGCACGCCGCGAGGCCGCGTCGGCCTTCGGCGACGACACCCTGTTCCTCGAGCACTTCGTGCTGACCCCGCGTCACATCGAGGTTCAGGTCCTGGCCGACGAGCACGGCAACGTGATCCACCTCGGCGAACGCGAGTGCTCGCTGCAGCGTCGCCATCAGAAGGTGATCGAAGAAGCTCCGTCCGCACTGCTCGACGAGGCGACGCGCGCCCGGATCGGTGCCGCCGCCTGCGACGCCGCCCGCAGCGTCGGCTACACCGGCGCGGGCACCGTCGAGTTCATCGTCTCGGCCACGAAGCCCGACGAGTTCTTCTTCATGGAGATGAACACGCGTCTGCAGGTGGAGCACCCGGTCACCGAGATGGTCACCGGCGTCGATCTGGTGGAGCAGCAGGTCCGCATCGCCCGCGGCGAGAAGCTCTCGCTGACGCAGGACGACATCGTCCTCACCGGGCACGCGGTGGAAGCGCGCGTCTACGCCGAGGACCCGGCGCAGGGCTTCCTGCCGACCGGTGGCACCGTGGCGCGGCTCTCGTGGCCGCGCTCGGCCGGTTCGGTGCGCATCGACAGCGGCATCGCCGCCGGATCGGTGATCGGCAGCGACTACGACCCGATGCTCGCCAAGGTCATCACCTACGGCGCCGACCGCGCCGAGGCCCTCGACCGCCTCGACGAAGCACTCGCCGAGACGCGACTGCTGGGCGTGGTCAGCAACATCGACTTCTGCCGCCACGTGCTGGCCGACCAGCACGTCCGCGACGGCGTCCTCGACACCGAACTGCTCGACCGCATCGCCGCCGACTACGCGGCACCCGCGGCCGATCCGCGCGCGCTCGTCGCCGCGACCCTCGGCGCCCTCGACCTCGGCGATCCCGACGACCTGTGGTCGTCGGCCCTGGCCTTCCGCGTCGGCGCGCCGTCGCCGGTGATTGCGCGGCTGTCGGAGGCCGGGCGGGTCTACACGGTGTCCGCGGAGGTCGCGCGGGCGCACGCCGGCTCGCAGCACGGGGTCGTCGACGCCGCGGTCACCATCGACTTCGTCGACACCGACCGCGACCCCTGGCAGGCCGACGTCCGCCTCCGCCAGGTGCGTCCCGGCGTGTTCGACCTGGTCTTCGACGGTCGGTCGCGCCGCTGGGAAGTGGTGGTCGACGAGCGAACCGGTCGCCGCTGGGTCTCCGGGCAGCCCGGAACCTGGATTCTGGAGACGGTGCGCGCGCTGTCGGAGCACGATGAAGGGGCTGCTGCGGGCGGCGTCATGAGCCCGATGCCGGGCACCGTGGTCGCCGTCCCCGGCGTCGACGGCGACGAGGTCGCGGCAGGCGACGCACTGGTGGTCGTGGAGGCGATGAAGATGGAGCACACCCTGCGCGCCCCGATCGACGGAATTGCGTCGATCAAGGTTCGCGTCGGCGACAAGGTGGACGCTCAGCAGTTGCTGGCGCTGGTCCAGCAGCCGGACTGATCGCCACCCTCACCCGAACGAACTCTTCTTGAAGAACTACTGACAACAGAGGAACTGCACTCACATGGAACTCACGCAGGAATACACCGACCTGGTGAACACCGTCCGCGACTTCGCGCAGCAGGTGGTGGCCCCGGTCGCGGCCAAGCACGACGAAGAGAAGTCGTTCCCGTACGAGGTCGTCGCGCAGATGGGCGAGATGGGCCTGTTCGGGCTCCCGTTCAGCGAAGAGTTCGGCGGCATGGGCGGTGACTACTTCGCCCTGGCCCTGGCTCTGGAAGAGCTGGGCAAGGTCGATCAGTCGGTCGCGATCACCGTGGAGGCCGGCGTCGGCCTCGGCGCGATGCCGATCTACCGTTTCGGCACCCAGGAGCAGAAGGAGACTTGGCTTCCGGATCTCCTCGCGGGTCGCAAGCTCGCCGGCTTCGGTCTCACCGAGCCCGGTGCCGGTTCAGACGCCGGAGCCACCGCGACCACCGCGCGCGACGACGGCGGCGAGTGGGTCATCAACGGCGGCAAGCAGTTCATCACCAACTCCGGCACCGACATCACCTCGCTGGTGACGGTCACCGCGGTGACCGGCGAGCGCGACAACGGCAAGAAGGAGATCTCGACGATCATCGTGCCCGCGGACACGCCGGGATTCACTGCCGAGCCCGCGTACAACAAGGTCGGCTGGAATGCCTCCGACACGCATCCCCTGAGCTTCGACGACGCCCGCGTGCCGCGCGAGAACCTCCTCGGTGAGCGCGGCCGCGGGTACGCCAACTTCCTCTCGATCCTGGACGAGGGGCGCATCGCCATCGCCGGCCTGGCCACGGGCGCCGCCCAGGGCTGCGTCGACGAGTCGATCAAGTACGCCAAGGAGCGCAAGTCGTTCGGCAAGCCCATCGCCGAGTTCCAGTCGGTCTCGTTCGCGATCGCCCGCATGGAGGCCCGCGCGCACGTCGCCCGGATGGCGTACTACGACGCCGCGGCCAAGATGCTCGCGGGCAAGCCGTTCAAGAAGGAGGCCGCCATCGCCAAGATGATCTCGTCGGAGGCCGCGATGGACAACGCGCGGATGGCCACCCAGATCCACGGCGGCTACGGCTTCATGAACGAGTACCCGGTGGCACGTCACTACCGCGACTCCAAGATCCTGGAGATCGGCGAGGGCACCACCGAGGTCCAGCTCATGCTGATCGCTCGCGCGCTGGGACTGCCCGCATGACCCCCGGCGAGGACGCCAGCGAGGACGCCGCCAAGCGCGTCACACAGCGTGGGCTCTGGTTCGAGGAGTTCGAGGTCGGGACCATTTATGAGCACCGGCCCGGGCGCACCATCACCGAGGCCGACAACACCTTCTTCACCACGCTGACGATGAACACGCAGGCGTTGCACCTGGACGCTGCGTGGTCGGCCACGCAGCCCGGCTTCGGCGGGCAGCGGCTGGTGAACTCGATGCTCACCCTCTCGACCATCGTCGGACTGTCGGTGGCGCAGTTGACGCAGGGGACCCTGGTGGCCAACCTCGGCTTCCACGAGATCGCGTTCCCGGCGCCGATGTTCGCCGGCGACACGCTGTACGGCGAGACCGAGTGCACCGGGAAACGGCTCAGCAAGTCGCGTCCGGGCGAGGGGATCGTCGATCTCACCCACATCGGTCGCAATCAGGACGGCGTCATCGTGGCCCGCGCGGCCCGTTCGACGCTGGTCCGCGTGCGCCCCGAGGAGGCATGACGTGTCCGATCAACAGAAGACGTCCGATCAGCAGATGTGGACGCCCGCAGGCCCGGCTCTGCTGTTCTGCCCGGCCGACCGACCCGAGCGGTACGCGAAGGCCCTCGACCGTGCCGACATGGTGATCCTCGACCTCGAGGACGCCGTCGCGCAGGTCAACAAGGCCGACGCGCGTGAGGCGCTGATCGCGAATCCGGTGGCCGCCGACCGAGTGATCGTGCGGATCAACCCCGCGGGGACCGTCGAACATCAGCCGGACCTGGACGCCGTGCAGGCGACGCCGTACCGCCTGGTGATGCAGGCCAAGGTGGAGTCGGCTGCGCAGCTCACCGCGCACGGGCTGCCCACCATCGCGCTCATCGAGACCCCGCTCGGCGCGGTGCGCGTGGAGGAGATCGCCGCGGCGCCCAATTGCGTCGGCCTGATGTGGGGCGCGGAGGACCTCGCTGCGGGCATGGGCGGAACGTCGAGCCGGTTCGGCGACGACGAGCCGAACCCCGGCACCTACCGCGACATCGCCCGGCACGTCCGCGCACGTGTCCGCCTGGCCGCAGCGGCCTTCCGCGTCGCCGCGATCGACGCGGTGCACATCGACATCGCCGACGTCGACGGCCTGGTGGCCGAGGTGCGCGACGCCGTGGCCCAGGGTTACACCGCCACCGCGTGCATCCATCCCAGCCAGGCCGCACACATCCGCGACGGGTACGCGCCGTCTCCCGAACGCATCACGTGGGCGCGCGCGGTGATGGAGGGCGCAGTGGCGCACGACGGCGGCGTCTTCGCCGTCGACGGCCAGATGATCGACGGCCCGGTGATCGCCCAGGCCAAGGCAGTGCTGTCACGCGTCACGAACCTCGGCTGACCTCACTGCTTCGAATAGTTTTCCCGCCCGCCTGTAACCCGCCCGCCTGAAACCCGCCCGCCTGAAACCCGGAGGACACCATGACCGGACCTGCCGACTCCGCCCTGTCGTATGCGGCGGGGGAGAGCCACCCGCCACTGCTGACCCAGACCATCGGGGCCACCCTCGCCGCGACCGCCGCGAAGTTCCCCGACTCCGACGCGTTGATCGACGCCGCCGTCGACCGCACCTGGACCTACGCGGAGTTCCGGCGCGATGTGCTCGCGCTGGCCGCCGGACTGCTGCGCCACGGCGTGACGCCGGGCGACCGGGTGGCGCTCTGGGCGCCGAACCGGTTCGAGTGGGTGCTCACGCAGTTCGCCGCCGCGGAGATCGGCGCGATCCTGGTGGTGGTCAACCCGTCGTACCGCCGTCACGAACTCGCGTACGCGCTGACGCAGTCGGGCACGTCTCTGGTGTTGTCGGCCGAGCGCTTCCGCGACTCGGAGTACGCGGTGATGCTCGACGACGTTCGCGATCAGGCACCCGACCTGCGCGAAGTGGTGCTGTTCGAGTCGGAGACGTTCGCGCAGATGCTGACCGAAGCGTCGGCGGACGAGCTGGCGAAGATCGCGGAGATCGCCGCCGGGCTGCGCCCGGAGGATCCGATCAACATCCAGTACACGTCGGGGACCACCGGCTCGCCCAAGGGCGTCACCCTGACGCACCGGAACATCGGCAACAACGGCTACCTGGTCGGCTCGCTGCTGGAGTACACCGACGCCGACCGCATCTGCCTGCCGGTGCCGTTCTACCACTGCTTCGGCATGGTGATGGGCAACCTCGCGGCCATCGCGTTCGGTTGCACGATGGTGATCCCCGCACCGGGCTTCGATGCGCGCGCCACTCTCGCCGCGGTTGAGAAGTATCGCTGCACCAGTCTGTACGGCGTCCCGACGATGTTCATCGCCGAGTTGGCGCTGTTGGACGCCGGCGAGAAGTTCGACCTCTCGTCGCTGCGCACCGGCATCATGGCGGGGTCGCCGTGCCCGGAGCAGGTGATGCGCCGGGTGATCGACGAGATGAACATGTCGCAGGTGTCGATCTGCTACGGGATGACCGAGACCAGCCCGGTCTCGACCCAGACCCGGATGGACGACGCGCTGGATCTGCGCGTCAGCACCGTCGGTCGCGTCGGGCCGCACCTGGAGATCAAGATCGCCGACCCGGTGACCGGCGAGACGCTGCCGCGCGGTGAGACCGGTGAGTTCCGCACACGCGGCTACTCGGTGATGACCGGGTATTGGAACGATCCGGAGAAGACCGCCGAAGCCGTCGACGAGGACGGTTGGATGCGTACCGGCGACCTCGGCGTGATGGCAGGCGGTGACGGCGAGGAGGCGGGTTACGTCCGCATCACCGGCCGCATCAAGGACATGGTGATCCGCGGCGGCGAGAACATTTACCCGCGCGAGATCGAGGAGTTCCTCTACACCCACCCTGACATCGTCGACGCCCAGGTGATCGGGGTGCCCGACGAGAAGTACGGCGAAGAGTTGATGGCGTGGGTGCAGTTGCGGGAGGGCGCCCCCGAGGTGACCGTCGAGACCATCCGCGAGTTCGCGACCGGCAACATCTCGCGCCACAAGATCCCGAAGTACGTCCACGTGGTGGAGGCTTTCCCGATGACCGTCACCGGCAAGGTCCGCAAGATCGAGATGCGCGAGCAGTCGATCGAGTTCCTGGGCCTGGAGTAGCCGCCAGTCCTGGCCCGCCTCCGTTGGTCGAGGGCGAGCGGGCGTGTCGGGACTGCGGTCCCACCTCCGTTGGTCGA
>NZ_JAAYXO010000229.1 GCF_012515855.1 Gordonia sp. (in: high G+C Gram-positive bacteria)
GCCCCCGACGATCCCCGCGGCCTCAGCGCCACCGGCGGACTCCCCTACTTCGGTGGCCCCGGCAACAACTACTCCATGCACGGGATCGCCGAGATCGTGGCCCGGGCCCGTCGCACCCCCGGATCGTTCGGTCTCGTGGCGGCCAACGGCGGACTGCTGAGCAAATACTCGGTGGGCGTCTACTCCACCGAACCCGTCGCATGGCGTCCCTCCACCTCCGCGGGCATCCAACGCGAGCTCGACGCCGTGCCATCGGTTCGGGTGGCCCACTACCCGGACGGCACCGCGGTCATCGAATCCTTCGTGGTCATCGACCCCGACGGCGACCGCCCCGCCGCGACGGTGATCGGCCGCCTCCCGGACCACTCCCGGTTCGTCGCCGCGGTCGACGATCCGGACCTGCTTGCACTGATGGTCGGCGACTCGGACCCCGTGGGAACCACCGTGTACGCGCGAGGGACGGCGAATCAGAACTTCGTGGCACTGACGCGGGCGGCACTCGACGCGCGGCACCCCGTCCCGACCGTCGGCTTTGCCGACGAGTACCAGCATCTGATCGTGAAGCGCGACGGTCACGTGCTCGAAGTGACGATCAACCGACCCGAGGCCCGCAACGCGATGAGCCCGGTCACCAACGCCGAGCTCGACGCCGTGTTCGACGCCTACTTCGCCGACCCCGACCTGTGGGTCGCCATCCTCACCGGTGCAGGCGACAAGGCCTTCTCGTCCGGCAACGACCTCGCCGCCAGCAGCACGGCGGGCGGACTGTCGGTGCCCGTCAACGGTTTCGGCGGCCTCACGTCGCGCCGCGAGATGCCGAAGCCGGTGATCGCCGCGGTCAACGGCTATGCGCTCGGCGGCGGCCTCGAGGTGGCCCTCGCCTGCCACGTGATCGTCGCCGACGAGGGCGCCTCGTTCGGCCTGCCGGAGGTGAAGGTGGGGCTGGTGGCCGCCGCGGGCGGGCTCGTCCGACTCCCTCGGGTCGTGCCGCCGGCCCTGGCCCGCGACATGATCCTCACCGGTCGCCGACTCGACGCCGCCGAGGCCCTCGCTCACGGACTGGTGTCGCGCGTCGCCCCGACCGGAGACGTGATGAATGCGGCCCGCGCGGTGGCTCGGGAGATCGTCGCCGCGTCGCCGGTCGCGGTCCGCTCCTCGATCGCCGCGATGGCGACCGCCGAAGCCGAACCGGACGCCGTTCAAGCGACCCTCGACAGCATGGCGGTCCTCGACACCGTCCTGGTGTCCGAAGACTTCCGCGAGGGCCTCACGGCGTTCCTGGAGAAGCGCGAACCGCAGTGGAAGGGTCACTGACCGGCCCCACGCAGATCCGCGTAGTTCGCCGTCGAAAGCTGGGTTCTGAAGACAGCTTCTGACGGCGAACTACGCGGATGCAGTCATGACTAGCCGAAGATCGCCCGCGCCCCGTTGTAATAGTCCAGCGGGACCGTCTTGGTGTGGCCGACGGCATCGGCCAGCGGAACGTGGACGATGTCGGTGCCGCGCAGCGCGACCATCTTGCCCCACACCCCGTCCGCGACGAGATCGCTGGCGGCCTGCCCGAACCTCGTGCCGAGAACGCGGTCCCAGGCGCTCGGGACGCCGCCGCGCTGGATGTACCCCAGTGTCGTCGACCGGGTCTCGATTCCGGTGTGCTCCTCGATCAGCGGAGCGAGGACGTCGGCGATCCCGCCGAGACGCGGCCGGTTGAACCCGTCGACCCCCTTGTGCGAGTGCGCATCGTCCATGTGGGGGAGCTTGAAGCCCTCGGCGACCACCACCATCGGCGACCGGCCGCGGTCGCGCACGCTGGTGACCCACTCGCAGATCTGCTCCAGCGACTCGGGCTGTTCGGGAATCAAGATGGCGTGCGCACCGGCGGCCACCCCCGCGTAGATCGCGATCCAGCCGGCGTCCCTGCCCATCACTTCCAGGACCATGCAGCGCTTATGGGAGTTGCCGGTGGTGCGCAGGCGGTCGACGGCCTCGGTCGCGATCTCGACGGCGGTGTTGAAGCCGAAGGTGTAGTCGGTGGCCAGGAGGTCGTTGTCGATGGTCTTCGGCACCCCGACCAGCGGGATCCCGTCCTCCAGGAGACGGTTGGACGCCGCCATGGTGCCGTCGCCGCCGATGGCGATGACGGCGTCGATCTCCAGCCGCGCCAACACCTTCTTGATGTTCTCGCCGCCGCCGTCGGGCTCGGTGTACGGCCCGAATCGGCTGGTGCCGAGGATGGTTCCGCCCTGTTGCGAGATGCCGCGCACCACGCTGCGGTCGAGCTCCATCACGTCGCCGTACACCAGGCCGTGGAACCCGTCCTTGAAACCCACGTACTCGTGATCGTGGACTGTGGTGCCCTGCAAGACGATTCCGCGGATCACCGCGTTGAGCCCGGGGCAGTCACCACCGGAGGTCAGAATGCCGAAGCGCGCCATGGATGTGGCCCCTCTCGCCGTGTCGGTACGTCAGTGACCATCTCAGCACGCGCAGGCGATCCGGGCGCGTTAATCCCCGGTCTGCCGCGGGGCCGACGACCAACCGGCTACTTCAGTCCGTTCTCGTACGCGAAGACAACGGCCTGGGCGCGGTCGCGGAGCGCGAGCTTGGTCAGCATGTTGCTCACGTGCGTCTTGACCGTCTGCTCGGAGACGAACAACTCCTGAGCGATCTCCGCGTTCGACTTTCCGTCGGCGACCGTCAGCAGCACCTCGAGCTCGCGCGGGGTCAGGACCGCGGCGGCCCCGGTGCTCTTTCGCACCGACCGGGACGTCACCTGCTCGATGAGCCGCTTGGTGACCGACGGCGCCAGGAGCGCATCGCCCGCGGCCACCACGTGCACGGCGCGGACCAGCTCGTCGGCCGGCGCGTCCTTCAGCAGAAAGCCGGACGCTCCGATCCGCAGGGCGGAATACACGTAGTCGTCGATGTCGAAGGTGGTCAGCATCAGCACCTTGGTCGGCAGACCCGATGAGATGATCTGCTCGGCGGCCCACAGACCGTCGCGGCGGGGCATCCGCACATCCATCAGAATCACGTCGGGCCGAAGTCGTTGCGCCTGTTCGACGGCCACCAGGCCGTCCTCGGCGTCGCCCAGGACGGAGATCCCGTCGGCGGCGCCGAGGAGCGCGGCGAACCCGGCACGGACCATGGCTTGATCATCGGCGATGAGGACTGTGGTCGGCACGCGCCTCACCCTAGTGCCAGCGGGAGCGCGGCGCTCACGAGGAAGCCACCGTCGGGCAGCGGCCCCGCGCTGAGCGACCCGCCGACGGCGAGGGCGCGCTCGGTCATGCCGAGGATGCCGTGTCCACCATGCGGTGAGTCTCCGCCGAGCGCTTTCGCTGCGGGGCTGTTGCGGATCTCGAGCGCCAGTCGCCGGTGGTCGTCGGGATCGAGACGCAGGCTCACTGCGACCGAGGCACCGGGTGCGTGCCGAGTGGCGTTCGTGACTGATTCCTGCACGATCCGGAAGGCGGCCGTGCCGACCGTCGGCGAGACGGTCCCATGGTCGACGGTGTCGTCGAGATGGACGTCGACCCCGGCGGTCCGTACTCCATCGATCAGCTCCGGAAGGTCGCCCAGGCCCTGGACGGGACGCAGCGCGGCGGGCTCGTCGCCGTGCGGGCGCAGCACGCCGAGCAGTTGGCGGACTTCGTCGAGGGACTCGCGGGCGGCGTCGGCGATGCCGTCGAACTCGGTGCGAGCACCCGGTCCCACCTCTTCGGCGGGGTCGGCTGCGGCGAGCCGATACGGGGCCGTCTGCGACATCACGACGATCATCGACATGCGGTGCGCGACGATGTCGTGCAGGTCGCGGGCGATCCGCGAGCGCTCGGCCAGCACCGCTTCGCGGGCGCGGAGCACTTCGGTGGCCTCGGTCTGCTCGGCGATCTCGCGCCGTGAACTGGCACGGTAGCGAACAAAGGCGATGCTGATCGTCGCCACCGCGAGCCCGAAGATCCAGCCGATCCGTGCGTCGGGGCCGATGCCGAGGACGAAGGCCCCCGCGGTGGCGATGGCCACCACCGGCAGGCGGTTGAGCGGTTGCGTGCAGAGCGCGGCCACGGTCATCGCCAGGAGCGCGAGGAACAGCGGCGGCGGCATCGGCCAGTCGGCGCTGTTCGGGATCAGCGACGCGACGCCCGCGGTGACGACCGTCGCCGCCCAGCCGATGCGGACGGCGTGCTCGCCGAAGAACACCACGGCGATGCCCCCGCACCCCAGCAGAGCGAAGGCGGGCAGCAGGTAGGCCGGGATGTCCGTCAGTTCGGCGAGCACCGGCCAGCAGACCGCGATCATCGCGATGGCGGCGACGGCGGCGAGCCAGTTCCACGCGTTGGACAGATACCGGTTCAGCGTCGGATCGGGGACTTTGGCGATCCACGCCCGGTACGGCAGGACTGCCACTCGACGAAAGTTCACTCTTCGACGATAGGTTCGGTCGGCGGTCGACGCCTCCCCCGTAAGAGCGAGATCCACGGTGCCTCACACGGGTGAGGCCGGATTCCGATGTGGCTCGCCCGGGTGGTCC
>NZ_JAAYXO010000230.1 GCF_012515855.1 Gordonia sp. (in: high G+C Gram-positive bacteria)
CGCTCGCTGCGGGCACTCGACCGGCGTGGGCTGAGTGCGGCCGAGGAGGTCTCCTTGCTGATCGAGTGCGGCCCGGGAGCGGAGCGAGCGTGTCGTGTATCGAGATCGGGGTGGTTCGGGGGTCTCGATTCGGCCCGCCCTCGCCGCATGCACTCGACCGGCGTGGGGTGTCTCCGACCGTCAGCGGTACTTCGGGTTGTTCATCACCGGGATCTGGATGCTGATCGGGAGGCGGAGCTCTGACATGTAGAGGAGGACGAACTGGCGGAGGAACTCGTCGAACAGCCAGTACGCCTTCGGGGGCATGCCCGCCTGCAGGACGCCCTCGCGGACCGCGACGTACGGACCCCACGAGACCTCGAGCAGCGGCGACCACACGGGCTCGCGCGGGATCTTCAGATCGTTGGCGATGTCGTCGCCCAGCATGAAGCGGGTGAGCGCACCCAGCACGCCACGGCTGACCAGCGAGAGATCGAGGTTCGCGCCGAGGTCGAGCAGCATGTGAGCGAGCTTGATGCCCTCCGGCGTCGCCTCGATGATCGGATCGAGGACCTGCGCCGCCTGGGACTCCGCGGCAGCCCAACTGGCGGGGATGTACTCGTCCTTGATGCCGAGTGCGTGCGCGGTGAGCTGCCACGAGTGCAGGAAGCCCGCGGATTCGGTGCGGTCGACGGGCACGCCCCACTTCTTGAACTGCCGCATCGCACTCGTCGGGAGGCTGTGCCAGGTCACCATCATGTCGGCCTGACTGATCGGGATCTGCTCGTCGGAGCTGTTCTGCCAGTACGGCGACCGCGGGAGGATGTGGCGAACGCCGGAGTGCGCCAGGCGAGTCTTGACGCAGGTGACGATGTGCTCGCCGTCCGGCGCGAAGGCGTTCGCGGTGCCGATGTCGTAGCCCAGCTTCGCGGTCTTGGAGATGCGGTCCTTCATGGCGGCTCCGCCGTAGGAGTAGTACACCGCGCGCGCCTCCTGCGGGATCACCGTGCTGAGCATGCCGCTGACGAAGCCGTAGATGACGCCGAGGTACGTGCCGCGCTTCTCGTTGAACTGGGCGGCCGCGGCGAGTTTCCCGTGATCGGCCCAGTCGGGGAGGGCCTTGGCGCGAGTCAGGAAGTCCCGCAGGTCGGGCGGGAGTCCCGCGGGGAGGGGTTGGCCGTTGTGGATCCAGTGCTTGAGGAGCTTGTTGACCTTCGGAATGTCGCCGCGGCGGGAGAGGTCGGCGACGAGGTCGTCGCACTCCGGATCCCACACGCCGCGCGGGTCGGCGCCGGTGCCTGCGCCCGGGACCGAGTTGGCGGGTGACCACGTCCACGGCGTCGCCGGTGCGACCGCCGCGATCGCTCCGGCCGCGCCGAGCGCTGCACCGGACTTGAGGATGGTTCGTCTGGTCACGTCTTCCATGGGTCCTCCTGGACCGTTCGAGTGTTACATGCTTCGTGGTTATGTAACATAGGCCCATCGTCACTCGCCGTCAGGCGTTTGGGCGATACCGTAAGAACGACGGGTCGGGGGACCAGTTGGGTCGGGAGTAGTTGTAGAGGAGAGTGAGCTGCCTGTGGCGATCCCGTCGGCGGCAAGGCCGGAAGCGTCGCTCTTTGAGCGCGCCATGCAGCAGGCCGCACAAGGCGGCGTCGACCCTGTCGACGCCACGCGCGAGAAGCTGATCGATGCGGCGTACGAGCAATTCTGCGAAAGCGGGATCGCGCGCTCGTCGATGGAGGAGGTGGCGCGCCGGGCGGGTACCGCGCGCATCACCATCTATCGCAAGTTCGATACCAAAGATGCCCTGGTCGACGCGGTGATGCTGCGTGAATTCCAGCGGTACTTCGGGGAGTTCCTACAGGTCATGGCCGATGCTCCGACCGCTGCGGACCGGGTTGTGATGGCCTTTGTGACGTCGCTGAGAACGATCGGCGGCAATCGTCTGATCCGCAAACTCCTCGAGACTGAACCGGCCCTGGTGCCGGGTGTGGTCGGCGGTGGGGACGGGCGCACCCTGGCTGCGGTGCGAGACTTCGTGGCGCATCAGATTCTGCGCGAGCAGGGTGCAGGCAACATTCCCGCGCGGGTGCGCACCATCCCGGCCGCTGACCTGTTGGTGCGGATCGCCGGCTCGTTCCTCACCACCCCCAGCGACCTTGTCGACTACGACGACGAAGCTGCCCTCGCCGACTTCGCTCGCGAGTTCCTTCTTCCCGTTCTGGGTCTCAAGCGCTCCTGATCGTGTTTCCTCATGGGCCGCAGTGTTTCACTGCGGCCCAAGAGTGCTGTTCAGGCATGTGACACACAGCCGTTCCCTTCGTAACTCTCGGACTTTTTCAGTGCGCTGTTCGTCCTGTTCCGTCGCTTTTACCTGCGGTAACTGTGACGGGGGTTGCACACTTTCGTATCTGTGTTACTTTTCTCGCAAGTCTGTAACATTCACTTCAGGGGAACGGGGCGTCGATGGCGTTTGAGCTGCCGCAGTCGAAAGGACCGATGCGTGATCTGGCCGTCGAGGCCGGACACACGCTGGGGTTCGCGCTGCAGTCGATCGGTTCGCTGTTCGTCACGATCGTCCGTCTCCGACTCTCGGTCGCGGAGACCCTGAACCAGACAATCTTCATCGGCCGGGTCAGCACCGGACCGTCGCTGCTGCTGATGATTCCGGTCGGCGTCTTCATCGCGGTCTCCGTCGGCGAGCTCGCCGGACGGATCGGCGCGGGCGGCTACTCCGGTGCGGTGGTGGCGTTCATCATCGTCGGCCAGGCGTCGGCGCTCGTGTGCGCGCTGATGATGGCCGGCGTCGCGGGCTCGGCCATCTGCACCGACCTCGGCTCGCGCAAGATCCGCGAGGAGATCGACGCGATGGAGGTGATGGGCGTCAACGTGATCGAGCGCCTCGTGGCGCCGCGGATCGCTGCGGCCATCATCGTGGCGCTGGTGTTGTGCTCACTGATCACCGTCACCGGCGTCGGAGCCTGCTACCTCTACCACATCTACGTGCAGCATCTGCCCGCCGGAAGCTTCATGGCCACCTTCAGCCAGTACGGCCGGATGTCGGACTTCGTGATGGCGCTGATCAAGTCGGCCCTCTTCGCGCTGCTGTCGACCATCGTCGCCTGCTTCAAGGGGCTCCATGCCCGCGGCGGCCCGAGCGGCGTGGCCGACGCGGTCAACGAGGCCGTGGTGATCGCCTTCGCGCTCGTCTTCGTGTTCAACACCGTGCTCTCGCAGCTGTACTCGGTGATCGTCCCGGCAGTGGGAGCCTACTGATGACTCGTCAACTCGACCTCGCGCTGCCGTCGCGCAGCGACGCCGTCCTGCGGATCCGCGACCGGGTCACCCGCTGGTTCGACGGCCTCGTCGGCGGCACCGTCCGCTTCGGCGAGTACGTGACCTTCGTCTGGCGGGCCGTCGCTGCCGTGCCCTATGCGCTGATCCACTACCGCAAGCACGTCGTCCGGCAGATCGCCGAGGTGACCTTCGGGACCAAGTCGCTGCTGTCCGGCGGCGGGACCATCGGAATCGTCCTGGCGATGTCGTTGGCCGCCGCGGCGATGCTCGGCGTCGAGACCTACCGCGGCCTGCAACTGGTCGGCATGACGTCGATGTCGGGCATGCTCGCGGCCATCGCGAACACCCGCGAACTGGCGCCGGTGGTGGTCGCGATCGCCCTCGCGGCGAAGGTCGGGACCGGGTTCACCGCGCAGATCGGCGCCATGCGCATCTCCGACGAGATCGCCGCGCTCGACGCCATGGCCATCCGCTCGGTGCCCTTTCTCGCGACCACGCGGATGATCGCGGCGATGGTCTGCGTCCTGCCGATCTACATGGTCGGGCTGCTGGCCAGTTACGTCGCCACCCGCATCGTCGTGGTCTGGTTCCACGGCGAGTCGTCGGGCACCTACGACCACTTCTTCCACCTCGCGCTGAGTCCCACCGACCTGTTCTATTCGGCGCTCAAGGCGATCGTCTTCGCCGCCATCGTCACTCTCGTCCACTGCTCGTACGGCTACTTCGCCAGCGGTGGCCCCGAGGGCGTCGGGCAGGCGGCCGGCCGCGCGCTGCGCACCTCGATTCTTGCGATCGGAATCTTCGACGTGATCCTCACCTTCGGGCTGTGGGGTCTGGTTCCGGAGATCCCCGGGATGGGCATCTGAATGACCGTCATGCTGCCGGGACGCCCGGTCTCGAAATTCCGCTACGTGGTCCGCGCGCTGATCGCGGCCGCCCTGATCGGCGCGTTCAGCGTCGCGATGGTCGGCCGGAGCGCGGGCTGGATGGCCAAGGAGTCCGACGTCTACGTCGAGGTCCCGGTGGCCGTCGGCCTCATCCAAGAAGGCGCGCCGGTCCGATTCCACGGCGTCAAGGTCGGGGAGATCTCGTCCATCGACCCGGGCAAGAACTCCTCGCGCGTCACCTTGGCCCTCACCGATTCGGCGTTCGACGAGATCCCGCGGTCGGTGATGGCGCGAGTGCTCCCGCGCACCTTCTTCGGCGACATGTACGTGCAACTGGTGCCGACCCCCGGATCGGAGCAGCGCACCGAGACGCTGAGCGGCGGCGACCAGGTGGTCGTCGACGACGGTGCCGACGCGGTGAACCTGTACAACGTCTTCACCAAGCTCTCTCGACTCATCGACGAGGTCCGACCGCAGGAGCTGACCGTCGCGCTCACTGCCGTCAGCAACGCGGTCAGCGGCCGCGGCGACCAGCTCGGCCTGATGATCGACGACTGGTGGGCGGCCTCGAAGGAGATGGAGGCATCGGTGAACGAGTTCATCGACGCGACCCCCGAGTTCCGGGCCGTCGTCGAGAGCCTGGAACGGGCCACGCCCGCGGTCATCGAGACCATGGGCTCCATCACCGCGATCTCGCGCGGCATCGTTGAACACCAGGGTGCGCTCGGTGAGTTCTTCGCCTCCGCCGTCGACTTCGTGTCGGCGACCGGCTCGTTCGTCGCCGACCACCGCGCCTCACTGATCACCGTGATCGACGCGACCGGCACCGTCCTGTCGACCGTCGGCGAGAACCCGGACGGCATCTCCCGGACCATCGCCGAAGCCGAGAAGTTCGGTAAGGCCGGAGCGATCCTGTTCTCGACCGGACGCTTCAACATCACGACGGTCGCCACGTTCTCGCAGCCCATGCCGTACACGGCGGCCGACTGCCCCGAGTACGGCGACCTGCGCGGCGCGCAGTGCAACGGTCGCGGCGCCGAATACGGCGTCGGCCCGGTGCGCAAGCCCGGTCAGGGACCCGGCCGGGTGCTGAACCCGCCGCGCCGGTCGACCTCGTCGAACACTCCGCGCACGTCCGCGTCCGGCCGTCCCGACATCGTCGGCGGCCCGGCCGAGGCGAAGCCGCTCGGCGAACTCGAGAAGTCGCTGAAGCCCACCGCCCGCAAGCCCGCCGCCGGCACCGTCACACCCAACCCGGCGACCACGCTGATGCTCGGACCGATGGTCCGCGGAACGGAGGTGAGGGTCCGATGACAACGCTCTCGGTCTCGACCGTCATCAAGTCGATCTTGTTCGTCCTGGTCGGCGTCGTCGCCGGGCTCCTGGTGATCAACACCCTGCGCGTGCCGGTCGGTGGATCGACGGATCGCTACACCCTGGTCTTCACCGATGCCGAAGGCATCATCGAAGGCAATCCGGTCAAGATGTCCGGTGTCCGGATCGGCCGCGTCGAGGGCGTCGTCCTCGATCCGCAGTCCGACGGCACCTCGCTCGCGCGGATCGACGTCGAGGTCCAGTCCGACCACCCGCTGCCCGAGCGAATGAACGCCGCCATCCGCTACGGCGACATGCTCGGTGCCCGCTACATCGCGATCGAGCCCTCGAACGACGCGCCCGCTCGCGACGGCAACGTCGTCGCCGTCGCCGCGACCAGTCCGCCGGTGAACCTGACGGCCCTGATGAACGGGTTCGAACCGCTCTTCGCATCGCTGGAACCGGCGCAGGTCAACGAACTCGCGCAGGGCTTCGTCGACACCTTCGCCGGCCGCACCAAGTCCGTCGATCTCCTCCTCCGGCAGATCGCGACCATGGGCTCCAATCTCTCGGCCAACAGCGCTGTGTTCGTCCGCGTCGTCGCGAATCTCAACACGCTGATGACCAGCGCCGACCAACGCAGCGGGCAGCTGAACGAGCTGTTCGCCGGTCTCGGCGCCCTCACCACATCGATCGTCGGCGACCAGGGGCGGCTCACCGCGCTGTTCGACTCCGGCGACCGCGCCCTGGCCGCCCTCGCCCAGATGATGACCGTGGCGGGCGACGACTTCGAGAAGGCGCTCGGCGGGCTCAAGGACGTGACCGGGGCGTGGATTCCGCAGACCGCGAAGTTCGAGACATTCCTGGAGAAGCTGCCGGAGATGGCCGACAAGATCAACCACGCGGGACGGTACGGCGGGTTCATGTCGCTGTACATGTGCAACTTCACGCTCAAGGCCGGTGGCTTGGAAGCCAACATCTTCGGCACGTCGCACTCGAATATGTGCAGGTAGGGGAGTAGCAGCGTGTTTCTAGTCCGTCTCATCGACGTCTTCGTCGGGGTCTTGGAGTTCATCTTCAAACCCGAACGCCGCAACGGCGGTGCCTCACCCGCCGTCCTCGGCACCGCGGGCATCTTCGTCCTGGTGATGCTGCTGGTCGCCGCCATCGGCATTCCGCAGCTCACGTATCAGTCGAGCACCTCGCCCTACACGGCCGAGCTGCACAACGCGGGCGGCCTCACCACCGCCGACCCGGTGCTCGTCGCCGGTGTGCCCGCCGGTCGCATCGAGTCGATCGAACTCGCGGGCGATCATGTTCGCGTCGGCTTCCGCCTCGACAATCAGCAGCCGCTCGGCAACCAGACCCGCTCGGACGTCCGGCTGCGGACGGTCCTCGGCAAGCGCTACCTCGAGATCATTCCCGCGGGCAGCGGCAGCGTCGGTCCCGACAACACCATTCCGCTGTCGCGCACGGGCACCTCATACACCCTCGACGACCTCTCCGGTGACGCCGTGACGACGTCCGACGAGATCGACCCGCAGGTGATGCGCAGCCTGATGAGCACGATGTCGTCCCTGGTGCCGAACCCCGATCGCCTCAGCGCGTCGATGGACGGGATCAGCGGCGCCGCGATGGCAGTGACGGGCAGCGGCAAGCAGCTCGACCAGCTGCTCGGCATGGCCAAGCGGCTCAGCGAGGTCTCGGCCAAGCAGGCCGACTCCATCGCCACCGCGTTCGGCAACGCGCAGTCGGTGGCGCAGATGCTGGTGATCCGACGACACATCCTCACGCGGCTGGCCGACAACCTGCGGCTGGTGCTGCGCACCATGGCGACGACGTTCCCGCAGGTCCCGATGGCGCAGCTGACCGAGAACATCGTCGCGGTCACCAACACCCTCGCCGGAAACGCGGAGCAGATCGACAAGATCCTCACCGTCCTGCCGCCCGCCATGCGCACTGTCACCGACGCCACCGGCAACGGCAACTGGGCCGACGTCAACTCGCCGTCGGCCATCCTCCCGGACAGCCTGCTGTGCGTCCTCGGAGTCATGAAGGGATGCAGCTAAGTGACTTTCCGTCAGGTACGCGAGGTACGGCAGCGCAAGCGCTACGGCGGTCGCGTGGTGCTGGTGCTGGCTCTCGTCGCCGCACTGATCGCCGGTCTGTGGTTCGCGTTGATCCGCGAACCCGACGTCCGGACCGTCCGCGCCGAGTTCGCCTTCACCAACGGCCTCTACGAAGGATCCAAGGTCACCGTGCTCGGGGTGCCCGTCGGACGCATCGACTCGCTGACGCCGCGCGGCGATCGGGTACTCGTCGAGATGACGATCGACGGCAGCGTGAAGCTCCCCGCCGACGTGAAGGCGCTGGTGCAGAACCCGTCGGTGATCAGTGAACGGCACCTGGACCTCGCTCCGGCCTACACCGAGGGGCCGCAGCTCGCCGACGGCGCGACCATCCCGCTCGACCACACGCGCGCGCCCATCAGCTTCGACCAACTGCTCGGCAGCATGAGCACCATCACCGACATCCTCGGCCCGGGCACCGGCGACCACGCAGGTAAGGGCGGCGACCCGAGCAAGGACGGCGATCCCAGCAAGGACGGCGACCTCGGCACCCTGCTGAATCGGACCGCGACCGCGTGGGAAGGCGGCGGCGAGAAGTTCAACCGCGCCCTCGCCGAGCTCGCCTCGGCCAGCGGGGTGATCGGTGCGCGCAGCGACGACATCGAGGGGTTGATCGTCAGCCTCGACCAGCTGATGAACACCTTCCACGCCAAGCAGGTCTCGCTCGACGGGCTGGTTCGCTCGATGAGCGAACTGTCCGAGCAGTGGAGCACTGCGAACCAAGACATCACGACACCGATCAACGACCTCAAGACCGTCTTCGACGAGATCAACCGGTTCGTCACCGACCACGGCGCCGACGTCGGCACCGTCGCCGCCAATCTCGAGGAACTCGGCAAGGTGCTGACCGCCAACCAGTCCGGACTCGCCGAGTTCATGGACCTGGCGCCGCTGATGATGCAGAACCTGTCGAGCACCGTCGGCCCCGACCGCCGCGGGCGCATCCGACTCAACGTGTCGACGACGCTCACCCAGTTCAAGACGCTGAAGCCGCTGTGCGACAAGTTCCCGATGCCGATCTGCACCGGGGCGGGCCTCACCAACCCGATCTCGTTCCCGATCTCGATGTCGGATCCGCTCGGCATCGTCTCGACGATCACCGGCGCGCTGCCGGCCGCACCGAAGGAGGGGCCGCGATGACGGCTCGGAGGGGACGGGTCGCCGCGACCGCCGCGGCGGTCATGCTGAGCACCGCACTGACCGGCTGCTCGTACGGGCTGCAGGATCTGCCGGTCGGCGGCGGCAGCGGCGGGATCGACGTGACGGCCGACTTCGCAGTGGCCGACGGCGTGGTGGCCGGAGCCGACGTCCGCAGCGGTCAACAGGTGATCGGCCGGGTGGTCGACATCGCAATCGCCGAGAGCAGCCTGGTGGCCGACAGCGGGAGCACGAACCCCGGCGCCCGGCTCACCCTTGCGCTCGACCGTGACATCGACCTGCCGGCCAACGTGACGGCCGCGCTGGAGGTTCCCTCGGCACTGGGCACACCGTTCATTCGGCTCGAACGTCCGGAGCACCCGGTCGGCACGCTGACCGACGGGAGCCGGATCGGCGTCGACCGCAGTTCCATCGGACCCCAGGTGGAAGGCACCCTCGCCGCGCTCGGCACGGTGGTCTCCGGCAGCGGTTTCGGCCAGCTGCAGTCGATCGTCACCAGCCTCAACGAGGCCTTCGCGACCAGGTCCGACAAGGTCGGCGACCTCATCGACACGCTCAACCGGCTGCTGTCGAAGTCGTCGCCCTACACCCGCGACTTCAACCGGGCGATGAGTGCCGCGGCACGCGTCAGTGACGTCTTCGCCGCCAATCAGGAGAAGGTCGCCGCGTTCCTCGACCAGACGCCGCGCGCCGTCGCGGTGCTCTCCGGCCAGCGCGATCGCATCGCTGCGCTGATGACCCAGACCACCGGGCTCGCCAAGAACCTCGACGCGATCACCCGCGGCAGGCAGCAGCAGCTCAACCAACTGGTGCCCGACGCGAAGAAGCTGGTGGATGCGCTGGGCTCGTTCAACGACGACGTCGGCCAGACGCTCACCCAGATGAACGCCTTCATGACCAACTTCTCGTCGGCGGTCCGCGGCGACTATCTGACCTTCGACGGTGCACTCGACGTCCCCGGCAGCATCGACAAGATCCTCACCGGCGGCATGCTCGCGTCCGGGCAGCCGTTGCCGACGCCGGGGGAGCTCGCCGACGTGCTCACGGGTGGTCTGGCGGGAGGCCAGAAGAAGACGCCGAAGAAGGAGGGACGAGGATGAGAGATCGCTTTCCCGTCGGGACCTTTCAGTTCCTGCTGTTCATCGCGGTCGCCGCGCTGGTGTTGCCGTTGGGCGTCAACTACATCGCCGGGGCCGAGGGCTTCGGATCCAAGCTCCGCCTGCACGCGTCGCTGCAGGATGCGTTCGGACTCAGCGAAGGCACCGGCGTCACCCTGCGCGGAGTCGACGTCGGGACCGTCACCGACTCGCGACTGGCACCGGGCGGCACGGCGGCCGAAGTCGAGCTCACCCTCCGCGGCGGGACGGAGATCTCGAAGGACTCCTATCTGCAGGTGACGATGGGGTCGATGGCAGGCATCCAGAGCGTCGACATCGTGACCGCCAGCGCATCCGGTCCGTTCCTGCAAGACGGCGACCGCATCGCCGCGCCGGCCGACAAACAGCCGATGCAGATGGACACGATCATCCTCAAGGCCGCGAACATGCTGGAGACGGTCCGTGACGGGTCGGTCGCGACCATCGGGACCGAACTCGCGACGGCGTTCGCCGGCGACACCGACTCGATGGCGAAGCTGGTGGCCAACGGGTCGGCCCTCGCCTCGATGGTCCGACGCAACGCGCCGCTGATCTCCGGGCTGCTGGGCGACTGGGTGAACGTCCTCGATGCCATGGCCGACACCACCGCGAGCTTCGAGTCGGGGATGCGCTCGGTGGCGAGCTTCACCGATCAACTCGACGCCGCGCAGCCGGTCTTCATCTACCTGCTCGACCACTCGCCGGAGGCGCTGGCGCGCGCGACGGCCTTGTTCGACAAGTACCGCGGCACGTTCGGCGGGGTGCTGGCCAACTTGGCGACGGTGGAGCCGATCATCGCCGACCGCGACGACGCACTCCGGATGGGTCTCAAGACCATTCCGCAGGGCCTGCAGGACCTGCGGTCGATCGTCAAGAACAACCGCGCCGACTTCACCCTGCTCGGCACGCAGGGCCCGGTCTGCCTCTTCTACGACGAGCCGCGTCGCACCATCGGCGACCTCTCGCCGTCGCAGCCGAACCTGGCCAGGTACTGCCCTCCGGGCGACGGTCACGGCCAGCGCGGTGCGGTCAACGCACCCCGGCCCAACGACTTGGGCACCCGGAACTGGAAGCGTCCCGGCGGCGTCGCCGGACCGCCCGCCGTGACGGACCCGCTGCTGGTGCCCGACGGCGCCGAACTCCTCCTGATGTGGAAAGACCTGTTGGAAAGGACCCGAAATGGCAAGTGATATGACGGTGAAAGACCGCGAGCCGGACGTCGACGACAGCACGGCGGAACTCGACGGCACCGACGCCACGAGCGACAGCACGAGCGACGTCGTCGCGTCCGCCGCGGCCAAGCGGGCGGCACGCAAGACGGCGCCGCTGACCGCCCGGGACACCGGCAGTCGGGCGCCGCTGATCCTCGCGGTGCTGTTGGCGGGTTTCGTCGCCGCGACCGCGTTCTTCGGCTACCAGTACTTCGCCGACTCCTCCGGCATCAGCGACGGCGCACGAGCGGAGGTGTCGGCGGTGGCCGACGACTACGCCACCAAGCTCGCGAGCTTCGACTACCGCGATCTCAACAAGAACCGCGAGGCCATCACGGCCATGTCGACGTCGTCGTTCGCCGCGAAGTACGACGAGATGGTCAAGGCCCTCACCGAGATCGTCGCCAACGGCCAGGGCGTCGCGACCGCGAAGGTCTCGCACTCGGCGGTGTCGTCGATCGACGGCGACTCCGCGACCGTGATCGCCTTCGTCGATCAGAAGGCCACCAACGTCGTCGCGCCCAACGGTAAGGACCAGCCGTACCGAATGGTCCTGTCGCTGAAGCGCGACGGCGACCGCTGGCTGGTCGACGACGTTCAGACCGTCTGACCGACCACCGAATCGCTACCGAACCCAGAGAACACCCAACCGTCACGAGAGCAGGAGAACCGAGATGACCGTCGACCATGTGCCGGACGCCGCGAACGCTGCGACCGATAAGGGGCCCGAGCCGGCCGCGAAGAACACCGACTGGACGGTGTACCACAACAAGTACCTGACCGAACTCGCCACGGAGCAGCCCGAGCTCCGCACCGAGCAGACGCGCATCAAGATCAGTACGCGCAAGCGGCGGGTCACCAACCTGCGCAAGCCCGCGGTGGTGCAGGAGTCGCTGGACTTCTGGAGCTTCGCCGGTGCGGCGGCCAACGTCGTCATGCAGCTCGGGTGGCCGGAGGTCGGCTACGGTGTCATGGAGTCGAAGGTCGAGACCGGTGCGCTCATGGTGCATCCGTGGAAGCGGGCGCGTACCACCACGCAGTATCTGGCGGTCGCGATTCTGGGTACCGACGAGGAGAAGGCGGCCTTCCGCGAGGCGGTGAACTCGGCGCATCGTCACGTCCGCGACGACGAGCGCAGCCCCGTCAAGTACAACGCCTTCAACCGCGAGTTGCAGCTCTGGGTCGCCGCCTGCCTGTTCATCGGCATCGAGGACTCGCACCAGCTGCTGCACGGGGTCATGGCGCCCGAGGAGGCGGAGGGCTTCTACCAGTCGTGCAAGACGCTCGGCACCAGCCTGCAGGTGCCGGAGGAGATGTGGCCGCCGACGCGTGCCGACTTCGACTTCTACTGGAACTCGGCCTGCCAGCGCGTCGTCATCGACGACACCACCTGCGACTTCCTGAACGACCTCGTCGAGCTCCGGATGATCACCCCGCTGCTGCGGCTGCCGTTCTCGAATCTGCTGCGCTTCCTGACCATCGGGTTCCTGCCTCCGCTGTTTCACGCGCAGCTCGGGTTGGAGTGGACCGACGACGACCGTCGTCGCTTCGAGCACCTCTTCACGTTCGTCTCGGTGGTCAACAAGTTCCTGCCGAAGTTCATTCGGTTCGGCGGAAGTCGTTGGCTGATGCGCGATCTGAAGCATCGCATCAAGCACGACAAGGCGATGATCTGACCGTGGGCCGACGATCCCGACCCACCTTGCAGCAGGTGCTCGACGACTCGGTCAGCACCCTGCTGTGGCCGCGCGCCGCGCTGATGCAGTTGGCCGATCCGGCGGTCGCGCAGACCGAAGTCGACAGCGGCGGGTACGGCAATCGGTCGTCGCACCGGTGGTCGCGCACCATCGAGTACATGCGGATGGTGGCCGCGCTCGACGACGACGGGATGGCGTCGCTGATCCGGGAGGTCAACCGGATTCACGCGTCGATCCGGGTGCCTGAGGGGTCAGCCGGATCGCGCCGCAAGCCCGCGTTCGACCCGGACTTTCAGGTCTGGGTGGCCGCCACCTGGTGCGTCAGCATGCTCGACGTGTACCAACTGCTGGTCGCGCCGATCGACGACGATGTGCTCGACGTGCTGGTCGCCGACTTCGCCCGCGTCGGAACCACCCTGCAGATGCGGGCCGCCGACTGGCCGGTCGATCACGCCGCGCTGCGCCGCTTCGTCCGCGAGGGCGAGGCCCGCTACCCGATCCCGCTGCCGCGGTCGGGTCCCGATGATCCGCCCGAACTCGTCCGCGAGGGCGACGTCGGCTTCCAGGTCTTCACCACCTACTCGCACAAACGTCGGATGATCAAGCAGATGCCACGGATCCGGCTGTTCACCTGGGGCATGGCCGGGCCGACGGTCCGCGCCGCCTACGGGGTCGAGTGGACCGACGACCACCAGCTCCGTTTCGAGAAGGACGTCGCCGCCCGCCGTCGCCGCGTCGCCTTCAGCCTCGCCTCCTGGCGCCGCCGGGAAGGTCGTGCCCAGCGCCGCCGAGCCCTCGCTCGCCTAGCCGCCAACGAGACCATCTCCTACAGCGAGCTGAAGTCACGAGAGCGCCGCGCCTCCCGCGCGAGTTCGTAGAGTCGCCCTTCGTTGACGCGCGGTCCGCTTGCTGGTCGAGTGCCCGTTGTGAGCGTAGCGAGCCCGGGTTGTATCGAGGCCGTCGTCGTCGCGATCTCGAACGGCGTGGGGCGGTTTCGGCGCGCGATGCTCGCGGTCTCCTTGCTGGTCGAGTGCCCGTTGTGAGCGGAGCGAGCCCGGGTTGTATCGAGACTGCCGTCGCCGCGATCTCGATATGCGACGGCGCTCGCTGCGCTCGCGGGTCGCACTCGATCAGCGTAGAGCGGTTTCGTCTTTCGGGACGGCGCTCGACGAGCCCCGAGGGGTTGCGCTCGGTGAGCCTCAGACTCGTCGTACGTTGCTCCGCCACCAGGACTCGAACCTAGAATGCCTGAACCAAAATCAGGAGTGTTGCCATTACACCATGGCGGAATAGTGCGTCATCGATTGTGCCACAGTGAGGTCTGAGACCGATCACGAGGCGACCTCGCCGATCAGCCCTGCCGCGGCTCAGCCTGAGTATCGACCCATTCGATGTACCCGGAGCCGCTGACGTCGCGGCTGCGGAACGAGCCGTCGTACGAGTAGGCGCCGACATAGCCGCGTCCGTGACCGAAGCGCCAGGGACTGTCGGGTCTGCACTCCAAGTTCAGGACTTCCCGGCCGGAATCGTTTGCCGTCCAACGGAATCGGCTGGGGACGCGCATCGACCGACCCCACGGGTCCTGCTGGGGCTCGCCGTACTCGAGGACTTCGAAGCGGACGTCGTCGAGTACGGACGTCTCCTCGCCGAGCACGCGAACGTGCACCAGGCGGCAGGCAGTGCGACCGCGGGCGGAGACATCGGTCAGCAGGATCTGCGTGCGCTCGTCGATCTCGATGATCTGGTAGGTGAAGAAGTCCGCGGGCAACTTCCACACTGCGTTCACGGTGGGACGAAGCAGTCCCTGCGGCGTGCTGGCGCGGGCGTACTCGAACGTGCCGAGTCCGGAGATCTCGGTGGTGCCGTTGCCGTCGGTGATCGTGCCGCGGTAGGGCGCGAGCAGACTGAGGTGGTCGTAGACCGGGGACTTCACGAAGTACGAGACCTGATCGGTGATCGACAGTCGGTAGTCGACGCTGAACGTCGGGTAGGTGCCGACGACGTGCGCAGAATCGCCGTCGACGTCGATCGTCAGGGCGTTCGACCACCGCAGATGGGAGCCGTCGGCCGCGAAATCGCAGTCCGACGACGCGTCGTACGCCGTGTAGAAGTGATGATCGTCGTGGGCGGTCGATGCCAGAACAGTACTGGTGTTGCGTGGATCCGGAGCCGTGAGCTGATCGTTGTCGAAGATCTCGGTGTCCGTGATGCCGATCAGCGTCATGGTGTTCAGGTATCGAAAGGGCTCGGGCAGCAGGGGCAGAAAGCTTCCGAAGTGGATCATCGACCACCGCGAGTCGGCATGCGGGATCATCGCCGGCTCGCCGGTATAGGGCTCGGTCGACGCAGCCAAGCGCGAATCAATCCGCGGGAGTGCTCCGTCGACGACTAAGCGGGACAGCGCAGTAGAGATGAACTGGGACATCGATGATCGCCTTTCGGGGCCAGGCTGGGACGGTGGTCGAGCCAGGGTGAAGCCATTCCAGAATAGCCGTAACTCACCGTCACATGATTAGTGGCGGGTGATGCCGGCCGGAAATGTTGGCGACGCGCCGCGCGCCGATCTGCCGTTCGGCAGGGGAAGAGGCCAGTGATAGGTCACAGTGACGTAAATAGTGCTGCGGGTTCTCGTCTCGGAGTCCGGGCGAAGTCGATCGCCTCTTCGATGACTTCGCCACTCTGACCAGCGGATTTGATCTTCTCGTCAACAGTGCGTAACTTATTCCAGGTCGGAGCGGCCAGGCCGCGAAGACAAACCCCCAGAAGCTCACCGCGATCTGATCGCGGTGAATTTGCGTGGGACCGGCCATCCGCCGAATGAAGAAATGTAGATCACGATCTCTCACGAGAACAGCAATTTGCAGGATTTCGGAAAGCGGTGCTAGGCTGGAAAGGTCGCCCAGAGCTGGGTGGTTGCAAGATAATTTCAGATGTCTGCTGGAGTTCGGCTGGGTTGTGCCTGGTTGGTGCTGGTGGGTGTGTGTTCTTTGAGAACTCGATAGTGTGTTTTGGATTTCTTGTGCCACAAGATTGA
>NZ_JAAYXO010000231.1 GCF_012515855.1 Gordonia sp. (in: high G+C Gram-positive bacteria)
CTGGTCGTCACCGCGAGCACCGGTGTCGTGCTGACGGCCGCACGGGGTGCGCCCGAAATCAATTCGGATGCTGGCGCGGCGCCGTCCACCGGCACGCCTCGCCGTTGAGGCGCCGCACCAGCATCACGATCATTGGAATCTGAGCAATCAGAACTACCGTGTGCATCAAGTAGTGGTGCGAGTTCTCGAACGACGACTGCCACGAACCGCGCGGGAGGACGCCGACAAGCACGATGACCACCATCACCCAAGCGCAGACCATCAATGCCCAGGAAGCCGCGGAACGGAATCTCGGGATGAAGGCCAGCAGCGCCAGACCGACATACACCACCACCGGCGCCCAGTAGACGATCGGTCCCAACGACGTACCGTCGACATCCTGGTGGTTATGGATATGCGTGCCGCCGACTGCAACGACCGCAAGCGCCAACAACATCAGGTCGCTGCGCAGGGTTCCCTGGGAACCCGCTGATCGCGGCGAATCGACCGCGCGCGCTCCAAAAGCCACCGGAACGTCGTCCTTCCGTGTTGGCCGAACTCGAACCGACCCCGTGCGTCCTACTCCCCGCCCTACCTACTCCCAGAGAATCCCACACTGGCGATCAGAACTAGGGACCAAAGTATCTAGTTACCGAAAATCGGTGCCGTTTATGGTGATTGACCGATTACCGGTCGCTGCCCCTCGCCCCGGTCGACGCGAATCGGTCTTTCTCCAACGCCCCGCACTCCCGTGCGCGCAGCACGCCGAACACGATGAGGCCCTGCCCCGCCGCGTACGTCGCCATGACCGCCGGCCCGAACCACCCCGGCGCAGCGTCGGGCAGAAAGATCCGGAAGGCCAGCAAGGAGTCACTGACGAGGAACAGCGCCCCGCCGATCGCCACCACCGCGTTCGATCGGGCAGCGGTCGCCGCGGTGCCCGCGAGCACGACGCCGTACATCGCCAGCGCCACGAACAATCCGCCCGCATGCGGACCGACCACCGCCAGCATCGCGATCCACCAGCACACGTAGACCAGCGTCCACCGCGGTTGTCGTCGGCTCGGAATCACGCGCACGAACAACACGATGTACACGAGGTGTGCGACACCGAAGAAGCCGAGCATCAGCGGCAACTCGGGACCGCCGGGAAAGAAGGTCCCGGCGCCGTCGCCGAGCCATGAGAAGAGCAGCGCGAACAGCAGCAGGGCCGTCGTCGCGCGGCTCCGTGTCGAGCCCGCGGTCATGACCACCGGCACGGCCAGGAACGGCATGAGGAGCAACTTCGTCGGCCCCGCGATCGGACTCTCGACAGCAAGTGCCACGACATGCACCACCGCGACGATCACATACAGAGCCCACGCCAAATACAGCGCCCACGCCGACGCAACGCGATTCGCGGAGTTCATGCCGGCGACAGTAGCGAACTGCGCGCGATGACTCGGCCGGTTCGCGCGCGACCGGATCGGCTCAGGATCGCGGAGTCAGAATCACCACGGGAATGTCGCGGTCGGTGCGCCGCTGGTAGCCGTCATAACCGCTGTTGGCCTTCACCAGGATCGGCCAGAGTCGCTTCTTCTCGTCCGCGTCGGCACGACGGGCCGTCCACGGTGTGGTCGCCTCGTCGACCGTCACCTCAACGTCTGGATGTGCGACGAGGTTCTTGAACCAGTCCGGATCGACGGAGTGGCCGCCCTTCGACGCCACCACGACGATGCGATCGGGCTCGTAGATCGGCGCGGTCAGCATCGTCGATCGCCGCTGCCCCGACTTTCGCCCGATCGTGTGCAGCTCCAAAGTCTGCATACCCAGCAGCTTCTTCGGGAATCGGCCGCCAGTGACGGCGAGGAGGGTGCGATGGCCGTTTTCGAGAAGCCACGCGCCGGCGGAGGCTCCAAAGTCCGAGATCGTCATCCGTCGATCTTCATGCAACGGCACCGAGAAGTCGATGAGCAGTGCGTCCCGAATCCGGCGCATTGTGTGCCGCCTCACGGTTCCGTGTTAGCCTCGAGCAAACTAGAACACGTTCTAGTAGTCCTGGATGCGCTCGCCCGAGTCGGCATCTCGCTCGAACCGAAGGATGAATATGAAGGTCGCGGTCACCGGAGCAGCCGGATTCGTCGGCACCAATCTCGTCAATCAGCTCGTCGCCGACGGGCACGACGTGGTCGCGATCGACCGCATCTCCCCCGCACACGGACTCGATCACCCGAACGTCACGTGGACCGCGGCGGACATCTTCGACCACGACGCGATGGTCGCCGCCTTCGACGGCGTCGACACCGCGTACCACCTGGTCGCGATGATCACGCTGAAGCAGAAGGACGAGACCGCCTGGCGCGTCAACACCGAGGGCGTCGCCACCACCGCCCGTGCAGCCCTGGCCGCCGGCGTGCGCCGCTTCGTCCACTGCAGCTCGATCCACTCATTCGACCAGTACACCGAGTCCGGCACTGTCGAAGAGACCTCGGCGCGCTCCGAGGACCCGGCCCTTCCGGTCTATGACCGCTCCAAGTGGGCCGGCGAGCAGGAACTGCGCAAGGTCATCGACGAGGGCCTCGACGCCGTCATCTGCAACCCGACGGGCGTCTACGGCGCCGTCGACTTCGGACTCTCGCGCATCAACGGCATGCTGCGCGACGCCGCCCAGGGCAAGGTCCCACTGTTCGTCGAGGGCACCTTCGACCTCGTCGACGTTCGCGACGTCGCCCGCGGCCTGGTCCTCGCCGCCGAGAAGGGTCGGACCGGTGAGAACTACCTGATCGGCGGCTCCGATGTCCGGCTGATCGACGCGATGCGCACTGTCGCAACCCTGTGCGGCCGCTTCCGCCCACTGTTCGCCGTGCCGCTCGGCGTCATCAAGGCCATCGTCCCGATCGCCGAACCCATCAGCCAGGCCCTCGGCTCCGACCTCGTCTCGCGAGCATCGATCGCAGCCCTCATCGCCCAGCCGACCGTCGACATCACCAAGGCACGCACCGAGCTCGGCTACGAGCCCCGCCCGTCTGACGAGACCCTGGCCGACCTCGTCGCCTTCCTGTGCGACTCGAAGCAGATGGGCTCGGCCAAGCCGAAGTCCGGCCAGCATTTCGAGCCGCTCCCCGTGCCCGAACTCTCCGCCCAAGCGGACTAACCTCCAGCCAGCCCTTTCGAGCAGTGCCTGCGACCCGAGCGGTCGCAGGCACTGCTTGCTTTCCGCCCACCGAAGCGGCCTCGCGTCCCGCCAGTCCGTTCTCTTTTTTGCGATTCTGTATCAATACTTTTGCGACACAAGGGGAGTTGCAACCCAATCAACAGCGAGATAGTCAGATGATTCGCAACTCAGGCGAACCCTTCTGTCTCAGATTTGATCGTCGTGTCGCAACCTGATTCGCAGAACTTATGCGATAAGCTGCCTGCATGACCATCGACACCGGAACCGGTGCCGCCTACCAACTCGGTTATGCGCGGAGCAGCGGCCCAGCGGGCGGCCTCGAATCTCAGATCGACGCACTCGTCGACGTCGGCGTCGAACCCGCACGGATCTACAGCGACAAAGCCGACGACACCTCCCCCACCGCGGCACGCTCCGGCTGGGCGGCGCTGCTCGCCTACGCACGCCCCGGCGACACGACCGTTGTCGTCGGCATCGACCGATTGGGCCGAACAGCACCCGAGGTACTCGCGAGCACACTGGAACTGACCCGGAGGCAGATCGGCCTCCGCTCACTGCGTGAAGGCCTCGATTCCGAGGACCCTGTCGGCGCAACGATCATCAACGTCCTCGCCTCACTCGCCACAATCGACGAAGAGGCCGGCGGCAGTCGCGGAGAATCCGCGCGCCGCGCCCACGGTGCGACGGTCGGCCGCCCACGCGCGCTCGACGAAGCGCAGATCGCCGTCGCAGAACGAATGCGCGCCGCCGGCCACCCCGTGCCGCGCATCGCATCAGAACTCGGCGTCAGCCGCGCAACCGTGTACCGCACCCTCGCTGATCGGAGAGCGAATCGATGACCGCTCAGCCCACCGACCTTCCCGATCTGGACATTCACACCGAGCACGGCGTCGTCACTCGCCTGCCGACATCGTTCCCGCTCGCCGATCCGGAACGCGACGCCGACCTCGACCCCGACGTCTTCCAACGCGGCTTCGACGAGGCCCTGGCCCATCTCGCCCAGTTGCCTCCCTCGTGGGCGCGCCACTACGCCGCGACCACTCTCGATCAAGCACCGGACACCACGAGAGACCCGAGCTACACGCGAGGCCACCGCGCAGGCATGTACGGGTACCTGCGGCACGGGTAGTGGGAGGCACTTGGCTCCGCGCTAAGAGGTATCGGACCGGTCACCGGACTTGAACCTCCGTCGAGGCGAGCGACATCAGCGATCCGACCTACCACCGAAGATCGAACTCTCCACTCGGTACAGATCGTACGCACCAAGATGTACTGCAAATAGTCCGCCCACTGCAGCAATCGGAATCACATAGCATGTCAGATCGCCGTCGATTACGAAGAACTCGTCAATCTCGCCCGGACAATACACCTGCCGACGGCGACCCGACGTCGAGAGATAGACCTTCCAACTGCCACCCGCACGGACAGTCGTCGTCTTCACCTGCACCTTGCAGGGTTTTCCTTGCTGTCGATCGACGACAAGCAGGTCATAACGCGATGGTTCGAGCGGCCACGACACATTGTGTCCGCACAAGGTGTACCAAGTGGCGGCGAGGAGCGGCCCAGCGCGCGAAAGGTTCGCGAGGTCAGGCATAGGTACGCTCCCGGCGGCTGGGTCTTCGATTTCACTGTCGAGATGCGCCGTGTCCAGGCTCATTCGTCGCGCATGTCCCCGAATTACGCCGGTGTCCGGAGGCTCTTCTACAATCAGTTTCGTGGCGACTTCGTCCCATGTTTCAGAGGTCGCGACGGCCGCACGAAACCCGTCGCCCGCCCACAGCCGCTGACCGACGAAATGACTTGCGTCAGCGCCCAGTTTGTCGGCATGCGACCGAACCGAACCGATCGACGCCGCGGAAGTACCGGCTAGTCCCAAGCGGCGAAGAACACCACGCCATGATCTCGACTGTGCGACTGCGGCGAGTAGCTGCTGGTCTGAATAAGTTCTGTCGCGGCCCATGCGCTCAAGGTATTCCGCGTGTACGACAATGGCTGATTCGAACTCGCGCCAGAGACGCCATAAAATTGGGCGCCTAACCCACAAACGACAATGACCAGCACATAAGTGCTGGTCATAACGTCGGGCTGACAGGATTTGAACCTGCGACCACCTGACCCCCAGTCAGGTGCGCTACCAAGCTGCGCCACAGCCCGTTGCCCCGTCGAGCGGAGCGAATTCACCTTAGCTTACGAAGAGGTTCCACTACTAATCGCCTGCATAGGACGGTGTTTCAGAAAATCAGATCGCCCAGCTTCCCTGCTTCGATCTCCGCCTACGACTCGCACGCGACGCCGTCATCGTCGCGGTCGAGATGGCTCCCGTAGCCAGGCGAACCCCGGTAGAGCGGCGCGGCGCCCGCATCGCGGGCTTCGGAGCAGTTGGCGTAGTACGCACTCGGTGCCTCCTCCGTCGTTCGCGGCACCAGCGGCACTACGCGCTGCGTCGTCCGTTTCGGTTCGACGTCGCGCGGCTTGCGGGTTGTCTCCGGAGTGGTCTCCTCGGTGGTCGTCGGCTCGCTGGTCGTCGCGGCCCGCATTCGGGTGGGCGTCTTGGTGACGGTGACGGTCTCGGTCGCGGTCCGCATCTTCGTCACGGTGCTCGGCGCCGCAGCTTTCGTGGGCTCGTCGCCGCCCATCGCATTACCGATTCCACACGAGACGAGGAGCGCGAACAACGCGCCGACACCGATCACGGCCTTCCGCTTGCTGCTGAACCTCTCAGACATGGGCCCAGGTACTTGGTACGATATTGCCGGATGGTCGCACATCGCATGAGCGATCCGGCAGATACCAGTCAGGTAGGTACGAACGGGCTACGCGCGCACTCGTTCGTGCGCGTCGATTCGTCGATCGACCGGGTGCTATCGTGCCCGAATGCCGAGCACGCAGGTCGAAGTCCGCCGAACATATCCCGCCGAGGTCGAGGGCGCCATTCTCGACGCCGTCCACGACTCGCTGGTCGCCGCGTTCGCGATTCCTATTGAAGACAAGCATGTGCGCCTCGTCGTCCATGAACCACATCGCTTCGCCGTGCCGCCGACACTGAGATCGCCCGAGGCGTACACGTTGGTCACGATCGACTGCTTCGCCGGCCGATCTGTGGATGCCAAGCGCGCGCTCTATCGCGAGGTCACGGACCGCCTGGAGGTCCATGGGATTCCCGCCGACCACGTCACCGTCGTGGTCCGTGACATCGAGACCGCGAACTGGGGCATCAGCGGAGGACACGCCGCGTGCGACCTCGACCTGGGGTTCGACATCCACGTCTGACCCTGCGGCACCGGCGACACAACACCCGATTTGAGCCATTTGCGCCGCACCGATCTGACAAACTGCGCACGTGCGTCCCTCTCTCGCTCCTCGCCGAGCGCTAGCCGCCACTGAGCGCCGGGTGGTCCCGTCATGACCCTCCATACCTCCGACCTGCCCACCTGGTTGACCGTCATCGCCTGGGTGAGCATCATCCTGGGCGCGCTCAGCGCCATCGGTGTGGCGATCGACGTTCGCCGACGGCCCCAGCCGATGCGGGTGATGGACCTGGTGTGGCCCATCTGCGCACTGTTCGGCTCCCTTCTGTGGGTCGCCGCCTACCTGTGGTGGGGCCGCGCCGCCGCGCCCGACGCGGGCGCTGAGCCGACGGCCTCCCCCGGCGCGTCAGACTCGGGCGACGACGCCCCGAAGGATGCGCACGCGATGACCGGCATGACCATGAAGGGCATAGACATGCCAGGGATGGACATGGCCGGCATGTCGATGAAGCCCGCACTCGGACTGTCGGCAAGCCCCACTCCCGACCGGTGTCGGTGTTCGTCGGCACCAGTCATTGCGGCGCCGGATGCTCGCTCGCCGACTCGATCGTCGAGTGGACGGTGTTCGCGCTCCCGTCGATCGCCGTGATCGGCGGCATGGGCTGGCTGTTCTCCAATCAGATCTACGCCACCTGGGTGATCGCCTACGTGGTCGCGCTGGCGATCGGCATCACCTTCCAGCTGTCGGCGTGGCAGATCGGCACGATGGTCGCAGGCTTCTGCACCGCCTACCCCGTCAACTGGTGGCTCATCAAGGTGGGCATCAAGGAGCCCATGTGATCCCGGCCGGTCGGCCGCATCGTGATCGACGACCGCTGATGGTGGTACGGAGCACGACAGCGGCCGAGGACACTCGTCCTCGGCCGCTGTGGTCGCCTGCGCCTACTTCTTGCGCAGCTCGCGCTTGTCGCGCACGCGGACATTGATCCGGACCGGCGAACCGTCGAAACCGAACTGCTCGCGCAGCTTGCGCTCCAGGAAGCGACGGTAGCCCGCCTCGAGGAAGCCCGTGGTGAACAGCACGAAGGTCGGCGGACGCGTCGCGGCCTGGGTCGCGAACATGACGCGGGGCTGACGACCACCGCGCACCGGCGGCGGCGTCGCGGCGATGATGTCCTTGATCCACGAGTTCAGCTGGCCGGTGGAGATCCGCTTGTCCCATGACTCGAGCGCGCCCTCGAGTGCCGGGACCAGCTTCTGCACGCTGCGCCCGGTCATCGCCGAGATGTTGACGCGGCGAGCCCACGGCACGCGCGAGAGCTCGCGGTCGATCTCGTTGTCGAGCTCGTACCGGCGGTCCTCGTCGACCAGATCCCACTTGTTGAACACGACCACCAGCGCACGACCGCTTTCGATGATCATCGAGAGCACGCGCAGGTCCTGCTCGGTGACCGGCTGGCTGGCGTCGATCAGCAGCAGTGCCACCTCGGCCGAGTCGAGCGCCGCCCGGGTACGCAGCGACGCGTAGTACTCATGGCCGGTGGCCGTGCGGACCTTGCGACGCAGCCCCGCGGTGTCGATGAACTGCCACGGCTTGCCGCCGAGCTCGATCAGTTCGTCGACCGGGTCGACGGTGGTGCCCGCGACATTGTCGACCACGGCGCGTTCCTCGCCGGCGAGCTTGTTCAGCAGCGAACTCTTACCGACGTTGGGCTTCCCGACCAGGGCGACGCGTCGCGGACCTCCCGCGGCGAATCGCTCGCGTGGACTCTCGGGCATCGCTTCGACGATCCGATCGAGCAGATCGCCGGTGCCGCGCCCGTGCGCCGCCGAGATGGGGTGCGGCTCGCCCAGGCCCAGCGACCACAGCGACGCGGTCTCGGCCTCCAGACGCTCGGAGTCGACCTTGTTCGCCGCCAGCAGCACCGGCGTCTTGGACCGGCGCAGCACGCGGGCCACCGCCTCATCCGTCGCGGTGGCGCCGACCGTCGCGTCGACGACCACGACGATCGCGTCGGCGGTCCGCATCGCGTACTCGGCCTGGGCCGCGATCGCCAGCCCCATGCCCTTGGCGTCGGGCTCCCAGCCGCCGGTGTCGGTCACCATGAACTGGCGCCCGATCCATTCGGCCTTGTAGGAGACGCGATCCCTGGTGACGCCGGGGACGTCTTCGACCACCGCCTCGCGGCGACCGAGGATACGGTTCACGAGTGTCGACTTGCCGACGTTGGGGCGGCCGACGATCGCGACCACGGGCAGGGCGACACTCTCGCCCGATGCGTCGTCGGAGAGGAAGTCCGACAGGTTCCAATCGCCCTCGTCTGACCACGTGCCGTCGCCGGCCATGGTCAGATCGGCGCTGGCTGATGAGAAGTCGTCGGTCACGGGCGGACTCCGATTCGCTCGGCGACCAGCTCGGCGAGCCGGTCGATCACTTGCTCTTGGGTCATGTCACTGGTGTCGATCCTCACGGCGTCGTCGGCCGGGCGCAACGGCGAGACGGCGCGCGTCGAATCGAGATGGTCGCGGCGGGTCACACTCTCCAGGACCTCGGCGAGGATGCTCTCGCGGCCGGCCGCCAGATTCTGCCGGTGACGCCGCTCGGCGCGGGCTTCCGGCGTCGCGGTCAAGAAGACCTTGAGTGCGGCGTTCGGGAACACCACGGTCCCGATGTCGCGCCCTTCGACGACGAGGAACGCGTCGCGCGCATGGCTGCGTTGCAACTCGACGAGCTTGGTTCGCACGTGCTGGTGAGCCGAGACCGCGGAGACGGCAGCGGTCACCTCGTCGGTGCGGATCTCCCGCGAGACGTCGTCGCCGTTCAGGAAGACGGCGGTCTCACCGTCGTCGACGGTCAGTCGGATGTCCGCCGCGTCGACGATGCCGTCGACGTCGGTGCTCTCGGGCGCCACGCCCGCCCGAAGGACCGCGAGGGTCGCGGCGCGGTACATCGCGCCGGTGTCGAGCATGTGCGCTCCGATGCGGTCTGCCAGACGGTTCGAGACGGTCGACTTGCCGGTGCCTGCGGGGCCGTCGATGGCGACGACCTTCAGCGTGTCGGCGGAGGCCGACGAACTGTGGTTCGTCACATCCCCACCCCCTTGTACAGCGCCCCGATCTCCTTCTTGTCCAGCGCGCGCAGGCTGCCCGGGCGCTGCTTGCCCAGCGACACCGGACCGATGTCGGTGCGGACCAGGCGGATCACCGGGAAGCCGACCTCCGACAGCAGGCGACGGACCACGCGCTTACGACCCTCGTGCAGGGTCAGCCGAACCAGCGACTCGCCCTGATGGACTTCGAGGAGCGCGAACGAATCGACCGAGACGGGGCCGTCCTCGAGCTCGACGCCCTGGCGGAGTTTGCGGCCCAGGCCGCGGCCGACCTCACCGCGCACGGTGGCCAGGTAGGTCTTGGGGACCTCGTACGACGGGTGCATCAGTCGGTGCGCCAGTTCGCCGTCGTTGGTGAGGAGGATCAGGCCCTCGGTGTCCGCATCGAGACGACCGACGTGGAAGAGCCGCTGTCCGGCCATCACGCGCTCGGCGACCAGATCACCGATGCAGGGACGTCCCTGGTCGTCGCTCATCGTGGAGTGCCAGCCCTTGGGCTTGTTGAGCGCGAGGTACTGCTTGGTCTCGTCGATCACAACGCGGGCGCCGTCGACCTTGATGATCGCGGTGTTCGGGTCGATGCGGAGCCCCTGCTCGAGGACCACTTCGCCGTCGACCTCGACGCGACCGGCGGCAATCAGTTCTTCCGCGCCGCGACGCGAGCCGACGCCTGCGGCGGCGAGCACCTTCTGCAGTCGCATGCCGTCGGCGACGTACGTCGCGCCGTCGCCGTCGAACTCGACGAGCTGGTTGCGCGCGGGCTTGGAGTTGTTGAGCCGGATCTTGCCGGTCTCGGCGTCGACGCGGGAACTGCCCTTGCGATGCGGCTTGCGGGTCGACTGCTGATGCTGGCCTGCCCCGCGGCGCTCGCCTGCGGGGCCGCCGCGCTTGCCTGCGGGACCACCCTTGCGGCCTGCGGACTCACCGCGACCGGAGGCCTTGCCTCGGGGGTTCAGCTTGTCCTTGTCGCGGCTGCTCTTATCGCGGCTGCTCTTGTCACGACGATCGTTGTCGCGTCGTTTTCCCGGTGTGCCGTCTCGGCTAGCGGATGCCATGAAGTGTCCTTCAGCTGTATTTGGTTTCGGTCGACGTCCCGGACCGCTGGACTAGCCCTCGTCGGCTTCTGCCAGCATCTTCGCCGAGACGTCAACCTCTGATTGTGCCTGGCCACCGGCTAGTTTGGCGAATCGCGGATCGTCGAGCAGTTCGTCGCCAAGGTCGTCGATGGCGTCGACGCCGGGCAGCAGCGGCGCGATGTCCGGGAGGTCGCCCAGCGAAGCCAGGCCCAGTCGCTCCAGGAACAGTTCGGTCGTGACGTACAGCGTCCCGTTGGTGGTCTCGTCGTTTCCGGCGTCGCTGATGAGACCGCGCGCCAGCAGGGTCCGGACCACTCCATCGACGTTGACCCCTCGAATCGCACTCACCCGAGCGCGCGTGACCGGCTGACGATAGGCCACCACCGCCAGCGTCTCGAGCGCCGCCCGGGTCAACTTGCTGCGGGTCCCGTCGAGGAGCAGCTTCTCCACATACGGTGCGTACTCGGAACGGGTGTAGAAACGCCAGCCGTCGCCGGCAAAGCGCAGGTCAATACCACTGCCGGCGGCGGTGAGGTCGGCGCTCATCGTGCGCAGCGTCTTGCGCACGCGCCGGCGTTCCTGCCCGAGCGCGGTCGCGAGTTCCTCGACCGTTGCGGGAGTGTCGACCACCAGCAGGACCGCCTCCAGCGCAGCGCGGAGTTCGTCGTCCTCGAGGTGCTCCCCCTCGTTGATCTCCTCCGCCTCCGCATCGACCGCGGCGTGCAGGAGGTCGAAGTCGGAGTCCCGGTTCGCCTCGGTTTCGGCACCCGGCTCTGCACCGGATGTCGCCGCCGTGCCGTCCTGCTCGTCGGTCATCCGTAGTCCTCCGACTTCTCGATGTTGATCTCTTCGGCGTCACGATCGCTGGTCCACGTGACTTTCAACTCACCGAGCGCCTCGAGCTGATCGAAGAGCACCGCGCGCTCCCGGTACAGCTCCAACAGACCGAGAAAGCGCGCCACCACTTCCAGACCCGACTCGCATTCGGCGACGAGCTCACCGAACGTCAACCATGCGCCCGGGACCGCCATCAGGAGTTCGGTGAGTCGCTTGGCCTGCTCCGGCACCGAAACCGTCGAGCCGTGCAGGTGGTCGAGCCCGACCTTCGGTGTCGGCTTGGGAATGAAGGCTGCCGCCGCGATCTCGGCGAACTGCTCCACCGTGACCCCGAGTTCTACCTCAGGAAGCAGATCCTCGAATCGGTCCTCGAGTGCGACGGCCCGGGGATAACGCTGCAGCGCAGCCGCCTCCAACTCGCCGAAGAGAACCGCGACCTGCTTGTACGCGCGATATTGCAGCAGACGGGCGAACAGGAGGTCGCGTGCCTCCAGGAGCGCCAGGTCTTCGGGATCCTCCACCTGCCCGGACGGCAACAGGCGCGCCGCCTTCAGGTCCAGCAGCGTCGCGGCGATCACCAGGAACTCGGTGGTCTGCTCCAGGTCGGCGTCCGGCCCGAGTGCCTTCGTGTAGGCGATGAAGTCGTCGGTCACCACGTGCAGCGCGACTTCAGTGACATCAAGACGGTGCTGGCTGATCAGGTTCAGCAGGAGATCGAAGGGACCGGAGAAGTTCTTGAGCTTGACCTCGAACTTGCCGCTCTCCTGCTGCTCCCCCGTCCCCGAGTCGGCCGAAAGCGTGTCGACCTCGGTCACGCGGGCGTCTCGTTGCGCGCGATGACCTCGCGCGCCAGGTCCCGGTACGCCCGCGCGCCAGAGGATTTCGGCGCCCACGAGGTGATCGGCTCGCCCGCGACCGAGGTCTCCGGGAACCGGACGGTGCGATTGATGACGGTGTCGTAGACCGCGTCGCCGAAGACCTCGACGACGCGACCCATCACCTCACGCGAGTGGAGGGTCCGTTGATCGAACATCGTCACCAAGATGCCGCCGAGTTCCAATCGCGGATTCAGCCGATCGTGCACCTTCTCGATGGTGTCGGTGAGCAGTGCCAGGCCGCGGAGGCTGAAGTACTCGCACTCCATCGGGATGACGACGTTGTCGGCGCAGGCCAGCGCGTTGACGGTCAACAGTCCCAGTGAAGGCTGGCAGTCGATCAGGATGTAGTCGTATCGGTCGGCCACCGGGTGCAGCGCACGGGCCAGCGCCTGCTCACGTCCGACCTCGGTGACCAGCTGGATCTCGGCGGCGGACAGGTCGATGTTGGACGGCAACAGGTCGAGGCCGTCGACGCGCGTCCGCATCAGCACGTCGTCGGTCGCCGCGTACGGCGGGATCAGCAGGTTGTGCACGGTCTCGTCGAGTTCGTGGTGCGCCACGCCGAGTCCGGCCGACAGCGCGCCCTGCGGATCCAGGTCCACCAGCAGCACGCGGCGGCCGCTCTCGGCCAGCGCAGCACCCAGGTTGATGGTCGAGGTGGTCTTCCCGACCCCGCCCTTCTGGTTGCACATGGCAATGATGACGGCGGGTCCGTGCTTGTCGCGCGGCTGCGGGTCGGGGATGTCGCGGTAGGGTCGGCCGGTGGGTCCGAGCTTGTCGGCGGGCACGTCGAGTTCACCCTGCTGCGCTTTGTCGCGGGGTATGGATGCACTCACCTGTTGATGCTCCTCCCCGGTTGTGCACGCCTGATCTTCGGTCCTCCCGATCCTAGTGCGTGGCGCAGCGACGACACGGCAGGCGCTCCGACACCTCGATCAGGCCACCGGTTCCGACACCATCGTGCGACGTCAGCACTGCCGTGGCGGCCGCCGAGCCGGCGCGCGATCCTCAACCTCGCCTTGAGGTCTGCCGTTGCGGGATGACCGTCCGACCGAGACATCGTTGCCGACAATCGATTTCGCGACGACCCCCGCCGCCACGAAATCGACCGTCCCGGCTCGCGCCCGGACAGTAGGCTGCGACCATGAGCGACTACGGTCTCGACCTTCAGTTCGGCGTCTTTCTCACTCCGTCTGCGGCAGTGCCGCAACAGGCGGTCGACCTCGCCCTCACCGCCGAGGACGCGGGCATCGACCTGGTCACCATCCAGGATCATCCGTACCAGCCGAAATTCCTCGACGCGTGGACGCTGATGACCTACATCGCGGCGCGCACCGAACGCGTCATCCTGTCGGGCAACGTCTTGAACCTCCCGCTGCGACCGCCCGCCGTGCTGGCGCGCGCTGCGGCCAGCATCGACCTCCTCTCCGGAGGTCGGTGCGAGCTCGCCCTCGGCGCAGGCGGATTCGTCGACGCGATCGCCGCGATGGGCGGGCCTCGGCGTACGGCAGGCGAAAGTCGTCGTGCGCTGGAGGAGGCCATCGACGTGATGCGCGCGCTCTGGGACACCGACGAACGCGGCGGGGTCCGGCTGCCCGGCGAGTTCTACCCGATCGACGGGGCCAAGCGCGGCCCGGCGCCCGCGCATCCGATCCGCATCACCATCGGCGCGTACAAGCCTCGCATGCTGGATCTGGTCGGCCGGAAATGCGATGGGGTGCTCCCCTCGCTGAGCTACCTGACCAACGGCGCCGCCGACCTCGCGGAGATGAACGCCGTCATCGACGCATCCGCCGTTGCGGCGGGACGCGACCCGTCGACCATTCGCCGCTATCTGAATCTCGGCGGAACCTTCCAGGGCACGCGCGACGGTCTGTTGACCGGGCCACCTGGGTCCTGGGCAGCGGATCTCGCCGGGCTCACGCGCGACTACGGCGTCACCGGTTTCATCTTCGCGACGGACGACGCCGACGAGATCGAGACGATCGGTACACAGGTGGCGCCGGCCACGCGGGAACTGGTGGCCGCCGACCGCAACCGCTGACGACGCGGATCGGCGACGCGCCGCTACCGCGCTCGCGGATGCGCCGTCGCATACACCTCGCGCATGGTGTTGACGGTGACCAGCGTGTAGACCTGCGTGGTCGTCACCGACGAGTGCCCGAGGAGTTCCTGCACCACCCGGACATCGGCGCCGCCGTCGAGCAGGTGCGTCGCGAAACTGTGGCGCATAGTGTGCGGTGACACCTCCTTCTCGACTCCGGCGCGCGCAGCGGCGTCGACGAGAACCTGCCAGGCGCTCTGGCGCGACAATCGGCCACCGCGAATGTTGAGAAACAGCGCGGGCGTCCCCTTCTTCGCGAGTGCGGGCCGACCGCGCACCAGGTAGGCCTCGACGGCCTCGACGGCAGGCCCGCCGACCGGGACGATCCGCTCTTTGCCGCCCTTGCCGCGAAGGATCACCGCACGGTGCTCCAGATCGAGATCGTCCAGATCCAGCGAGGTCACTTCCGAGATGCGCGCTCCGCAGCTGTAGAGGAGTTCCACCAGGGCGCGATCACGCAGACTCCGCGGCCCGTCGCCGACTCCCGCCGCGGCGATGATCGCCAGGACGTCATCGATCGTCAGTGACTTCGGCAGTCGTCGCGGCGGCTTCGGCGGCGACACCGAATGCGCCACGTCGGTGACGGTGAGACCCTCGGCAGCGCAGAACTTGTGGAAGCCCCTGGCCGCGACCAACGTCCGCGCCACCGAGGAGTCCGCGAGACCGGAGACGCCGTTGTCCGGGTCTCCGCGACGCAACGCGACCAGGAAGTCGCGGACATCCGCCTCAGTGATCGCGGGCATCGTGACGATGGTGCGGCCCGCGAGAAAGTCGCGGTACCGCTGCAGGTCCCGCCGGTACGACGTTATCGTGTTGGCCGCCGAGCCCCGTTCCACCACCAGGTGGTCGAGGTAGCGGGCGATCGCGTCGTCGACCGTCGGAGCTGCGCTCACCGGTGACTACTTGCGTGCCGCGAACGCGGTCGGCTGATCCTGCCATGGCGCGTCGGTTGAGCGCAGCGGTCGGTCGCTCGCGGCTGCGGCCGCTGCGGCGAGGACACCGGCGGCCGCCGTCGCGTTGACGATCTCGCCGCTCAGCGCCAAGTTCACCGCGTCGGCGAGCGGCACCCATTCCAGCACCATGTCGGCCTCTTCGTCCTCCCGCTCGGCTGCGTCGAGGTGATGCAGGCCTTCCGCGAGATAGACGCGCAGCGCTTCGTCGGTGAACCCCGGCGAGACGGCGAGGTCCACCAGCACCCGCCAGCGATCCGCCGCGAGATCAGTCTCCTCGGCCAACTCGCGCTGGGCAGCGGTCAACGGATCCTCGTCGGGTCCCCCGTCGAGCAGGCCTGCGGGAAGCTCCAGCAGTCGCCTACCGATCGGGTGGCGGTACTGACGGACCATCGCGATCCGCCCCTCGTCGTCTCGGGCGACGACCGCCACCGCCCCGTGGTGCTCCACCACTTCGCGGCGGGCGGTCCGACCACCGGGCATCTCGACGTCGTCGACGCGCAGGGCCAGGATCGCGCCCTCGTACACCGTCCGCGACGAACGCGTGACGAACTCGTGCCGATGCGACGGCGTCATACTCGGGCCGCCGTCACTCACCGTCGGCGGCGGCGACCGTGTCCACGACGTCCGTGGCGTCGTAGCCGTCGAGCTCCACCGGCAGTCGCACGGCGGTCTTGTACTTGATCGCAGCCTCGATGAACGACTTGAACAGCGGGTGCGGGCGCGTCGGTCGGCTCTTGAGCTCCGGGTGCGCCTGGGTGGCGACGAAGAAGGGGTGGACCTCCTTCGGGTACTCGACGAACTCCACCAGACGGCCGTCCGGGGAGGTGCCGGAGAACACCAGGCCCGACTTCGCGATGGTCTCGCGGTAGGCGTTGTTGACCTCGAAACGGTGCCGGTGACGTTCGCTGACCTCGGTGGTTCCGTACACGCGCGCCACCTGCGAACCGGGCAGCAGGGTGGCCGGGTACGCGCCCAGTCGCATGGTGCCGCCGAGGTCCGCGTCGCCGGCGACCGCGGCTTCCTGGTCGGCCATCGTGGCGATGACCGGCGATGACGTCTCCGGGTCGAACTCGGTCGAGCTGGCGTCGGCGAGCCCGGCCTGGCGAGCGGCCTCGATCACGACGCACTGCAGTCCCAGGCACAGTCCGAGGAGCGGAATGCCGTTCTCCCGGGCGTAGCGGATAGCACCGAGCTTGCCCTCGATGCCGCGGATGCCGAAGCCGCCGGGAACCAGGACCGCGTCGACGTCACGGAGTGCGGCATGCGCACCCTCGGGGGTCTCGCAGTCGTCGGACGGGACCCACGAGATCTCCGTGCGGGTTCGGTGCGCGAAGCCGCCTGCGCGGATGGCCTCGGTGACCGACAGGTAGGCGTCAGGCAGGTCGATGTATTTGCCGACCAGCGCCACCTTGACCGTCTCGCGGGGGCTGTGGACGCGGTCGAGGAGATCGCCCCACACGGTCCAGTCGACGTCGCGGAAAGGCAGACCGAGCTGGCGGACCACATATGCGTCGAGTTGCTCGGAGTGGAGGACCTTCGGGATGTCGTAGATCGACGGCGCATCGGGGGTAGAGATGCAGCCGTCGATGTCGACGTCGCACATCAGCGCGATCTTCTTCTTCAGCGCCTCGGGCACCGGGCGATCGCAGCGCAGGATCAGGGCGTCGGGCTGGATGCCGATGCTGCGCAGCGCGGCGACGGAGTGCTGGGTGGGCTTGGTCTTCAGCTCGCCCGACGGGGCCAGGTACGGAACCAGCGAGACGTGCAGGAAGAAGACGTTCTCCCGGCCGAGGTCGTGGCGGATCTGGCGCGCGGCCTCGATGAACGGCTGGGACTCGATGTCGCCGACGGTGCCACCGATCTCCGTGATCACCACGTCCGGCTCTTCGCCGCTCGCATCGGCGTCGTGCATCGCCATCATGCGGCTCTTGAGTTCGTCGGTGATGTGCGGGATCACCTGAACGGTGTCGCCGAGGTACTCGCCGCGGCGTTCCTTGGCGATGACCGTCGAATACACCTGGCCGGTGGTGACATTGGCCGACCCCGACAGGTTCCGGTCCAGGAATCGCTCGTAGTGGCCGATGTCGAGATCGGTCTCGGCACCGTCTTCGGTGACGAAGACCTCGCCGTGCTGGAACGGATTCATGGTGCCCGGATCGACGTTCAGGTACGGGTCGACCTTCTGCATCGTCACGCGCATGCCGCGGGCGGTGAGGAGCTGACCGAGGCTGGAGGCCGTCAGACCCTTACCGAGTGACGAGGCGACGCCACCGGTCACGAAGATGTGCTTTGCAGCGGTTCGATGGTCGCGCAATGATCGCAATTTTACTCCCGTCGGGCGGTTCAAGCCTGATGCGAACCTTGAATACCTACGGGACTTCAGCCTAACAGCACTTCGCCCGAATGCTGTCAGGAGCAGTGAACAACACAGTCACTCGGAGTGTCGCGAGGTTGTTCACCGCGCCTGCTGGACGCACTGCGGGCGGTCGTGATCACTTCGCCGGTTCGGCGCCCACGGTGATGACAGTGGCTCCGGGGCCGGTCCCGTACGCACCGGTCCGACCGTCCGATTCCTCGCCGAGGGCCAGGACCGAGGTGATCTGACCGGTCTGCTGCTCGATGTTGTCGACGGTGCTGACCGCGTTGTTCAGCGACGGGTCCGACCGCACCACACCGATCGGCGAACCGCCGGCCGCCGAACCGTCGCGGCCGGCGAGGACACCGCCCGAACCGCGCGAAGCCATAGCGGCCGCGAAGCGGCCGACGAACTGCCCCTGTGCTCCGGAATCCTTGGGCATCTCGCCGCCGGTCACCACGAGGACCAGGTCGGCGGGCTTGATCGCGCCCTCGGTGTAGTCCAGGAAGCCGCCCTGACGCAGGGTCTGCAGGGCCGTGGCTCGGTCGGCCTCCGCAGCCGGGCGAGCCCCCTCGCGGGACAGCAGCACCACGCCGAGCAGATCGCCGAGGCGCGATGCCGAATCGGTGTAGTCGACGCGCAGCTGCGCGCCGGTGGGGATCGACTGGTCGATGATCGTTCGCAGCTTCGACGCATCCTCATCGCGGACGAGGTTCGTCGTCATCGCCATCTGCCCGGAGACGGTTCCGCCTGCATCGTTGATCAGGCCCTTGATCGACTGGACCTCGGCGTCCGATGCGTCCGGGGACGTCACGACCAGCACACTGCGCTTGGCGAGCACGCCCTTGGTGAGCCGCGACGAGACACCGTTGATGAACGCCGTGTCGTTGCCGACCTCTTTCTCCAGAGCATCGCGCTCGTCCTGCAGATTGCTGATCCTGTCCCGATCGGTGCCGGTCAGCGCATTCATCCGGTCACCGATGAACCCTGACCCCAGGAAGAGTCCCAGAGTCAGGGCCAGGAAGATCGCGATCAGCGAGATTGCATGCTGACGCAGAGAGATCATTTCGTATTCCACACCCCGCCGACCCAGTCGGTCAGCGCATTCCATTGATCCGACACCCAGTCGCCGGCGGCCGCGCCGCCTCCCTGGGAGATGACGACCGCGGCGATGATCGCGATCAACGCAGCAATCATGAGCGCGGCGATCAACGCGCCGCTCACCCGACTGCGGTACAGCGTCGCGACCGCCTTGGCGTCGACCAGCTTGGCACCCACCTTGAGGCGGGTGAGGAATCGGGACGGGATCTGATCGCGCAGGGTTCGATCGAAGAAGTCGTTGAGCGAGCCGCTGTAGCCCGCGGTGACGATGAGATCGGCGCCGTGAAAGTCCGCCAGCAACAGGGCGAGATCACCTGCGGTGCCTGCCGCGGGGAAGGTGGTCGCTCCGATTCCGAGGTCCTGGATGCGCTCCAGGCCCGGCGCATGACCGTCCGGGTCGGCAGGCAGCACCACTTCGGCACCGGACTTGAGCGTGTCGGTGGTGATGTCATCGGGGTCTCCGACGATCACCGACGGCCGGTACCCGGCCTTGACGAGGGTGTCCGCGCCGGCACCGACACCGACGAGGACCGGTTGATACTCCTTGATGAACGGCTTGAGGGCCTTGAGGTCGGCAGCGCGATCAGATCCGTCGGCGACGATGACGACATGCCGATGCTCGAAGGTGACGTTGACCTTCGGCACGCCGACGCCGTCGACGAGGAGTGGCGACTCACTGCGAATGAACTCGATGCTGTTGCCGGAGAATGCCTCGAGATGGTCGACGAGCCCGGTCTTCGCGTCGAGCATCATGTCGGCGATCGCGCGCTCGTCGAGTGCCTCGCCGCGGGCGACAACGCGTTCGCCGATGTAGAGCTTGCCCTCATCGATCCGGACGCGCGTGCCGTCCTTGACTCGCGAGAACACCTCGCCCCCGACGTTGTCGAGCAGCAGGATGCCCGATGCCGCCAGCACCTCGGGCCCCAGGTTCGGATAGCGCCCGGTGATCGACTCCGACACGTTCACCACCGCGGCAACCTCGGCCTCGACGAGCGCGTCGGCGGTGACGCGGTCGAGGTCCACCTGATCGAGGATCACGATCGAACCGTGATCGGCACGGCGCGCCAGCCGTTTGGCGTCCTTGTCGATCCGGGCGATACCCGTGATTCCAGGGAGGGTTTCGGTGTTCCGCGAGAGCAAGGCTGGCATCCTCATGAGTCCCATAGTGACCTTGAGACTCATCAGTCACACGGAGGCGCGCCGTACCACTATGAACTTCTTTCACAGTGGAAACACCGGTCACGGCTGTCGCAACCGCGACGATCAGGCTTCCGTACGAGCCTGCTCCGCGGTCGACAGGAGTTCCTCCGCGTGTGCCCGGCCGGTCTCCGAATCGCCGAGACCGGCGAGCATCCGCGCCAGTTCGGCCACGCGCTCGTCGCGATCGAGCGTCGTCAGGGTCGACGTCTGGCGGCCTCGGTCGCCGCCGCCCGACTTGCCGATCACCAGGTGGTTGTCGGCGAAGGCCGCGACCTGCGGGAGGTGCGTCACCACGATCACCTGGTGACGGCGCGCCAGCCGAGCCAGGCGTGCACCGATCTGGACGGCGGCCGCTCCGCCGACCCCGGCGTCGACCTCGTCGAACACCATCACTCCGCCGGAATCAGGTTCGGCGAGAACGACTTCCAATGCCAACATCACGCGTGAGAGCTCTCCGCCGGAGGCCGATTTGGCGATCGGCAGCGGCGCGGCGCCCTTGTGGGCCACCAGCCCGAACTCCACCCGGTCGACGCCGTCGCCGCCGGCATGCGCGCGGTGTCCGTCGATCTCGACGGCGAGCCGGTCGTCGTCGGCGGGCAGCAGCGTCACCGTGACCGACATCGCGCTGCCGCCCATCGCCAGGCCGGTGAGCTCCGCGGAGACCTTGGTGGCCAGCCCCTTGGCGTACTTGGTGCGCTGAGCGTGCAGTTTGGTCGCCAGCTCGGCAACCTTGTCCCGGGCCGTGACCGATCGCGCCTCGAGTTCCTCGACGGCGCCTTCCGGGTCCTCGATCTGCGACAACCGGTGCTGAGCTTGATCGCGCCAGGCCAGGACCCCGTCGATGTCGGCGGCGTACTTGCGGGTCAACGACTTGAGCTCCGCCTGCCGGTTCAGAAGCGAATCGAGATCGCCCGCGTCCTCGGGCAGTCCACCGAGATACGCGGTCAACTCCGAGCCGAGGTCGGCGACCACGGTCAACGCCTCTTCGACCCGCGGCTGCAGGCCGCGCAGCGCCTCGTCCGACGCCGACTCCAGCAGTGAGCGCACGGTGCCCAGTCCGTCGACCACCGACATCCCCTCGGATCCGGCGACGATGTCCTGTGCGGTCACTGCTGTCCGCCGGATGTCCTCGAGATCGGTCATACGGCGAATGGTGGCGATGAGGTCCGCGTCCTCCCCCGGTTCGGGTGCGACGGCGTCGATCTCGTCGACACCGAACCGCAGCCGGTCGGCCTCCAGGGCGATGTCGCGGGAATTGGCGCGCAGGCGATCGAGTTCATCGAGCAGCGCCACCCATTCGGCTCGGGCGGCACGATACTTCGTCAAGGTCGAGGCGGCGGTGGCCCCCGCATAGCGGTCGAGCGCCGCACGCTGCTGTTCGGGGCGGATCAACCGGAGCTGATCGTTCTGTCCGTGAATCGCGAGGAGTTCACCGGTCAACTGCGCCAGCGTTCCGACGGGCACCGAACGGCCGCCGAGGTGCGCGCGCGACCGTCCGTCCGCGTTGACCGTCCGGGCGGCGATCAGGGTGTCGTCGTCGTCGATGTCCGCGCCGACTTCCTCGAGCACAGCGGCGACGGCCGACCGGTCTTCGGGAAGCCTGAAGCGGCCTTCGACGATCGCCTTCGGGTCGCCGGTGCGGACGCGTCCGGCATCGGCACGGCCACCGGACAGCAGACGCAGGCTGGTCACGATCATCGTCTTGCCTGCGCCGGTCTCGCCCGTCAGCGCCGTGAACCCGGGATGGAACTGGGCGCTCGCGGAGTCGAGGACGCCGAGACTGCGGATCGACAGTTCTTCGAGCACGAGGGGTTCAGCTCCTTCCACGCCAGCCGGTGACCGGCAGCGAGAACTTGGTGACCAACCGGTCGGCGAACGGCTCCGAGTCGATGCGCACCCAGCGCAGTGATCGCTGCGCCCGCACGACTTCCACGCGGGACCCTGCGGGGACGTCGAGCATCCGGCGACCATCGCAGAGGGCCACGCCGTCGCGGCCCTCACGATGTACTTCGACCGCCACTCGCGAGCGAGGGCTGGTGACCATCGGTCGCGCGAACAAGGCGTGTGCGTTGCTCGGAACCACGAGGATCGCTTCGAGATCCGGCCACATCACCGGCCCACCGGCCGAGAAGGCGTACGCCGTCGACCCGGTCGGCGTAGCGACCAGGATGCCGTCGGCCCCATAGGCTGCGACGGGTCGGCCATCGACTTCGGTGACGATCTCGAGGACGCCGTTGTGGGAGGTGTTCTGGATGACCACCTCGTTGAGGACCCAGTCCCGCGCGCGCGGCTCCACCGACCCCGGGTCGATGACGGCGACGTCGAGCACCATGCGGTCCACGACCCGGTACTCGCCACCGATCAACCGGTCCAGCACTTCGTCGATCCGATGCGCCTCGGCCTCGGCGAGGAAACCGATGTGCCCGAGATTGATCCCCATCAGGGGAACGCCGGCCGGATACGCCAGCTCGGCGGCGCGCAGGAACGTTCCGTCGCCCCCGAGCACCAGCACCAGTTCGCAGCCCTGAGCCGACGCGGAGTCCGCATGCGTCACCTCGACCTCGGCACCGGCATCGCGGAGCATCTGCGGATCGATCGGGTGCGTCTGTACATACGGGGCGGCCGGACGTCGGGTGTCGTGGTCGACGACGCGCAGCGCGATCCCCGCCTCGCCGCATCGTCGGGCGATGGTGATGAGCGTCGTGGTGACTTCGTCGCGACCGGTGTGCGCGACGACCAGGAACGTCCGGCGGTCGTTCGGCACGGGCTGTCGTTGCCCCATCGTCGTTCCCTCCCTACTGTGGGCCGTCGGCGACGGCCTGATCGATCAACCCGCGAACCCGGGCGCCCTCGACGGCGTCGGTCCAGCGTGTCGACGGTTCTGTGTCAACGGTATCGCCGGAGCTTTCGGGCCGCTCGACCGGCTCCGCGGCCTCGGTCGGCCGGTGGAGCCAGAGGAAGAACTCGACGTTGCCTGACGGGCCGGGAAGCGGGCTGGCCACCACACCTCGTGTCTCGAGGCCCAGCGAGTGGGCCAACGCCGCGACGTCCTCCACCGCATCGGCGCGCAACACCGGATCGCGAACCACACCGCCGGAGCCGACACGCTCCTTGCCCACCTCGAACTGGGGCTTGACCATCGGGAGCGCATCACCCCCCGGCCGCAGACACCCGGCCAGTGCTGGAAGGACCAGCTTCAAGGAGATGAACGAGAGGTCGCCGACGATCAAGTCGACGGTTCCGCCGATCAAGTCGGGCGTGAGGTGCCGGACGTTGGTGCGGTCGTGGATGTGCACGCGGTCGTCGGACTGCAACTTCCAGACCAACTGTCCGTAACCGACGTCGACGGCCTCCACCTCGCGGGCACCCCGCCGAAGCAGCACGTCGGTGAATCCGCCGGTCGAGGCGCCTGCGTCGAGGCAGCGCTTCCCGTCGACACGGACCCCGAGAGGCTCGAAGGCCTCAAGCGCACCCAAGAGTTTGTGGGCGCCACGGGACGCCCAGTCGTCGGACTGCACGTCGCTCACCACGATCGGGGTGTCCTTCGCGACGTTGGTGGCCGCCTTCGTTGCGAGCGTCCCGTTGACCTTCACGAATCCGGACTCGATGAACTCGCGAGCCTGCTCTCGGGATCGCGCCAGACCCCGTCGCACCAGTTCCGCGTCGAGTCGTGCACGCGCCGCCATCATCGCCTCTTCTCCGGGGTCGTGGACCTCTTGCTGTCGAAACTCTTGCCCTCGGGTCTATCGCTCTCGGGCTGCACGCAGTCGGACTCAGCCGCGTCCCGCGTCCTCCAACGCGGCCGACAGCTGATCGTGCGCCTGGGTGAGGACCTCCGCCTGGCGAGCCAGCGCACCGAGGTCGACCTCGTCGGCCGTCTCGCGGACCATGGCCGCCTCCGTCAGCAGGTGTTCGGCCGCGAGCAGTGACGGATGGTCGGAGGGATCGCCGACCGGCGCACTCCGCGCTGCAGCATCCGCAGCCATCGAAGCCGGGGAGGGCCCCGGCCGCGGTCCAGGCTGAGGGAAAGTCAGGTCACTCATAGCCACCCAAGGTTAACGCAGTGCGGTGAAGCCGAGTTCGGCCAGCGCCTCGGCCGAGGCGTCGTCTTCGGCCGCGATCCGCAGATCGAACGAGCCGACATCCGCAGTCCACACGGCATTGGCCAACGCCGCAGCCAACCCGGGGACGGTCCCTTCGCCTCGCGACGCCACGGAGACATGCTGCGCGTTGATCTCGATGCTCCACTCCGGACGCGGTCCGATCACCGAGTTCGACAGCGGATCGTTGAGCGCACCGAGATCTGCCGCAACATAGGTCGGGCGCTCCTCCGGGCGTGCCGCCACCAACTCGACGCCGGTAGTCACACCGCTGAGCACCAGCAGGCTGTCGATGCCGACGGTATGAGCGCCTTCGATGTCGGTATCGAGGCGATCGCCCACCATCAGCGGGCGCTGTCCGGTGGTGCGGGAAAGAGCCGAACGCATGATGGGCGCGGCCGGCTTGCCCGCCACTGCGGGCGTCGCGCCGGTGGCCGAGGCGATCGCTGCAACCATGGAGCCGTTGCCCACCAGCAGACCCCGTTCGGTGGGCAAGGTGGTGTCGACATTGGTCGCGATCCAGGCGGCACCCCGGCGAATGGCCAGCGCGCCCTCAGACAGCTGCGCCCAACAGGTCTCGGGCGAGTGTCCCTGCACCACGACCGCCGGCTCGTCGTCGGCCGACTCGACCACTTCCAGTCCCCGCGCGCGGATCTCGCCGCGCAGGGCCTCGGAACCGACGACGAGTACCTTGGCTCCGGCCTCAACGGTCTCGGCGACCAGACCGGCTCCGGCCTGCGCGCTGGTGACGACTTGCTCCGCTGTCGCCTCGAACCCGAGGCCGATCAAATGCTCTTGGACCTCCGCGGGCGTCTTGCTGGCGTTGTTGGTCACGAACAATGCCGAACCCTTGGTCGCGGCCACCGCCTCGATCGCCTCCGGGACGACCTTGGTACCGGTGTACAACGTGCCGTCGAGATCCAGGAGCAGTACGTCGTACTGTTCACCGAGCGTGGTCCGCACATCGACCGACGCCTCGCCGGCCTCGATGGTCGCGGCCCCCTCCAGCAGATCCATCAAACGGAACTCGGCGTCGGTCTCATCGTCGACGTCGGCCGACGCCGCGTTCTGGAACCAGGTGATCGCATCGCCGCGACGCCCCGCGGTCTCCAGAGACGATGCGTACGCGAAGAACAGACGTGCCGCGTCGGTGCCGACCCGGCCGGGGGTCAGATCCTGCGACGCGAACGCCTTCACCGCGGCTTCGGGTTCTCCGAGATCGATCAGTGCGCCGGCCTTGACGATCGTCATCTCCAGCAAGGTCTCGCCGGTCAGCGCCTTGGCTTCCTCGCTGTCGGCGATCTCGACGGCGCGCCGAGGCTGCCCCAGGCCGCGCTCGCTGTCCGCGATCAGTGGAAGAAGGAAGTCGCTGCCGCTCATCCGGCGTGCCGCACGGAGCTCCGTGAGCGCCTCGTGCCATTCACCGGCGGAGTAGGCGACGATGCCTGCGGTCTCGCGGACCACCGCGATGCGTGCTGCTCGAGCCCGAGCAGCACGAGCATGCTCGAGCGCTGCCTGCGGATCATCACCGAGCAGATCGGACGCCATCACCAGGTGTCGGGCGACCCGATCCGCCGTCGCCTTATCGAGCGCCTGAAGGTCGCGTCGGACCTCGGGATCAAGATCCGAGGCCTTCACCTCGTCTGGAATCCGCGGATCCTTCGCGTCCGCGTTATCCGCCGAACGACGCCCGCTATTGTTGCCGGCGGAACCCCGCCCTCCACCAGTCCTGCTCATAACCTTCTAATCTATTCGTCGTCTCGCCCTGCACCAAGTCGCAGTATCGCCACATGGGGCACAAATGAGGGAAGCGGGCACAAATGAGGGAAGCGGGCACAAATGAGGGAAGCCCCTGACCAACGAGTGGTCAGGGGCTCCCTGTAAATTTGTGTTCGGCGGTGTCCTACTCTCCCACACCCATTACAGTGCAGTACCATCGGCGCAGGTGGGCTTAGCTTCCGGGTTCGGA
>NZ_JAAYXO010000232.1 GCF_012515855.1 Gordonia sp. (in: high G+C Gram-positive bacteria)
GACTTCACACCCGCGGTAATGACTCGCGGGCGGCAACTGATGCCACATGACCACGCCTGACATTTGGCGGATCGACGCTGTTCTACTGTCGTTGTACGGTGCCGAACTCGATGTTCGGCTGCCGGCTGACGCCGACGTGTGCCTCCGGCACCCGCGGTCGGGCGTGTCGGTCCGGACCCTCGGATGAAATATCCGAAGCTCCACCGAAGTGGAGTTCCGCGTTACACGCCCAGCGCCGCGCTTTGCGGTCCTGGAAGTCTGTCTGCCCCTCGCGGGGCAACCTGAATAGTATGCAGCAGGTTCGGCCTCGGATCAAATCCCCACCGTGGGTGATCTCCATCCCACTCCGCCCGTGTCGAGCTGGGCGTTCGCGGTGCATCGCCGGATTGCGGGTGTCCCCGGATCAGCCGCGGGCGGCTAGCATCCTCAGATATGACTGCAACTACCGGTAACACCAACAACGCGACCTACGCCCTGCGCCGTCGTCTGCCCGACAACAAGCTCGGCGACGTGCTGTTCTCCGTCGGCATGGTGGCCAAGGTTCCATACTTCGGCACCATCTTCCCGTTGGTCGAGGCGATGGAACCCGGCTACTGCCGGGTCAAGGCGCCCAAATGGTTCGGCGTGCACAACCACATCGGCACCTTCCACGCGATTGCGGCGTGCAACCTCGCGGAGACTGCGATGGGCATGTTGATGGAGGCCACCGTGCCCGAGACGCACCGCTGGATCCCGAAGGCCATGCACACGCAGTACCTCACCAAGGCCACCACCGGCCTCACGGCGCACGCCGAACTCGCGTCGCCGACCGACTTCGCCCAGATCAGCGAGGGCAGCGAAGTGGTCGTCGCGATCCGCATCCTCGATAAGACCGGCACCGAGGTGGTCCACTGCGACATCACCACCTGGGTCACCCCGAAGTAGGCCGACGCCGCCGAGGGACCCGGCACGCGCGCAGACCCCGCGCATGAAGACCCCACGCGCGAAGACCTTGGTCCCCTCGGACCGATCTGTCATCAATCTCTAAGGTGCCGGACAGTAGGGTGGCACTGGTAACCCTCGCGCGCCCGGGCGCGCGGAACTCATCGTGAGCTATCTGCGAAGGAACAAGCATCGTGGCCCAGAAGAGCCGGACCGTCGTCAATCCTCGGGAGGCCGAACGTCGTCGGTCTCTGATGTACAAGATCGGCGCACTGATTGTGCTGATCATCATCGCCGGTGGAGTCACCTACTGGGCGGTCAACAACAACAAGGACAGCGAGTCGACCACCGGCGGCTCCGCGACGCCGACCGTGATGACCAACGACGCCGTGCGCATCACCAAGGCGCCGAAGGGCACCGAGCCGAAGGCCGTCGTCAACATCGTCGAGGACTTCCAGTGCCCGGCCTGCCAGTCGTTCGAGCAGTCCTTCGGTGGCGCCCTCAACGAGTTGGCGCAGAATCCGCAGGTCGCGATCGACTACCACCCGATCGCCTTCCTCGACCGGATGTCGAGCACCAATTACTCCAGCCGCGCGATGAACGCCTCGGTGTGCGTCGCCGAGTCGACCGCCAAGGAAGGCGACTGGACCAAGTGGCTCACCTTCCACAACGCGCTCTTCGCGCAGCAGCCGTCCGAGGGCGGTTCGGGTCTGCCGGACAGCGACCTGATCCGGATCGCGCGCGACGCCGGTGCCGAGGGCATCACCGACTGCATCAACAACAACCAGTTCGGCCAGTGGGTCGCCAAGGTGACCGGTGACGTCACCAAGAACCCCGACTTCCAGGGGACCCCGTGGGTCCGCATCAACGGTGAGACCTTCAACGCCCAGGGCGGACCCGAGGGCCTGATCCAGGCCGTCAACGCTGCGGTCGCGAAGTAAGGACACGGCCATGAGCGACGACGCCATCACCGTGACTGAGGTCGTCCTCGACGAGTCCGCCGTCGACGAGTCCACCGTCGACGAGTCCACGTCGGCTCCCGAGCCCACCGGCAACTTCTGGACCGAGCCGCGCGCGACCTCCGCGGGCGCCGGCTGGGTGCTGCTGGTGACCGGAATCCTCGGGATGGCCGCGGCGATCGCGCTGTTGCTCGACCGCATTCAGATTCTGATCGATCCGACTTTCAAGCCGGCGTGCAGCATCAACCCGATCATCTCGTGCGGGTCGGTGATGGTGACCGACCAGGGCAAGTTCTTCGGGTTCCCGAACCCGATGCTCGGGCTGCCCGCATTCGCCGTGATCCTGGTGACCGCGGTACTGGTGCTCGGCCGAGTGAAACTTCCCCGCTGGTACTGGCTCGGCCAGGCCGCCGGGGCCTTCCTCGGCCAGATCTTCGTCGGTTACCTGATCTTCCAGAGCCTCTACCGGATCCACGCGCTGTGCCCCTACTGCATGGTGGTGTGGTCGGTGGTTCCGATCATCCTGCTGTTGAGCATCTCGCGCGTACTCCCGGACGGCGGCCGCGGACGCTCGATGCGCGAGACCCTGTGGTTGGCGCTGCCGCTGTACTACGTGGTCGTGATCGCCATGATCACCGTCCAGTTCTGGGACTACTGGAAGACGCTGTTCTAGAGACTCGACGTTCTAGACGATCGACGCATCAAGCGGCCCCGGTGAGAATCGTGCGATTCTCGTCGGGGTCGCGTGCTTCTCAGGAGATCTCGGCGGCGATCAGCCCTGCCATGGCCATCACGCTCGCGTGCGGGCCCGACCGCAACGGCCCGGGCAGCGCCGCCCCGTCGAGCACATGGAGTCCGTCGATGTCGCGCCCGAGGCCGAGCGGCACGGTGCCCCACGCGTGCGACGACATCCCGACGTTCTCGTCCACTCGCACCGATCCGGACACCACGAGGTCCGCGAGCTCGGGCGCGTGCAGCATCTCGCGGACCAGGTCGACGCCGCCGTCGATGCGCCGCAGCGATTCGGCGTCGGGTACCCCGAGGTCGACACCCGCGGAGGTGATGCTCCCCCGCGTTCCGGCCCCCATGTCGGCGACGCCCACCGCGATGCCGCTGGCCGGAACGCCATTGATGAACGCGGCGAAATCGTCGCCATAGCAGCGGATCTCGAGCGCATCGGCGGTGTGCAGCACGGTTTGCAGCAGAGCGGGCGCCTCGACCGGACGTCGCGCTGCGAAGCGCACCAGTCGTTCGGCGTGCTCATGCACCGGCAGGTCGGGACCGAGGAACGGCAGCAGCAGGGCGGCACTGCCGAGGGCGCCCGCGGCGAGGACCACCGCGGGCGCGTCCACCCGACCCAGCGCGGTATGCACGCCGGTGACTCGGCCGCCGGCCACCAGGAGTTCGTCCACGGGGCAGTCGCCGACGACGCGCAGGCCGGGTCTCGGTGCAGCGGGATCAGCGGCGAGGAAGGTCTCTGTGAGGAACGCCTCTGTGAGGAAGGCATCTGCGGCGGTGACTCGACGACCGTCGCGCCGGTTGCTGCGGACGCGGTTGAGGCCGACCGTCGGCCACGCCGAGTCCTCGGCGCGCGGCGATCGGCCAGTCACGGCCGCCCTCCCCCAGTAGGCCTCGAACGCGGTCGCGACGGTACCGAGTTCGTCGTCGGCGAACGCCGACACCGACATCACCTGTTCCAGGGACGCGAACTCGGCCTCGATCCGGTCGATCGGCCACGGCCACGTGGCGTAGTCGTCGCGATGCCCCCGCAGGAAATAGCCGCCGTTGACCACTGATGATCCGCCGAGCCCGGCACCTCGGACCACGTCGCGTCCACGCGACTCCGGGTAGCGTCGCACCCGCGGGGCGCCCGGTTCGATGGGCAGGCGAGCCAGACTCGTCTGCGAATCCTCCGGCCGGGTGCCCGGCCCGGCGTCGAGCAGCAGCACCGTGCGTGATCGGTCCCGCGACAACCGGTCGGCGGCGACGCATCCGGCGCTGCCCGCACCGACGACCACCACGTCGGCGGTCGCGAGCGCGGGCGCGACCATCAGCGGGTGACCACCGGACGCAGGGCCGACCAGTCGCGCTGCGCGACGACGCCCTGCCACAGTCCGAGCCCGTAGGCGAGATCGTCCAATCGCCGCATCACCGAGTAGCCGAGCGGCTCCATCATCGGCGACGACGGGTCGTCGATCCGGGTGCGGATCCACATCACGACCGCTTCGGTGACGGCCACGTGGAGAAGCCACCGGCGGAAGCGCGGTGAGATCAGGAATCCGATCAGCGACAGCGGCCAGTAGTGCCGGAGCGCCGCCGACCACATCTGCAGAACGCCGAAGCCCAGCGCACGACCGACATTGCGGGCCGCGACCGCATCCCGCGCGGGCACCCCTTCCAGGGGGATCCTGATCCGCCGGAAGATCCACCCGGACAACAGAAGTGCCACCGCCAGTCCGACTCTTGTCCGCGACAGCAGCGCCAGCACCGCGACCGCCAACGGCACGCTCATCATCACCGGGGCGGCGAGTCCGTGATGTCGGCTGGCCAGTTCGGCCGCGCCGGTGCCGTAGAACCGTCGACGGTCCAGCAGGGCGCGCAGGGACTGCCGATGGTCGTGCCCGACGTGCGCGATCGGGTCGTAGCGGACCACCCATCCCGCGGCGTGGGTGCGCCAGCACAGGTCGACGTCCTCGGCAACGCGGAGCGACTCGTCGAACCGGTCGAAGGCCTCGCGGCGCACCACCATCGCGGCGCTGGGCACGTACGGCAGCGCGGTGCCCGGGCGCACCGATCCCTCGTGCGGCCCCATGTCGAGCGACGAGAACCGGTTGGCGTAGGCGGCGACCGGGTGCTGCCGCAGGGGCCGACGCCGCCCGTGGTCGAGGCCGACGATCCGCGGCGCGACGATTCCGACGGTCGGGTCGGAGAAGTGACTCAGCAGCATCATCAGCCAGTCGCCGCGCGGCACCGTGTCGGAGTCGAGGAAGGCGACGAACTCGGTGTCGGCGGCGTCGAACCCGGCGTTGCGCGCGGCCGCGGGTCCGGCGTTCACCTCGAATCGGATCACCCGACTGCGTCCGTCGTCCGGAACCGTGAGGGGCGTGGCCGACGCGTCGTCGACGACGATCACGCGCAGGCCGGGCACCGCCGCGATGAGGCGATCGACGCCGGACTGGTTGTCGTGCGCCGGGATCACGATGGTCACGTCGCCGTCGTGCGGTCCGGCCATCGGTCGCGGATGGGCGATTCCCGCGTCGAGCAGTCGCCGCGCGAGAATGCGGGTGCCCGCGTCGCAGACCTCGATGCGGCCGTCGTCGGAGGTCATGCCGAGGGCGGCGTCGGAGAGCTTGAGGACGCGCAGCGGCGAGCCCCCGATCAGGGTGCGGAGATCGCCCTTGCGGACGCAGCGTTGGTCGATCTGGATCTGGAACCCGACGGGTAGATCCGCACTGGCGGGTCCGATCAACGCAGCCTCCCGGTCGCGTCGACGTGCCAGCGGTCCAGCGCGGCGACGAGCGTCGCCGAGAGGTCGTCGAGCAGCGCCGCGCCGTGGGTCGCATCAGCGGTCGTGGCGTCGCCGAGCACGCCGTTGGGCGACACGGCGGCCACTCCCCCCGCCCGCAGGTCGGTCAACACCTCGCCGATCGGTGCGGTGTTGCCGACCGGCAGATCGTCGCGGACCTCGGCGGGCGCCAGTGACTGCATCACCGAGGTCTCGGTGTGGCCGGCATGAGCATCCGCAGCGGGGAAGGCGCAGGGGAACCAGGCGACCTCGCGCCCTTCGTAGCGCAATCGGGCGACGGCGTCCACGAGGGCCTGGCCGTTGCCGCCGTGCGCGTTGACGAACAGCAGTCGGCCGGCCCAGCCCATCGCGCTGCGACCGTATTCCAGGATCAGCAGTTCCAACGCCTCGCGGCCGATGGAGACGGTGCCGGGAAAGCCCTCGTGCTCACCCGAGGCGCCGTACGAGATCGCGGGTGCCACCAGCACCGAATCCGAATGCTCTACGGCCGCAGCCGCTTTGCTCGCCACGGAGACGGCAGCCTGCCGCGCGACGGCGACGGCGATCCGACTGTCGGTGTCCAGCGGCAGGTGCGGTCCGTGCTGTTCGACCGCCCCGACCGGCACCACGACCGTCGGCTCGAGTCCGACCAATTCTCCCCACGTTCGGGAGGCCAGTTCGATCGCCGGTGTCATTGCGACAACGTTACCGATGCACCCCTGGTTAGGAAACGGTTGGCCGCCGAATAGACCGTCCGGTCATCCCATCCGAACCATCTACCACACGAGTCCATTACGGTACGCATGTATAGTTCGCTTCAAGGTGACTCACACCACGCAACATCCGCCTCTATGAGTTCTGCGATCGGAGTTCTTTCATGACGTCTCCCGCCAACCGCGCACCCTCGGGCCGGACCGGACCGCTCGCCGGAATCCGCGTCATCGAGTTCGCTGGGATCGGCCCCGGCCCGCATGCCGCCATGCTCCTCGCCGACCTCGGCGCCGACGTCCTGCGCGTCCAGCGTCCCGGCCAGCTACCCGACCCGAACCGTAACGCCGACGCCCTGCTCCGCGGCCGCCGCGTGGTGGAAGCCAACCTCAAGAACCCGGCCGACCGCGAGACCATCCTCAACCTCGTCACCAAGGCCGACGTGATCCTGGAAGGCTTCCGCCCCGGCGTCATGGAACGCCTCGGTTTCGGTCCCGACGACCTGCACGCGGTGAACCCGTCGCTGGTCTACGGTCGAATGACCGGTTGGGGGCAGGACGGCCCGCGCGCCGACCTGGCCGGCCACGACATGAACTACATCTCACTCACCGGCATGCTGCACGCCATCGGTCGCCCCGACGAGAAGCCGACTCCGCCGCTCAACCTGGTCGGCGACTTCGGCGGCGGCTCCATGTTCCTGGTGATGGGCGTACTCGCGGCTCTCGTCGAGCGCGCCTCCTCCGGCAAGGGTGAGGTCATCGACGCCGCGATGTGCGACGGCGCCTCGGTCCTCGGCCAGATGATGTGGGCCTTCCGCGGCACCGGCCTGTGGCAGGACCGTCGCGGTGTCAACCTTCTCGACACCGGCGCCCCGTTCTACGAGGTATACGAGTGCTCGGACGGCAAGTGGATGGCGGTCGGCGCCATCGAGCCCCAGTTCTACGCAGAACTCCTCAAGGGTCTCGAGCTCGATCCGGAGGCGATGCCGAACCAGATGGACGTCTCGAAGTGGGGCGAGCTGAAGCAGATTCTCACCGACACCTTCAAGACCAAGACCCGCGACGAGTGGGCCGCGATCTTCGACGGCACGGACGCCTGCACCTCGCCGATCCTGGACTACACCGAGGCGCCCAGCGATCCCCACCTGGCCGCTCGCGGCAGCCTGGTGGAGATCGACGGCGTGATGCAGGCCCAGGTGGCCCCGCGCTTCACCCGCTCGACCACGCAGACCCCCACCGGACCGGCCCGCGAGGCCACCGACCCGGCGACGGTCTGGCAGGACTGAGTCCGCCCCGCTCACCATTCACCGACTCTGCGCTCTCAGCGCTGTCGAGGTCGTAGTCACCTCGACGGCCCGCTGGGAGCGCAGAATCGTCTCGTCGGCCGGCCGCCTCAGTCAGCCACCTCAGCCAGACGTCGCAGCCAGACGTCGCAGCCACGACGCCAACAGGGCCGTCTCCGGCTCCCCGAGCAGGTCCGGCCGCGCAACCGCATAGTCGAGCGCGGCGAACAGTGCGGATCGCTTCGACGGCTCACTGTGGCCGACACCGGTGATCCCGGCGATGACGGCCTCCCGCGCAGCCGCAGTGAGATCCGGATCCGGCGCGGCCAGCAGAATCTGCCGAAGCGTGACCCCGACGTTGGTCGCCAGGATGTGCGCTGCCGCCTGGTCAGCGGACACCGCGAGGCGCCCCTGCTCCGCTGCCACACCGGTCAGCGCACGCAGCATCTGCGTCGGACGAGACGTCGCCGGACGAGAGTCACCCGGCCGCACCTGGCCGTACATCAAGGTGTAGAGGCCTGGATTCGCCAACCCGAAGGCGACGTGCGCATCCCAGCCGTCACGGAGGTCCTGGATCGGATCACCACTGGACTCTCGGTTCGCCTTGGCCGCGAGATACAGACCGAAACCGTGCTCCGCAACAGCGTCGAGCAGACCCTCCTTATTGCCGAAGTAGTGGTAAAGCGTCGGCATCCGCACCCCGACGCGATCACACACTGCACGCAGCGAGATATCGGCCCCCGGCGACTCTGCGGTCAGCTCGACCGCGGCCTCCAGCAACCTCTCGCGTGTATCACCTCGCGCATTTTCTATCACTCCGCTATAGTATCTGTATATCGCCGATATAGATTCAAGTGTCGTCGATATAGGGACACATCTCGACAACCAAGGGGAACCACATGACGTACGACCTGACCGGCAAGAACATCCTCGTCGCAGGGGGCGGAAAGAACCTCGGGGGGCTCATCAGCCGACTCGCCGCCGATGCGGGCGCCAATGTCGCCGTGCACTACAACTCCGATTCGAGCCGCGCCGAGGCAGAGGAGACCGTCGCTGCCGTCCAGGAACGGGGGCGCAGGGCAGTGCTGCTCAGCGGGGATCTGACCAGCCCCGACGCTGTCGCGCAACTGTTCTCCGACGCGAGCACAGCACTCGGCGGCATCGACGTCGCGGTGAACACCGTAGGCAAGGTGTTGAGGAAGCCGATCGTCGAGACCACCGAGGCCGAGTACGACTCGATGTTCGACATCAACAGCAAGGCTGCCTACTTCTTCATCAAGGAGGCCGGCCGCAATCTGAACGACAACGGCAAGATCATCACCATCGTGACCGCGCTCCTCGCCGCGTTCACCGATGGCTACTCCACCTACGCGGGCGGCAAGAGCCCGGTCGAGCACTTCACCCGTGCTGCCGCGAAGGAGTTCGGCCCGCGCGGAATCTCGGTCACCGCAATCGCCCCGGGCCCGATGGACACCCCGTTCTTCTACGGCCAGGAGACCCCGGAACGCGTTGAGTTCCACAAGTCCCAGGGCATGGGCAACCGCCTGACCAACATCGAGGACATCGCGCCGATCGTCACGTTCCTGGCAACCGAGGGCGCGTGGATCACCGGCCAGACCATCTTCGCCAACGGCGGCTACACCACCCGCTGACCGAAAGGGGACCTTCATGTCCACCGAACTGACCGGCACCGTGGCCGCCTTCGTCGAGACCGTGAACCAGCACGACGACGCGTTCCTCGACTTCTTCACCGATGACGGCTTCGTCGACGACTGGGGTCGCATTTTCAGCGGACGAGACGCGATCAAGCGCTGGAGCGACAAGGAGTTCATCGGCGCCAAGGGAACGATGACCGTGACCCAGGTCGACACCGACGGAGAAGACATCGTCGTGGTGGCCGACTGGCGCAGCAGCTGGGCCAACGGCTTGAGCCGCTTCACCTTCCGCCCGACAGGCGACAAGATCGCGGCAATGATCATCCGGGAGGGCTGATCACCGACGAAGGCCCGGACCGCGCACTGCGGTCCGGGCCTTCGTCGATCAGATTCGCATCAGACCTTGGTGGCGCCCATGTCGATCTCGAGCTCCGAACCGGTGACCGCAGCTGCGGTCGAGAGGTAGAAGACGGCGTCGGTGAGGTCGTCGACGCTGGCGACCGGGTAGTGATCCATCATCGACGGGAAGTGGCGACCCCAGTTCTGGAAGGCCTTGATGGCCTCGGCGTCCTCGAGCCCCATCGGCGTGTGGACGGCATACGGGTGCACCGTGTTGACGCGGATCTTCTCCGGGCCGAGTTCCTTGGCCGCGGTCTGCGCCAGGCCGCGCAGGCCGAACTTCGACGACGAGTACGACGCCTGCACCGGCATCGCCTTGATGCCCGCGCACGAGGAGATGATGACGATGCTGCCGCCGTTGCCCGCCTCGAGCATCGCCGGGATCGACGCCTTGAGCGTCTTCCACGTGCCGACCAGGTTCACGTCGACGACATCGGTGAACTGTTCTTCGGTCATCTCCCAGGTGAGACCCCAGGTGAGGATGCCCGCATTGGCGATGACGTGATCGAGGCGACCGAACTGCTCGACGCCGTCGGCGATCAGCTGCTGCTGGAATGCGAGGTCGCGGGTGTCGCCCTGACGCGCCAGGATCTTGCCGCCCGCCTCTTCCACCAGACGGACCGTCTCGGCGAGATCGTCCGAGGTGGCAGGCGGATAGGTCATGTGATCAGCCACGCGATCGGCGATGTCCATGCCGATGATCGCGGCGCCCTCGCGCGCGAAACGAATGGCGTGGTTACGCCCCTGTCCACGAGCGATGCCCGTGATGTAAACGACCTGACCGTCGAACTGTCCCATTGCCGAAACGCCTTCCTGAAAGCACACGTAGTCGCCGAACTGTAACACGTTCTAGTATCGCGGAGCGGCGGCCCGGAGTCCATGGCCGGTCCCGGTGGTCGGGAGAGAAGAATCCCCGCTCGGGTCGACGAGATCGTCAGAAACGATGTCGACGCCAAACGGGGATACTTCTCGGTGCGGTGCGGCGGCTACTGGTCGCCGAACGTGCGCTCGAAGCCCTCCGGAATGATCAGGTCGTCACGCGAGAGGTCGGCGACGTCGGACTTGCCCAGGCCCATCATCGTCGAGTCGATGCCCATGCGCATGAGGTCGAGGACGTTCTCCACACCCGTCTGACCGTTGGCCGCGAGACCCCACAGGTAGGCGCGACCGATCATCACGGCCTTGGCGCCGAGCGCGAGCGCCTTGACCACGTCGCTGCCGCGGCGGATGCCGCCGTCGAGCAGAACGTCGATGTCGTTGCCGACGGCGTCGGCGATCGGACCGAGTACGCGGATGGTGGCCGGCGTGCCGTCGAGGTTGTTGCCGCCGTGGTTCGAGACCGAGATGGCGGTGGCACCGATGTCGACGGCGCGCTTGGCGTCGTCCAGACGAGTGACGCCCTTGACCATGAACTCGCCGTCCCAGTGCTCACGCAGCCACTGAAGGTCTTCCCAGGTGGGCGGCGGGGTGTTCATCCACTGTCCGTAAACGTTGAAGAACGTGGGACCGGGCTCGCCCTTGTGTGCGATGTTGGGCGCTGAAAGATCCGGGATCAGCAGCTTGCCGTCGCGGAACCAGCTCATGGCGTAGCTCGGCTTGGTGATCATCTCCGGCGCCAGCTTGGCGACCGCGCTGAGGTCAACCTGCTCGGGAATCTCCGGGCTGCCCCAGTCGCGGCCGACGTTGAAGACCCAGTCGGTGGTCACGATCAGGCCCTTGCAGCCGGCTTCCTTGGCGCGCATCGCGCGAGCCAGGATGTCTTCCTTGCTGCCGAGCCAGTAGATCTGAAAGAAGATCTTGTCGTTGACCGCGGTGACCTCTTCCACCGGCTTCGAGGCGAAGCTCGATAGACCCATCGCGGTGCCGCGAGCAGCGGCGGCACGGGCGACGGCCACCTCGCCGTCGGGGTTGACCGCCTGCACGCCGGTCGGCGAGATCATGACCGGGAACGGGAGCTCCTGCCCCATCACCTTGGTGGTGAGGTTTCGCTCGGGCGTGGTGCCGATGACGTGCGGAGCGAAGCCGAGTTCGGCATAGGCGTCGACATTGTCGCTGAGGGTGACGCCCCCCTGGGTGCCCGCGATCAGCGATGAGTAGACCGTCTTCGGCAGTCGCTTCTTGGCGCGCCGCTGAGCCTCGCCGACTGTCTCGAACCAGGGGTTCCGACGCCAGGGGTTCTTCTCCATCAGCTCGGAGAACTTAGACATGTTGGGTACTTTCTGTGGTGCGTGAGGGTGGTGCGGAAGGGCCGATCAGCAGCAGCCGGACGTCGACGAGCAGCCCGACGCCGTAGTCGGGGCGAATCCGGCGAGCGGGTTCTCGTCGCAGTCGCGAGACGGCGGACGAGTCATCAGCGTGAGCGGGGTGCCGCGCGAATGGTCCTTGTTGGCCGTGGGCTTGGAGCGCTCACCGGCGAGCAGTTCCTCGCCGTAGCCCTGGACGCACTCCGGGTCCGGACCGTCGAGCGGCAGACCGGTGAAGAACTTGGCCGCCATGCAGCCGCCGCGACAGGCGTCGTAGTGGTTGCAGCTGGCGCACGCGCCGGCGCTCTGCGGCTCGCGGAGCGAGGTGAACAGGTCCGACCGCTGCCAGATCTCCTGGAAGCCGCCGTCGGTGGTGATGTTGCCCGCGAGGAAGTTCTCGTGGATCGCGAACGGGCAGGCGTAGACGTCGCCGATCGGGTCGATCAGGCAGACCACGCGTCCGGCGCCGCACAGGTTGAGGCCGGGAAGCCCGCTGCCGCCACCGCTGCTGAATGCCGACAGATGGAAGAACGAGTCACCGGTCAGGACCCGATCGCCGTGCTCGACGAGCCAGTCGTAGAGCTCCTTCTGCTGCTCGGGCAGCGGGTGGAGGTCGTCCCAGACGTCGGCGCCGCGACCCGACGGGCGCAGGCGCGTGATGCGCAGGGTGGCGCCGTAGCGATCTGCCAGGGCTTTGAACTCATCGAGCTGCGCCACGTTGTGGCGAGTCATGACGACGCTGATCTTGGCGTCGCCGAAGCCGGCCTCGGCCAGGTTCTCCAGGGCCTTGACGGCCATGTCGAACGATCCGGGACCGCGCACGGCGTCGTTGACCTCGGCGGTCGCGCCGTCGAGCGAGATCTGCACGTCCACGTAGTCGGACGCTGCCAGACGCGTAGCCACCTCGGGCGTGATGCGCAGGCCGTTGGTCGAGAACTTGACGCCGACCTGGTGGTCGGTGGCGTAGTCGACGAGCTCCCAGAAGTCCGGGCGCACGGTCGGCTCGCCGCCGCCGATGTTGACGTAGAAGACCTGCATGCGCTGCAGCTCGTCGATGATCGCCTTGCACTGCTCGGTGCTGAGCTCGCGCGGGTCGCGCTTGCCCGAACTCGACAGGCAGTGCACGCAGGCGAGGTTGCAGGCGTAGGTCAGTTCCCACGTGAGGCAGATCGGGGCGTCGAGCCCGCGCTCGAACTGGTCGACCAGGCGGCCGACCTTCGGCGGCGCGGGGACGGTCAGCGGCGGGGTCAGGGACGGCATCCCGATCAGTTCGGTGCCGGGGCGAGATTCCACGGTGGTCACGGTGTCACTCCTGGGTTGGGGCGGGGGCAGCAGCTTCGGGTGTGACCTCCACGATCATCCCGGAAACACTCAGTGCAGAGAGAGCTTGCAGATACAGCGGTCGCTCGGCTTCGGCGATACCGTTCGCCGCCATCGCCGCGTCGGCGCTCGGATGATCGGCCAACTGCTGGACCACACCGACGACGACGAGGTTCTTCAAGAACGAGAGCTTGCGTGTGCCGAAGTGGTACAGCAGGGCGCCGAAGGGTTCGGGCCGCAGGGCCACACTCGGGTTCAGCTTCCACGCGCGCGTTGAATCGAATTCCGGGGTACCGCTTCCGGCGGCCGCGGGGCCGCCGGAAGCAGTGGTCGATGGCGCCGTCATCAGTAGACGCCACACATCCCGTCGATGGACACTTCCTCCACCAGCGACTCAGCTACCAGATCCTGCTGAGTTGCATTCGCCTGATCGGCCATATGAACCATCCTCCTTCACGAGTACTGATGTGGTTCGACTCACACACTAATGGCACTCGGTGCATAATGGCTAGTGTTCGAGCGAAATTGACCTGTCGTAGCATCGTGACCGGCAGGTTTACCGAAAGAAGATGAAGCGCGATGACCACACCCGGACGCAGTGGAGTCCTCGGCGGCCGTCCTGCCGCCACCACTCGGGGACGGTTGAGCAGCATCGCGATCGAGTTGTTCACCACCCGCGGATTCGATGAGACCAGCGTCGACGACATCGCGGGCGCCGCGGGGATCGCGCGTCGCACCCTCTTTCGCTACTACCCGTCCAAGAACTCGATCCCGTGGGGCGAGTTCGACGAGCACCTCGAGGGCCTGCGCGAACTGTTGCGCGCCAGTCCCACGGACGACCCCCTCGGGGTCACGCTGCAAGACGCGCTGATCGCCTTCAACACGGTCCCGGAATCCGAGCGCGACGAGCACCGCCAGCGGATGTCGTTGCTGTTGGGAATCCCCGCCCTGCAGGCGCATTCGATGATCATGTACGCCGACTGGCGTCACGTGATCGCCGAACACTGCGCCGCCCGCCTCGGCGTCGACATCAACTCCCACCTTCCGCAGACCATCGCGTGGCTGACCCTCGGCACCGCGCTCGCCGCCTACGACCAGTGGCTGCTCCACGAAGACGCGGACCTCACCGAGCTGATCCGGGTGGGCACCGACGTCCTGCTCAACGGAGTGTCGTCGCTGACGGCGTGAACCGCTCCCGCTGTCCGGAACGGCTCCTATGTCACACTGGCAAGCGCTGATATCCTTTTGTAGAACACGTTCTAGTTTTTGCTCGACGCCCTGCTCGAGCCGTATCCAAGAGAGTCAATCGCGATGACCGACCTGACCCCGCACAGCGCACGCAGCGCCATCCTCACCGTCGCCGAGGTGATCGATGAGACTCCCGACGCGCGCAGCATCGTGTTCGAGATTCCGGACGTACACGCGGAGAAGTTCTCGAACTACCTCCCGGGCCAGTTCCTCACCCTGCGGGTCCCGAGCGACAAGACCGGATCGGTCGCGCGCTGCTACTCCCTGTCGTCGGCGCCGCAGCACGACAAGCTGCCCAAGGTGACGGTGAAGCGCACCCGCGACGGCTACGGATCCAACTGGATCTGCGACAACCTCGAGGCGGGTTCGCAGATCGAGGCGCTGCCGCCGTCGGGCGTCTTCACCCCCGACAACTTCCACACCCCGCTGCTGCTGATCGCAGCGGGCTCGGGCGTCACCCCGGTGATGTCGATCCTCAAGCACGCGCTGGCGACCGGCACCCATCGCATCACCTTCTTCTTCGCCAACCGTGGTGAAGCCGACGTCATCTTCGCCGAGGAACTGCGCGAGCTGCAGGCCGCCTACCCGGCTCGACTGACCATTCTGCACTGGCTGGAGTCGGTCCAGGGGCTGCCGAGCGACCGAACCCTCGCCACGCTGTTCTCCCAGATGGCCACCACCTACACCGCGTACATGTGCGGCCCCGGCCCGTTCATGGAAGCCGCCCACAGCGCGCTGTCGAAGGCGCGGTTCCCGAGCAAGAACGTGCATGTCGAGATCTACAACTCGCTGTCGGGCGACCCGTTCGAGGACGTCGAGCTCGGCGAGGTCTCCGCCGAGGAGGCCGCCGCCGCTGCCGAGGTCGATGTGGAACTCGACGGCGAGACCCACACGCTCGCGTGGCCTCGCTCGCGGACCCTCATCGACATCATGCTGGCGGCCGGGCTCGACGCACCGTACTCCTGCCAGGAGGGCGAATGCGGTTCGTGCGCCTGCACCCTCGTGGAAGGCTCGGTCGACATGGAGGTCACCGGTGCCCTCGATCCCGATGACATCGCCGACGGCTACATCCTCGGCTGCCAGGCACGACCGACCGCGGACAAGCTGAAGATCGAGTTCTGACAGCCGCTTCCGCACCGCCTCCGACGTAGACTCGGGCCATGACGAATGATCGCCTGGCCCGAGTCTTGTCGTTGATCCTCCTGGTCCCCGGCGTCCTGCACTTCGTAGCGCCGAAACCGTTCGACTCCTTGATCCCGAAGGAGATCCCCGGCGAGCCGCGCGCGTGGACCTACGCCTCCGGCGCCGCCGAGATCGGTTTGGGTGCAGCGGTTCTCAATCCCCGCTCACGTCGGACCGCGGCCGGCCTGGCCGCACTGCTGTTCGTCGCAGTCTTTCCCGCCAACGTCAACATGGTGCGCGAGTGGGTCGACAAGAGCCCCGCACTGAAGACCATCGCCTGGGCCCGACTGCCGCTCCAGATCCCGCTGATCGTGCTGGCGCTGCTAGTTCGACGCGGCGCTCACCGGCCTCCTGCCGCCTGAGCCACGCCTTCTGGAAACAACAGTGTTCCCCGTGACCACCTGGTGGTCACGGGGAACACTGTTATGGAAATGCGGGGATCACAGCGAGCGGAAGTACGACCGCTGGTCCTTCGACAACCGCTCGATCGAGTACGAGAGCGCCGTACGGCCCATGCGTGCGGCATGGGCTTCGAGGAAGTCGAGGAGCGTCTGCTCGTCGACGCGTTTGCCCACCTCGCGGAGCATCCAACCGAAGGCCTTCTGGATGAGGTCGCGGCGGTCGTCGATCACCAACGGGGCGACGGCCAGAGTCGCGTCCGACCGTCCGGCCATGATGAAGGCCTGCGTGCCGATGATGCCGACCCGGCGCTCCCACAGATCGTCAGCCGACGCCCAGCGCAGGAGTTCGTCGACGCCGTCGGACCGCACCAGCCAGTCACCCAGGACCGCCGCGGCCGAGCAGTCGACGAGGTCCCAGTTGTTGACGCGGCCGGCACGAACAGCATCGCGATACAGCTGGACCCACCCGGGGCGGTCGTCCTGCCGACGATAGTTCTCGGTCAACACGAACAGCGCGAGCATGCGAACCTCGTGGAACTCGTCGGCCAGCAGTTCGACGATCACCGCGGCAGGCAGCCCGCGCAGGAGCTTCGCGTACGACCGCAGTGCGGGGACGGCGAGTCCGAGGAAGCGGTCGCCCTCGCCGTACTCACCCGGGCCGGTCTTGAAGAAGCCCTGCGACGACGCTGCACGTTCCGGACTACCCGCCGACACCAACTCGGCGACGATCTCGACAGCGCTCGACTCGTGGTTCAGGGGCACGGCTGTCGAATCTACCGACTCGGAGTCGGCGAGAAGTACCCACCGGGTGAAAACAGAACACGGCCCGGTTCACCACCGTGCGTGGTGAACCGGGCCGTGCCCGTCAGAGATGGAGGACTACTTCTCCTTGTCCTTGTCGTCTCCAGCGCCGCCGGCGATGCCGCCGATCACGCCGGGGAGGACGTCGGACAGCGAGCCGGTGCTCGACAGCTGGCCCTCAGCGGAGCCCAGGCCGTTCTTGTCGAGGCTGCCCAGCGCCGCTTCGCCGGCGTTCGGGGCGCGGACCGTGGTGCAGGCGGTCATGTTCGGGAGGCGGAGCTTGCCGATCGACCAATCCGGGGTGGCCTTGACGATCGCGCCACCGCTGGTTAGCTGCGTACCTGGTTTGAGGTTCTTCGGTAGCGCGTACGTGTACTCCGCGACGAAGGCCTGTCCCGCGTACACGGCGTAACCCGTGTGGGTGACGCGCCAACCACCATCGGCCTTGACGACGCCGACCGGGTTAACAGTCTTCTCCTCGAGCAGATTGCCGAAGGCTCCTGCACCGCCAAGGATTCCGCCCACCAGAGTGAAGGCCTTGATCTTCACGGTGGGCTTCACATCGCCAAGAGCGGCCGGGGGCATGTCCCAAACACCCTGCACGAACGGATTACCACCAGTCGTGGTAGCCAGCGCGACCGTGTACTTGACCGAGGTGCCCTGCCCGACCTGAGGTGCGGTCGCCTTCTCGAAGTTGTACTTGATGCCAAACGCTTCATTGACCTCGTGGGTCGACGACGACTTGCACGGCGCCGCCGAAACGTCGCCCGCCGTCACGGTCGGGACGACGGCGAGGCCGCCGCCGGCAATGGCTGCCGCAGCAGCGATGCTGATGGCGCGGTTGCGCAGGGTGCGGTTGGACATGGGTGGTGCTCCGTTCGATCTCTTCTGTGCTGCTGCGCGACGAAGCACTGAGTTCGTGACGCGGCTCTGGCGTTGTCAGACCAGGTGAGGAAGGCAACCTTCGCCGCAGCTTCCCCCCGATTCCTTAAGTCCTTGAGCCGATCTTGGCTGTGGTCCACCAACGAAGTCCAGACAGTTCGTGATGGGCCGCACAGGACGACTCAAAGTTGACGCCGGTCTCGCGAAACACCTGGCAGACGACACCTTTCCGCAGGTCACCTGCCCAAAAACGGTGTCGGACGATCGTCCGACACCGCCCTAGAAGAAATCGAGCCCGACTACCCTTCGAGCAGCGTCGCCACGGGCGTCGGCGTCACGAGGAACTGGCGCGCCTTCATCAGTTTGCCGACCCGACCGGCCCCCACCACGCCGGTCAGCAGCCCCTCGCGGCTGTAGTACGCGAGGAACTTGCGGCCGTCGTCGTCGACCAGGTGCACCTCGTCGTCGGAGCGCGGACTGCCGAGCATCTGGAACTTGAGGCCGTACTGATCGCTCCAGAAGTACGGGACGGTCTGATGCGGGATCGGGTGCCCGAGCAGCTGGGCCGCCACCAGCGCGGCGGCGTCGACGGTGTGCGTCCAGTGCTCCACGCGGTGCCCACGACCATCCGCGTCGTGCCAGTTGGCGCAGTCGCCGAGTGCGTAGACGTCGTCGGCACTGGTACGACCGACCCCGTCGCACGCGACCCCGCCGCCCACCGACCGGTCGGCGATCTCGATGCCGGAGCCCTCGAGGTAGTCCAGGTCCGGGTAGCCGCCGATGCCGACGACCACCAGATTCGCGTCAACGCGCGCACCGTCCGACAGCACGACGCCCACGGCACGACCGTCCTCGACGACCACCTCGTCGACGCCGACACCGACGCGAAGATCGACTCCCGCGTCGACGTGCAGGCGAGTCACCATCTCGCCGATCGTCGCGCCCAGCGGACCCGACAGCGGCGCAGGCGTGGGCTCGATCAGCGTGACCGGGACGTCGAGCTTGTGCAGGCTGGCAGCCACCTCGCAGCCGATGAATCCGGCGCCGATCACCGCGGCGCGAGTCGCCGAGCCCGCCTCCTCTCGCAGGGCGAGGGCGTCCTCGACGGTGCGGATAACGTGGACGCCGCCGACTCCCTCGGTGCCGGGGAACTGCCGCGCGACCAGTCCGGTCGCGAGCACCAGGGTCCCGTACGCCACCTGCTCGGTGGCGCCGTCGCCCTCCACGGTCACGGTGTGCGCAGTGGGGTCGACCGCGACAACGCGCGAGCCGGTCCGCAACTCGATGTCGTGCTCGCCGAAGAACTCGCTCGGCTTGAGGTCCACACGATCGTCGTCACCGGTCAGCACGGTCTTCGACAGCGGCGGGCGATCGTACGGTGGATGCTGTTCCTCGCCCACCAGGGTGAGCGCACCCGCATACCCTCCGTTCCGGAGGTTCTCGGCGAGACGAATGCCTCCGAGTCCCGCGCCAACAATCACTACCGGTGCCTTCACCACTACAGACTCCACCTCTGCCACAACCGAACTATCCGCTACCGAAACGCGAGCGACGGGAACCGTCACCCCGCGAAGAATGTCACTGCACTGAAACTGTCACTGAAATCTGTCATTGCGGCGAGATATTCGCAACGCGTGACACGCGCCAATCGCCCTCCACCTTAGTGACGGTGACCCACCGCGCAATACCCACGCGTTCCATACTGTCTTCTCGCTGTCCGACGGTGATCTCCTGGGTCGCGTACACCAGGACGGTCACGAAATCGGCGTGGCTCTCTCCCGCCGCGGCACTCGAAACCGTGGTCTTCATCGAGATCTTCGACGCGACGGCGTTGGGGAACACCACGTCGGGACCGCGCGCCGCATAGTCGGCGGCCAGCGTTCCGGTCAGGTGCTTGGCCACCTCGGCCCGCTGCTGCGGCGAGTCGTCCGGCCCGAAGGTCATCAGCGCCGTGACGCCGTCGGCCGCCGCGCGAACCACCGTGTGATCGGGTTGCTCCGGTTGGGCACGCGACTGCGCTCCGATCGTGAAGCAGACGGCGGCGATCGCGACCGCGATCGCGCCGACGACCGCCCACAGCATCTGCCAGCGCCGGTCGCCCGGCCGTTGATCTCGCCATCGCGACCACAGATTCGTCGCGTTCGGCCTCGCCGGGCCCGCGTGCTCCGCTGCACCCTGGGCGGTCTCGCCCTGCTGGGTCATCGCCTGCGGGGTCCCCGTCGGCTGCTGGGTCCCGATCGGCTCGGGCGCCGAATGCGTTCCCATCACGACACCGCCTTCGTCTGCGCCACGAGCCATTGGTCCCCGACGCGTTCCATCGTCATCGCGACGCCGACGCGGTTCTGGCCCGCGGCGCCGCCGACCAACTCGGGGGTCGTCGTCTGCGCGATCACCAGCACCGTGGTCCCTGCGCCGTCGGACGCGGCGACTCCGGAGGAGAGCACCTGACCGGTCGCCGGCGCCGACTGTGCTGCGATCAGCGCCTCGAGTTCTCCGCTCGCACCCTTGATGCGGATCTGCTGATCACCGGTGGTGACCGTGAGGACGTTCCGGACGTAACTGCTCGCGTCGGCGGGATCGGCGGTCAGCATGGTGACGATCGCCTTCTCGGCCGCCGACTGTGCGGCGCGCTGGTCGGCGAGGTCGCCGGAGAGGGAATCGGCGGCGCTGTGCGCCCACCAGCCGATGCCCAGGAGCACTGCGGCGACGACCACCGCTGCGACCACCGCCAACCGCACCATGGCCGCCCGACGGTGGGATCGCCGCTCGATCGCCGGTGCTGCCGCGGCCCGCGTCCGGGCTTGTCGCTCCACCGCGACGGCGTAGCGTTCGTGCGCCTGCTTGAGCCGGAGGTTCGACTTCTGGTCCATTACTGCAATTCCTCCAGTCCGCTCAGCAGCCATTGATCTCCGGATCTGGTGTAGAAGGCCTGCACCGACTTCACTCGACTCTCGGCGTGGCCGCTGCGCGAGGTGACGGTGACGTTGACGACGATCAGCGCTTCTCCCGCGCGGTCGTCGGCCCAGGTGACCGCGACGTTCTGCGGCACCCAATTGACGCTTGTCGCACCGCCCGGCGGAGGTCCGGCGAGCGCACGCCCGGACGCTGTCGAGAGCGGCGGTGCCACGAGGCTGCGAGCCGTCTCGCGATCGTTGGACCACGACCGAGCGTCGACGGAGAACACGTCGGCGAGCACCGCTCCCGCCTTCGATTCGAGGCTGGCACGCGCATCGACGATGGCGGCGTCCGCGGTTCGCCCGTCGAGCGAGCCGAGGCAGAACACGAGCGCAGCGACGAACACCACGGCAGCGATCAGCAGTCGCACCGAGCCGCCGATCATGCCGATCGGCTTCTCCAGGTAGGCGATGACCTTCTTCACGAAACCATCACCAGCCGATCGATCTTGAGTTGGCCGTCGACGGGGACCATCGTGGCGATCAGCCGCAACGTGCGGATCGGCGCATCATCGCCGCTGGTCGGAGCTGTGCCGGTCTCACGGCCACGTTCCTTGGTCACCTGGACGCTGGCCACCAGCATCACGTCGGCACCGTCGGGCGATCGGAATTGGAGAGCTGCGGCGTCGACGCTCCCCTCCCCCTTGGCACCGGTCTCTTTCACGTAGGTGGTGTACGCGTCGGCCGACTGCGCGAAGTCCGCCTCGAACGAACCGGTGGCACCCGCCAGGATCTTGTCGGATCGCTTCGGGTCGTCGGCGTCGACGCTGAGCAGCACCGACACCCGCTTCGTCGCGGCATCGATGTACTCCTGGTCGGAGTACCGCGCAGGCGCACTGGCCGCGAACCACACCCCGACCGCCGCGACGATCACCAGCACCGCACCCCCGATGGGGAGGAGTCGACGCATCCGCGTGCTCATCGGCTGACGGATTCCGGCAGCCACCTCGGCCTCCGTCAGCGCATCCGACGCAGCGCGCAGTTCTCGGCGCGCGTCCCGCCACTGTTTCAATCGCTCATCTGCTCGTCCGAGTCCCACGCGGTCGAGCTTAGTTACTCGACTGTCAGCTTTGGCCAATCCGCTTGCTGTAGCCCGATCGTGACTCGGGATCGGGATTCATGAAGATCTCGCCGGACTTGGTGGTTCGCAGAATCGCGCGCTTGAGCGGCTGCGGCAGCACGGGATAGACGTTGACCCAGCCCATCGCGCGCGGTGCCGCCACCCGGAGTCGCACGTCGGCGATCGACGCGAGAACCTCGCGCGCGATCACATCGGCGTCGACCGAGGTGACCATCGCATTGGTCGCAAGCCCGTCGATGAGTCCGGTGTTGGTGAACGTGGGCATCACCGTCGAGACCCGGACTCCGCTCTGCGACAGCTCGGAATCGAGCGCCTCGGAGAACTCGATGACGCCGGCTTTGGCGGCGTTGTAGACGGTGAGCCCCGGGGTGGGCAGCCTGCCTGCCACCGAGGAGATGTTGAGGATCTGACCGCGTCCCCGCGGAACCATGCGCGCCGCCGCGGCCTGGCTGCCCAGGATCACCCCGAGGAGGTCGATGTCGAGGGTCGCCCGGATCAGCGATTCGCGATAGTCGAGGAACGGCCCGACCGGCATGATGCCCGCGTTGTTGATCAGGACGTCCACCGGGCCGACGCGCTCGGCAACCGCATCCAGGAAGTTCTCGAACGACTCGCGGCTGGTGACGTCGAGTTCGATCCCCTCGATCCCGAGGTCGGCCGCGGCCTTGCCGACGGCGTCGACGTCGATGTCGCCGATCGCCACGCGCGCGCCGGCATCGAGCAGCTCGGAGGCCACTTCGAAGCCGATTCCGCGAGCACCGCCGGTGATGGCGACGACCTTCCCGGCCACCCCGGCGCGGATGCGCTCGAGCCTCGCATTCTCGCGTCCGGTCCGGGAAAGAAGGCTGGTGAGAGGCATGGGCACAGAGACTCCAGTCGGTGATGGCTTGGTCGGAGGGATGGATGGGGCGAGCCGCAGTCGCGGCGCGGGGTCAGTGGATCATCGGGGCCAGGAAGTCGGCGGCGATGCCGCGGACGTACTCGGGTGCCGCTCGCTCCGGATCGCTGGCCGGGACGGCCAGGTACGACATGACGATTCGCACCTGAATCTCGACGGCCTGCATGAGGGCATCGTCGGGCATGGTGGCACCGCACGAGCGCAGTGTGTCGGCGACCCGGGCGGTGACCACCTCGATGAACAACGCACCGACGCCGCCGAGCAGGTCGCGCACGGAGTTGTCCTCGTAGACCACACGGTGCAGCAGCGGCGAGGCCTGGACCATCTCGGCGCCCAACGCGAAGGCTTCGACCACCGCGTCGCGCGGGGCCAGTCCGACCGCCGCGTCCTCGAGTCGACTCAGCCCCGTCTCGAAGGTCTCCATCGCCACCGCTTGGAAGAGCGCCTCCTTGTTCGGGAACCGGCGGTAGAGCGTCGATCGGCTGACGCCCGCGGTGCGCGCGACCTCGTCCATGCTGGCCTTGCGGAGCCCGACGGCGGCGAACTCGTCGGCGGCCGCCGCCAGGATCTCCTGTTCCTGCTCGGGCACCGATGCGGTGATCCGAGCCTTCCGCGTGGCGGGCACGACTACCGCCGGCGCAGTCGGACCGGCAGCTTGTCCTTCGGCACCGGCAACGCGCTGTAGTCCATCGGCATCTCGTAGTCCGCGGGCACCGACCACTCGTACTCGCGGAGCAGGTGGTGCATCACCGTCTTGATCTCCATCTGGCCGAAGTACAGGCCGATGCACTTGTGCACACCGCCGCCGAACGGCATCCAGGCCATCCGGTGGCCCTTGTCTTCGGCGCGCTCCGGCGAGAACCGGTCCGGGTCGAACATCGCGGGATGCGAGTAGTACTGCGGGTCGCGGTGATTGATCAGCTGGGGAACGGTGACGATGGTGCCCTCGGGGATGAAGAAGCCCTGGACCTCGGTGTCCTTGATCGCCATCCGCGGCTGCGCGGGGACCGGCGGACACAGGCGCAGCGACTCCTTCATGATCGCGTCGAGGACGGTGAGGTCGGCGAGGTTCGAGTACTCGAGGTTCTCCCCGATCTCGAACGACTGAGCGCGAGCCTTCTCCTGCCACTCGGGATGCTTGGCCATCCAGTACGCCATCTGCGTCATGGTGATGGTCGACGTGTCGTGCGCGGCCATCAGGACGAAGATCATGTGGTTGACGACGTCCTCATCGGTGAACCGCTCGCCGTCCTCGCCCTCCGCGTGGCACAGCACGGAGAAGAGGTCGGGGGTCTGGGTGGCCCGCTTGGCGTCGATGTGGGCGTAGAAGAACTCCTCCAGAATCTTGCGCGACCGCAGCCCCTTCCACCAGCGGCCGCCCGGGACCGGCTTGCGCACGTAGGCCACGCCGGCGCGGACGGTCTCGATGAACGCCTTGTTGAGACGGTCGGCCTCGTGCTTCGGCAGTTCCAGCCCGAGGAAGACCTCGAGCGCGACGTCGAGGGTCAGCGCCTTCAACTCGGAGAACATCTTGATGTCGCCCACCGGCAGGCGTGACACGCGGTCGACGACCATCGGCTGCAGTTCACCGAGGTAGCCCTGCAGCACCTTGGGCGTGAACGCCTGCTGCAGGATGTGCCGGTGATGCCGGTGCTCGTCGAAGTCGAGGAGCATGATGCCGCGATTGAAGAACGGACCGATGAAGTAGCTCCACGCCGGGGCGTTGGCGAACGCACGATCCTTGTTCATCAGGATCTCGTTGGCCGCCGCCGCGCCCGAACAGGTCACGATGCGCAGGCCGAACGCATTCATCCCCGACACGTCGCCGAACCGCAGTCGCTTACGCTCCGCGAACCCGAACGGGTCTCGCCGCATCTGCAGGATCTCCAACACCCCGTTGCGGTCGCTGAGCGGAACCGCACGCAGACCACTTCCGACTTCCGGCTGAGCGAGTTGCGTAACCATGGTTTCTCCTCGGTCTCCGGCGCGTCCGTGTGACGCCGCCCATACCGCAATTGAAACAAATGGAATGATCTGTGTCTATAGCCCTTGGGACATATTCTAGAAATCGTCGCACCGGCTCCTCATGGAGAGCCGACGCAGTCGGCGCCGGGTCGCAATCAGCGGCCGATCAGCAGCGCATGGGAGCGTCGCAGACGGTCGTGCCACCACTGCGTGCGCTCATCGGAGGCGAGCGGAAGGTCGATGCCGGGCTCCACCCGCCGCGGCGTCACCACCCCGTGCTCGATGCGGAACGACGGCGCGACGTCCCGCGTGAACAACTCCCCCGTCCCCAGCCCGCACGCACGGTGCAGGCCGGGCAGCGCGGCCGCAGCACTGACTCCGGACGAGATGCCGACCGCGGTGTCGAGTGCGCTCGAGACCACCACGTCCATCGGCAACTTGTGCGCGAGCGCGATCAGGGCCCGCATCCCGCCGAGCGGCGCCACCTTGAGCACGGCGATGTCGGCGGCGTCCAGGGCGGCCACGCGCATCGGATCACCGGACCGGCGGATCGACTCGTCGGCAGCGATGGGCGCCGACACCGCCCGACGAACCTCCGCGAGTTCCTCGACGGTGCGGCACGGTTGCTCGACGTACTCGACCTCGCCGATCGCCGCGATCGCCTCGACGGCCTGCGCCACCGACCATCCGCCGTTGGCATCGATCCGGACGTTCTCCACGAGGTCCCGAGCGGCGGCGACGCGCTGGACGTCGTCATCGAGCGTCTGGCCGGCCTCGGCCACCTTCACCTTGACGGTGTCGACCCCCGGGTAGCGCGCGACGAGCGCGGCGACCTCGTCGGCAGGCACCGCGGGCACCGTCGCATTGACCCGGACCTCGCTGCGCACCGGCTCGGGGGCGCCGAGGTAGGCGGCTTCGATCCCCGCCGCCAACCAGAGCTTGGCCTCGGCATCGTCGTACTCGGCGAACGGCGCGAACTCACCCCAACCGGCAGGCCCGCGGAAGATCAGGGCCTCGCGGACCCGAACGCCACGGAAACGGGTGCGCATCGGGAGGGCGACCACCGTGGCCGTCTCGAGAAGATCGTCGGCCGTCGGCATCGAGGGCGGCGGCGGGTTCTTCGGTTGCAGCCGGAAGGTCGGCGCGACCTTCTTCCGATCGTCGGAGGTGCCGAAGAGCGACTGCTTGTTGCGTCCGGAGGGTTGCGAGAAGACCATGCGGCCAGGGTAACCCCCGCTCGCGCTTCTACCCGGCGTCGTCGACCACCGCTGCGCGCCGCGCGAGCAAGTGATCGAGGACCACGGAGAGCCAGCAGGCCAGCACCACCGAGGCGACACCGGGGATCGTGTCGACGAACAGCGCGCGCCAGGCGACGTCGAGCGGGGCCGGAAAGCCCGCCACCTCGACCACGTCACCGGCGTACGCGCCGAACAGGTACGCCAGCGCACCGGCCGCCGGCGCGGCCGCCAACGACCACGGATGCCGCCGATGCCCCAGAATCCACGCGGCGGCGATGAGCACCAGGCCGAGCTTGCCGAGAACGCTGGGCAGACCCCACGCAACACCCCAGAGGCTGTCGGGCACCGCGCCGAGCAACTGCAGACTCACCACCGATTGCGCCACCATCCACATGCCGAAGGCGGCGAAGGCCGCTATCGCGACCGTCTGCGCCTTGCGGAGTGCGGGATCGGCGACAATCGCCACGGCGACCGCAGCCACCATCGCCGGAATGAGTCCGAACCACATCCATGCGACGTAGACGCTGTTGATGTTGAATCGAACCGCTTGCACCAGCGCCTCGAAGAGGAAAGATCCCATCACGAAGGCCACCGCGATGACGGTCCCGGCATACAGGCCGGACCAGCGCTCCCGCGATGGCGGCGCCGGACAGGGCACGGAGACAGTCATGGTCGCCACCCTATCCTGCTTGCATCAGCAACAAAATCACCCCTCTGAAACTTAGGGACAGATATTTACATTTGTTCCATCACGGCGATAGTGTCGAGCCATGACCACTGTGGACGACTTCGAGACCGGCATCCGCGAGGCCGAGCCCGCCTACGTCGACATCGACAGCATCGACCTTCGCCTCGGCGCCGACTCCCTGGTGTGGAAGTTCTACGGCGACGTGCGCGGACTGCTCGGATTCCAGCGCCTCGCCGGAACCGAGAACTGCATCGAGCAACTCGCACAGGGCGTCGAGGACCACTCGGTGATCTTCTCCGACTTCCTCGGGCGCGCCCGACGGTCGGGGCCGCCCATCATGCGCACCGTGTACTCCGACCAGCCGCACGAATGGGGTCGCCGCGTGCGCGACTTCCATCGCGACATCAAGGGCACCATCAGCGACGGCTCGCGGTACCACGCCCTCAACCCGGAGCTGTACTACTGGGCGCACGCGACCTTCGTCGACCAGGTCCTCTTCGTCACCGACACCTTCATCCGTCGGCTGTCGTACGAGGAGAAGGTGCAGATCTTCGAAGAGAGCAAGACCTGGTACCAGCTGTACGGGGTGTCGGCGCGAAGCCAGCCGCAGACGTACGACGAGTTCTGCCGGTACTGGGAGTCGATGTGCGACAAGTTCGTCCCGACGCGGACCATCATGTACGCCACCGGCTACCTGCGGCACGGCGTGCCGGGACCGAAGTGGCTGCCCAAGCCCGTCTGGCGCGTGCTCGCCGCACCCCTCAACGGCTTCTTCCAGACGGTGATCGTCGGCACGCTCCCGCGCCAGATGCGCGAGGTGTGCGAGCTCGACTGGAGCCCCGCCAAGCAGCGCCGATTCGATCGCTTCGCAGCCTTCATGCGCGGCATCAACCCGGTGATCAACCGCCTGCCGGTACGGATGCTGTACGTGTCGTGGGCCGTCGAAGGCTGGCAGCGCACAGGCGTCGACCCGCGACGCCTGCACAACAAGCCCGCGTACGCACCCTCCGTTCCGTAGCGGCGGTTCAGCCGTCCACGTGTCTCGACAGCGCCGAGAGAAACTCCGGGCGCGCGTCGCGGTGAACGCTGTGGCCTGCGTCGATGGTGACGAAACGACCGTCGGGCAGCGCCTCGGCGACGGTCTCGAGCAGTCGCCCCGGGAGAAAGCTGCGCGCACCGCCGGAGATCACCAGCGTCGGGGCGTCGACCGCGCCGAGCCGCTCCCACCACAGCCTGTCCGGCACGTCGAACTGACCGGTGACGGTCGCGGGCAGGGCACGGTCGAAGCGAAGGAACGGACCGGGGTTGGCCGCCAGTGCACGCAGTCCACGAACTCGCTCGCCGAGGGTTGCCGACGGCGCGATCTGTTCGGCGAGATCGGCGTCGTCGCGCGGCATCGGCGGCACTTCCTCGAGCACCAGCCTGCGGACGCGGTCCGGGCTGCCCATGGCGTAGCGGAGCGCAGCATGCGCGCCGAGCGAGTGCCCGACCAGATCGAAACGATCGAGGCCGAGCTCCTGAACCACTCGTTCGATGTCCCGCGAGAAGTCGTCGAGCAGATAGCTGTCGGCGTGCTCGCTGCGCCCGTGCCCGCGCAGATCCACCGCGATCGTCGGACGACCGGCGGCGCGCAGCACCTTCGCTGCGGGCCGCCACGTGGTGTGGTCCCCGCCCATCCCGTGAATCAGCACCACGGGGGTCTGGCCCTCGAGCCGACCGGAGACGTCCACCGCCAGGTTCGGCGCGGACGGGTCGACGCTTCTCACAACACGCATCAGCTCAGCCTAGTACCGCGTGTCGGGCAGGTCATGCGGCAGAGTACAGGCGATCCCCGGTCGCGAGCTTGTCGATACGACGGCGAGCCAGCTCGCCCCGACGCAGATCAACGTCATCGGCATCCAGTAGAAGGCGAAGGTGCTCAGCGGCCAGAAGCCGATGTCCAAACCGAAGCCGCGACTGGCAGCCACCAAACCGGTCACCAGGGCGCCGCCGACGACGGCCGCGATGAGCGCCAGCAGGCTCGTCCGTCGGGCGAGCACCCAGGCTCCGACAATCGAGGCTGAGGTGATGAAGACCTGCGTGTAGATCCAGCCTGACGACAGGGTCACTTCGCCGATCGCTCCTTGCCACCCGCCGAGCACATTCGCGGTGTTCAGCACCGCGTTGATCACGCTGAAGAGGACCGCGACAGCTGCCGCAACCGCAGCGCCGGTTCGTGCGCGAATCCCGGTGTCGACCGAGAACACGATCACCGCAGCCACCAAGCAGACGACGAGCGGGTCCGCGAGGAAAGCGAGAACATACGGCCAGGTGCGGTAGACGCCGACGACCTCCATGAGACCCCACAGCACGACGTCGACCACGGTCGTGCAGATCACGAACGCCACCGCAGCCACCGCACCGAACACGATGCCGTTCTTCCGACGGTTCTGCGCCTGCGGCGGTCGGACCGCGTAGCCGGGCCCCGCAGCAGACCAGGACTGGCCGCCGGGCGCACCGTACGGCGCTGCGGGTGGGTATGCGCCCGGCATCCCTCCGTACGGGGCCGGCCCTGCGGGAAACTGCTGAGGCGGAACCTGCGGACCGTGCGGCGGCCAACTCCCCCGAGATGTCATGGCGTAACACTGCGACGGACCGGCGCCCAACGGACGGGCGCACCTGCGATCGCCGCGTCCATCACAGCCTCGATAGTCTTGCCGAATGCAGGTCAACAGCGGTCGGCGGATCAGTACCGGCCTGGTCTTCGCGGTGGTCTCCGCGGTCTCGTTCGGCATGTCGGGCCCCTTCGCGCGGGCCCTTCAGGACACCGGATGGTCGTCGGGTGCCGCCGTCACGGTTCGCATCGCGATCGGCGCCGCTGCCCTGGCGATCCCCGCCGCCTACGCGATGCGCGGACGGTGGTCGTTGCTGGCCGACCGGCGCAACCATCTGACTCTGGCCGCGTACGGGTTCGTCGCGGTCACGGTTCCACAGCTCTGCTACTTCTATGCGGTCTCGACGCTCGACGTCGGCGTCGCCCTGCTGATCGAATACACGTCGCCGGTCGCGGTGGTCGCGTGGATGTGGTTCCGGCATGGTCAGGCACCGACCCGCCTCACCTTTCTCGGCACCCTGATCGCGGCCGCCGGGCTGGTTCTGGTTCTGCAGTTGTTCGGCACCGTCTCCTTGGACGCCGCGGGCATCGCGTGGGCCATCGGTGCGATGATCGGCAACGCCGGCTACTTCGTGATGTCGGGGCACTCCGGCACCGCGCTGCCCGCGATCGCGATGGCCGCCGGCGGTCTGACGTATGCGGCCCTGATGCTCAGCGTCGCGGGCCTCGTCGGCGTGCTCCCGATGACGGCCTCCAGCGACGACGTGCTCCTCGCCGCGCATCCCTTCGGCTGGTGGGTGCCGGTGCTGGCACTCGGATTCATCACGGCGGCACTCGCGTACTTCACCGGGATCGCGGCCGTTCGTCGCCTGGCTCCGCGGTTGGCGTCGTTCGTCGCGCTCACCGAAGTCCTCGCCGCGATCATCGCCGCGTGGTTGCTGCTGGACCAGGTGCCCGAGCGCATCCAGCTGGTCGGCGGCGCCCTGGTGCTGGCGGGCGTGATCGTGGTGAAGATGGGTGAGCGACCCGCCGTCGAGACCGAGATTCCGACCGTCGGGTAGCGGGGTGCGGCTAGCCTCGAAGGCATGTCCGATTCTTCGCGTGATCCCCTCGGTCCACTCGCCGGCTTCGCGGGCCTGTGGCGCGGCAAGGGCGCAGGCCACTACGCCACCATCGACAGCTTCACCTACGACGAGGAATTGGAGCTGACGCCCAGCGGTAAGCCGTTCCTGTTCTATCGCTCCAAGACCCAGGCGCC